>JBJXGH010000163.1:0-3213 GCA_046153685.1 Alphaproteobacteria bacterium
CGTGATGCCGAGGAACAGCGCCGCCACCGCCATGCGGTAGATGTTGAAGTAGCGCAGCGAGGTCCAGAACGAATCCGGCGTGCCCCCGTCGCGGCCGAACAGCCCCGCGTAGCGCGGTGCGTCCTGCGCGCGCGCGCCGTCCTGCATCAGCCGTCCTTCGGCCCGAGCCGCCGGTGCTCCTCGCTGCAAAAGACGCGGCTGCCGGCGACGAGCGCTTCGCCCTTCGGCAGGTTGACGCCGCAATGCGCGCAGCTGACGAGCTCGCCTTCCTTGCCGCCGGCGGCCGGCGGCGGCGTGTCGGCGCGTGGCGCGGCGAACGCGCGGCGCAGCACCCAGACGATGACCACGACCGCCACCCCGAGGAGGATCAGCTTTGTCATGGGCGGATTATGAGGCGAATTTCGGAAAAGCATGCGTCCCACGCAGCCCGCCCGGACGGCCCCATCCGGCACACGAGCCGACTTGTCTGCGCCACGGCCGAAGCGTAGGATAGTCCCGCCGTTTTCCGCACCTGCAGTTATCGTCGTTTCCGGTGAGGTGGAACATGAATCCGTCGCGTGCATTCCTGCAACGTTTCCTTCTCGCGGCCGCCGTGCTCTTGGTGCCAGCCACCGAGAGCCTTGCGCAAGGCGATGCCTCCAAGGCGCCGCGCGTGGTCCTCAAGGGCTACGATCCGGTTGCCTATTTCACTGAGGGCAAGCCGGTCAAGGGCGACCCGAAGATCAGTCACGATTGGGACGGGGAGCGTTACCTCTTCTCGAACCCCGGCAATAGAAGCAAGTTCGCCGCGGACCCTGAGCGCTACGCGCCTCAGTTTGGCGGTTTTTGCACCGCCTCGATGGCGAGGGGGGCGCGGAACGAGGGAAATCCGGAGGCATGGGCCATCGTCGATGGAAAGCTCTACGTGACGGGTGCGCCAGATACCGCGGCAGCGGCGCGGCAGCGGGAACTCATGCAGACAGATCGCAATTACCTTGCCCTTCGGATTCCCAAGGCCGAAGCAAATTGGCGCGAGAAGAAATAGCCGCTTTCACAGCCCCGCTTTGCGCAATCCGTCGCGGAGCTTGGTCGTGTGCGCCGGGTTCGTGAAACGCGAGCCGATGTTTTCTACCTGAAATAAGGGACTGAAACGGCGTACCTGATCCGCCGCTCGCCGGGCTTCTTCGCCATTTCCAAGCTGCGCCAGCGTGGCGGCGCGTATGGCATTAAGGGATACGTGGTGGGGAGCGATCGTCAGTAGGGAGTCGGCCAGCGCCAACGCCTCGCGGTATCGACCTGCGACGTAATACGCCGTCGCGAGGCTATTGGCGTCGCCGATGCCGGGGTTCGGGTCGAAGCGCTTCGCCATGTCATAGGCGGCGATAGACTCGTCGATCCGACCGACGTACAGCAAGGCCATGCCGCGCCTGTAGAGGGCCGTCGAATCGCTCGCGTTCAGCGCGATGGCGCGTTCCGTGTGGGTCAGCGCCTCCTCGAACCTGTCCTGATTGCTGTAGATTGCCGAAATCAGCGCATGCGCGCGCGTGTGCGCGCGCTGGTCCTGGGAGGCGAGCACGCGCTTGCAGAGTTCCTCTCCACGGCGCATGGCCTCCGTCACGTCCTCTACCCATCCATAGAGTCCGCGCTGCATTTCCGCTTCGGCGAGAGCGATAAGGATCTCGGCGTAATCGGGCGAGAGAGTCTGGGCACGCGCCAGCAAGGCACGCGCTTCGCGATTGCTGCCGCGCGCCGTGCGTTCAAGGAGCGCACGCGCGTGCAGTACCAGCTCGTACGCTTCCAGGCTATCGGTCGGTTTGCTGAACACGCGCTGCTGCTCGATGCGCGTGAGCTTGACCGCCAGCGCGCCGGCGATGTTCTTCACGATCCGGTCCTGGATCTCGAACACTTCCGCACCCACGCCTTCGTAGCGTTCCGACCATAGCTGCGCGCCTTTTTGCGCGTCGCTCAGCTCGACGACGACCCGCAGCTTGCCGTCGGCGTGGCGCACGCTGCCCTGCACGATGTAGCGCACCCCCAGCTCGCGGCCGATATCGGCAGAGGGCATCGGGCGCCCTTTGTACACGTGGACCGCATTGCGCGACATGACCATTAAGCCCGAGAATCGACCCAGCGCATTGATGACGTCCTCGGTAATCCCGTCGCTGAAGTAGTCGCGTTGCGGATCCCCGCTCTGGTTGGCGAACGGCAATACCGCGATGGCCGCGCGCGTCAAGTCCTGCGAGGGCTTCTGGCCGAACCAGGTTGCAATCGAAGCACGCGCGCTCTTCGCAGTATCGGTGGTGGCCATCCAGACACCGACCAGGATCGCGCATAGGACCGCCACCGGAATGGCGAAGCGTCGCGTCCGACGGTAGCCTGGCCGAGCGTCTTTCCCTGGCGCGCCAACGACGACGCGGTATACATGCACGGGGCGCGCGATGTTCTTGACCGCGTGCTCGCCCTGATCTTCGAAGCCGGCCGCGACCCGGTCGCGCACCGCTTCCTGCACCATGCCCGACACCGTGACGCCGCCGGGCTCGGCCAGCGCCTGCAACCGCGCGGCGATATTGACCCCGTCGCCGTAAATCGTCCCGTCGGCCTTTTCGATCACGTCGCCGAGGTGCACGCCGATGCGAAAGCGCATGCGCCGATGGTCCGGCGTCGCCTCCGCCATCGAGCCGAGTTCCGCCTGGATGCCGAGCGCCGCGCCGACCGCCCCGGTTGCGGTCTCGAAGATGGCGAGCACCGAGTCGCCCGCCATGTCGATGATGCGGCCCTGGTTCGTCTCGACGCGCGCCTTGAAGACGCCGCGCGCGCTATCGAGCGCAAGCACGGTGGCGTCTTCGTCGGCCGTCATCAGGCGCGAGTATCCCGCCACGTCCGCGGCAAGAATCGCTGCCAGCCGGCGCCTGCCACCTGCCTCGCTCAACACGCGCTCCCGGAGAGGTATCGGCGCGGGAATACTAACAAAGCAGATGAGGGAAAAGGATTTGGTCGGGGTGACTGGATTCGAACCAGCGACACCTGCGTCCCGAACGCAGTACTCTACCAGGCTGAGCTACACCCCGAGGCGTGGACCACCGTGGACGACCTAAGAATGGCGGACCACCGAGAAGGACGCCAATTCTAGCAAAGAATCCCTGTACGCCGAGGCCGGCAGCGCCGCGAGCGCGGCGCGCGCGCCCTCGGCTTCGCGCGTCGCCACCGCGCGCGCATAGTCGAGCGCGCCGGTCG
>JBJXGH010000179.1:0-31535 GCA_046153685.1 Alphaproteobacteria bacterium
GGTCGTAAAACGCCGCACCGGTTTCGGTGAGGCTCAGGCGGCGCGTCGTGCGGTTGAGCAAGCGCGCGCCCAGGCGATCCTCAAGCCGGCTGATATGCTTGCTGACTGCGGATTTCGACATGGCAAGCTCGGCCGCCGCCGCAGTGAAGCTCTTCGCCTCCACCACTTTGGCGAAGATCGCCATATTGGACAATGAATTGGCCTGGCGCATTATTATCGCACCTTTGGAAACAATGTGTCGATTTCTAGCCCCTTACTCGGCTGTAGGAAACACTAAATTCAGGGCGTGTGCGAAGATCAAGGCCGCCACCTTGGTCGAGACGGCCGGCTCGATTCGATCCGGAACCATTTCCACCAGGAGGCATCATGATCGCCGTCACGCCGTGGGAACGCCTTGGCCGGTTCGATAACGACTGGCTAAGCGCGCGCTATCATTTCAGCTTCGGCGAATTCCGCGATCCGGCGCTTCTGGGTTGGGGCGCGCTTGGGGTCTGGAACGACGACCGGGTCAAGGCCGGCGGCGGCTTTGGCATGCATCCGCACCGCGACATGGAGATCGTGACCTTCATGCGCAAAGGGGTCCTCACCCATCGCGACAGCCTGGGCAATGAAGGGCACATTGCCGCGGGCGAGGTACAGGCGATGAG
The DNA here is from genome assembly GCA_046153685.1 of Alphaproteobacteria bacterium. Classification (GTDB taxonomy): domain Bacteria; phylum Pseudomonadota; class Alphaproteobacteria; order CADEGL01; family CADEGL01; genus CAMAPP01. The sequence continues at coordinate 648 of JBJXGH010000179.1, forward strand.
CGCGGGCACCGGGATCGTGCATTCCGAACGCAATGAGGCCGTGGGCGATGCCGAGTTGTTCCAGATTTGGATCGAACCGCGCGCCAAGGGTTTGACGCCGCGCTGGTCGCAGGCACGCATCGCCATCGCAGAACGGCCGGGCGAAATCGTGACTCTGGCCTCGGGCCGGGCGAATCGCGGTGAAGCCTTGGAAATCGCCCAGGACGCCTCGGTTCTGGCCGTCGATTTGCCGCGCGGACAGCGCGCCCGGCATGTCCTCGAGCCCGGACGGCGCGTCTATCTTGTGCCGACGCGCGGCGCGATCGCGGTAAACGATCAGCGTCTCGATGCGCGCGGCGGCGCGGCGGTCGAGGGGGTGAATGAGATCGAGCTTCGCGCCATCGAGGACAGCGAGATCGTCATCGTGGATGTGACCTAAGCGCAACGGCACACAAAAGGAGAAGCACGGACATGGCCGCACCCTATGATCGTTCCAAACTGTTCATTCCCGCCATGGCGGGACTTTACAGCGCCCTATCGTGCGCGGCCTGGCCGCTGGTGCGCGCAACCACCGGTTTGTTCGCCATGCCCCACGGCGCGCAGAAATTATTCGGCCTGTTCGGTGGCGATATCGGCGCGACCATCCAATTTTTCGAGCAAATCGGCCTCCATCCCGCGACCGCCCTCGCCTATCTTGTCGGCGCGACCGAGTTCTTCGGCGGATTGTTCCTCGTGCTCGGCCTGTTCACGCGCGTGGCGGCCGCGGGCATCGCGATTCTGATGCTGATCGCCGCCTTCCAGGTCCACCTCGCCAACGGCTATTTCTGGACCGATGGCGGATACGAGTATCCGTTGTTCTGGGCCGTCATCGCGCTTGCCGTCTTCATTCGTGGCGCAGGTCCCGCCTCCCTCGACCGCGCCATCGGCAAGGAGTTCTGATGTCCGAACTCGCCGCGCCGCGCGCGATCTTCGTCAGCCATGGCAGCCCGGCGCTGGCCATCGAGGACGCGCCGGCGCGCGACTTCCTCGCGAACTTCCACGCCGTCGCCGGACGGCCGCGCGCGATCCTATGCGTCTCGGCGCATTGGGAAACCGAGACGCCGATGCTCGGCGGCGCGCCCCGACCGGAGACGATCCACGATTTTCATGGCTTCCCGCGCGAACTCCACCGCCTCGACTATCCAGCACCGGGCGCGCCCGATTTGGCGATTCGGACGGCAAGGCTTCTGAACGACGCCGGGATCCCCGCCGGCATCGACGAGGCGCGCGGACTCGATCACGGCGCGTGGTCGCCTCTGCTGCTCGCCTATCCCGAGGCGGATATTCCGGTGGTGCAGCTTTCCGTGCAGCCCCGGCGCGATGCGCGCCATCATCTGGCGGTCGGGCGCGCGCTCGCCGCGCTGCTCGCCGAGGACGTGCTGGTGCTGGGCAGCGGCGCGGCCACGCATAATTTGCGGGAATACGGCCGCTACCGCGCCCACGGTGCCGCGCCGGATTATGTCGCCGCGTTTGACGCCTGGCTCGAACGCGCCCTGCTCGCGGGCGACGAGACGGCGCTACTCGACTGGGAAAACGCGCCGCACGCGTCGCGCAACCATCCGAGCCCCGAGCATTTCCTGCCGCTGTTCGCCGCCTACGGCGCCGCCGGCGCCGTGCCCAAGGCACGCCGCCTGCACGACAGCATCTCCTACGGCATTCTCTCGATGGCGGCCTACGCCTTCGAGCCGGCGCGCCTCACGGCGCCCCTTGCCCGACCCGATTAACGCCTGGCCCGATGAGCGCCCCGCTAAACTACCGCTTGTCCCACTCGGAGGCCGCGACCGCCTTGCGGAAGGCCACCAGCAATTTGTCCCGGTCGCGCACAAGCTCGGCATAGCTTTTCTTGCCGATGATTTTCTTGGTGCCCTCGCGGATCTTGCGGTCGAGATCGGGCGTCATCGGCGGCGGCTTCAAATAGGCGTATTTCGATTCGGGCGGGCCGGCGAAATGGTCCATGGCATGGTCTATGCCGCCCTCGCCGCCGGCGAGATGCATGAGCACGAACTGGCCCATCATCGCCCAACGCAGGCCCGGGCCCTGGCGCTGGGCGGCGTCAATTTGTTCGACCGTCGCCTGGCCGTTGACGATCATGTGCAGCGCTTCGTGCCAGATCGCCTGTTGCAGGCGGTTGGCGATGAAGCCCGGCACCTCGACGTCCATCTTGATCGCGTAATGGCCGAAATGGTCGTAGAACGCGCACGCCCAATCGACCGCCCACGCCTCGGTCTTCGAGCCGCCGACGACCTCGACGAGGGGCAAGAGGTATGGCGGGTTGAAGGGATGGCCGACCACGAGGCGCTGCGGGCGCGCGCACTCGCCGTGCATGGCGCTCATCATGAAGCCCGAGGTCGTGGACGAAATCACGATATCGGGATCGGTCGCGCGGTCGATTTCCGCCAAGAGCTTGATTTTCAGATCCACGCGCTCGGGCGCGCTTTCCTGGACGAATTCCGCGCCCTCGCACGCCTCGGCCACCTTGGTCGTGATCTTCCAACGATCGGGCGAGGCGCCTTTCGCCAGGCCCAAATCCACCATGCGCGGCCAGGCGCGTTCCAGGAGACGCTTGAGCTTCTCGCCCGCGCCCGGATCGGGGTCCTGGGCATGAACCTCGATGCCCTGGGCAAGGAAGTGGACGACCCAGCCCCCGCCCATCAAGCCGGTGCCGATGCAGGCAAGGCGGCGAACGTTTTGCGGTTCGGGACGCGCCATCTCATGCTCTCCGTTTTATCTGTTCCGTGGAAAAGAAGGACCGCCCAGCGGGGGCTTGCCCGGTGCGCAAAATCCAAACGCCCCGATCAGAACCCAACCTGGTGCGCGCCCTTGAGTTGCAGCATCGCGCGCGCCTCGTCGGGCGATGCCACGTCGAGCGACAAATCCTCGACGATGCGCCGGATCTTGGCGACTTGCATGGCGTTCGATTCGGTCAGCTTGCCCTTGGCGATATAGAGGCTGTCCTCCATGCCGACGCGCACGCTGCCGCCCATGATCGCGTTCATGGTGCAGAACGCCATCTGGTGGCGGCCGGCGGCCAACACGGAGAAATAGAAATCCTCGCCGAACAGGCGATCCGCCGTCTCGCGCATGAACATGAGATTGGAATGATCCGCCCCGATACCGCCCAAGATGCCGAAAATGCCCTGGATGAGGAATGGCGGCTTCACCCAACCTTTTTCGACGAGGAAGGCCAGGCTGTAGAGATGACCCACGTCGTAACACTCGAACTCGAAGCGCGTGCCGTGGGCCTCGCCCAATTCCTTGCAGATCCGTTCCATGTCGTGAAACGTGTTCTTGACCACGAAATCCTTCGTGCCTTCGAGATATTTCTTTTCCCAGTCGTACTTCCAGCCCGACATGCGTTCCGCCACGGGGAACAGGCCGAAATTCATCGAACCCATGTTGAACGAAGTCATCTCGGGGCTGGCGCGCTTGGGCGCGGCGAGCCGCTCGTCGAGCGTCATGCCGAGGCCGCCGCCTGTCGTGATGTTGATGACGGCGTTCGAGGCTTGCTTGATGCGGGGAAGAAATTCCATGAATACGTCGGGGCTGGGCGTGGGCCGGCCGTCCTTGGGATCGCGCGCGTGTAGATGGATGATCGAGGCGCCCGCCTCGGATGCGGCTATGGAGGCTTCCGCGATCTCGTTCGGCGTGATGGGCAGATGCTTGGACATGGTCGGCGTGTGCACCGAGCCCGTGACGGCGCAGGTGATGATGACTTTGGCGTTCTTCTTCATGGCTTGCTCCCCGGTTCGTGTAAGTATGGCGCGGTCGCCCCGGGGCGGTCCAGGGGTCGAGGGGCGCGATCTTCGGCGGTGGCGTCGATGGCGCTCAAGGATAGAATGACGCCAACGGGGAGGATTCCATGCGCATTGCGCGCGTCGAAACGATACCGCTGCATTTGCCGGTGAAGACCCCGCTCGTCGAAAGCGGCGGCACCTTCTCAAAGTTCGACCATGTGATCGTCAAGCTGCACGCGGACGACGGCCGGGTGGGCCTAGGCGAGGTCGAGGCCTATCCCAGTTTCGAGCGGCCGGGCGTGGAAACCCAGGAAGGCATCCTCGCCATCATCCGCGAACATCTGGGGCCGGCATTGCTCGGCGAGAGTCCGTTCGATCTCGCGCGCATCTGGTCGCGCATGGACCGGGCAGTGGACAGCTACCTTCGCGTCAAGGCCGCGCTCGACATCGCCTGTTACGATCTCATGGGAAAAAAGCTCGGCGTGCCGGTCATCGATCTTCTCGGCGGCAGGGCGCGCGAGGATTATGTCGTCGAGGGGGTTGGCTACGGCATCTCCATCGGCGAGCCCCAGGACGTGGCGGCGATCGCCAAATCGGCGGTTGCGCGCGGCTACCGGCAGCTCGAACTCAAGGCCGGCGAGCGCCCCGAGCGCGACGCGGCGCGCCTGCGCCTGGTGCGCGAGGCCATCGGCAAGGACATCCCGATCAAGATCGATTTCAACGGCTTCTACGACACCAAGACCGCCATTCGCCTCATCCGCGAGCTCGAGGGCTACGGCGTGCAGTGGATCGAGCAGCCCGCCAAATCCTGGGACCTCGAAGGCTTGGCCATGATCCGCCAGGCGGTCACGGCGCTGATCGTGGTGGATGAATCAGTCGAATCGCCACACGACATGATGCGCGTCGCGCGCGCGGGCGCGGCCGACGCCGTGCACATCAAGCCGACGATCAAGGGCGGCTTCACCACCGCGCGCAAGATCGCCGCCATCGCGGAAGGCGCGGGCATCGCCGTCGTGCCCGGCACGTCCGCGCCCTCGGGGGTGGGCATGGCGGCAGCACAGGCCTTCATTGCGTCCTACCCCACGCTCTCGGGCGGCGCCCACGGCTCGCCGCTCGATATCCTGGTCGAGGACATAATCACCGAACCCATCCCCGCCGATTCGACAACCGTCTCACCGCGCACGGGACCTGGCCTCGGCATCGAGCTCGACGAAGGGAAGATCGCCAAATACCGCGCGGACCGAGCGCAGAACAAGTCCGGCGCGGACTGAGCGCAGAACAAGTCCGGCGCGGACCGAGCGCAGAACAAGTCCGGCATGGCCAGCGGCCCGGACCGGCGCCGGTTATCGCGCGGGTCAAGCCGAGCCGAGTAGACGGCCAAGGCGCGGAACGAAGGCCGGAACTCTTGCCATGTATTCGCGATACCCCTCGCCGAACGCGGCAAGCGTGTCACGCTCCTCGGCGCGGGCGAGACGCGCGTACATGACGACGAGAACCGGAAACATCGCGACCGTGAGCAAAGTCGGCCACTGGACGAGAAAGCCGAGCATCACGAGAACAAACCCAGCGTATTGGGGGTGGCGAACGTGGCGATAAGGCCCCACGGTCGCCAATCGGCCGCGCCGCTGCGCGTCGTGGAGCGTCCGCCAAGCTGCGGAAATCAAGATAAAACCCGCGCCGATGAAAACGAAGCTCAGAACATGGAACGGCCCAAAATGCGGATCCGCCTTCCAACCGAACAGCATTTCGAGAAGATGGCCGGCATCGTGGGAGAACCAATCGATATTTGGATAGCGGCTCTGAAGCCATCCCGAGAGGAAGTAAATCGTGAGCGGAAAGCCGTACATCTCCGCGAACAGCGCGACCAAGAACGCGCTGAACGCGCCGAACGTGCGCCAATCCCGGCCTGTTCGCGGCTTGAAAAAACTGTAGGCGAAGAAAACGAACACCGCCGAGTTGATCGCGACGAGGCTCCATAAGCCATAGGCGGGCAAACCGTCGCTCATAGCCCGCCCGCTTCGCGATTCGGCCGATCATCGTCGGCACGACGGCCATGCCCGCCATGTTTCCCGTGCATGAACAGGTGCATGAGCGGGCACGCCAAAAGGGGCAGCCAAATCAGCGCGCCCAGAACATGCGCGCGGTGTTCGGCGAACAAAAGCGCGCCGGCAATGGCGAGAAAACCAAGCAGGACAAAACCCGCGCGCGAAGTCAGAAAGCGCTTGGGTCGATCGTCGCGGCCGTCCGTTCCGTCGTGAAGCGACATGGCGTCCTCCGTTTCCAGCGTTTGCACGACGAGCGGTCCTTGGACGAAATCCAACACTTGGGTAATTCGATCGGGCCCTCGCGGGACGCGACCCGCCGATGCTTGCACCGTGCGCTAACGCAGCCGCGCCGTCCGCAAGCGCAACGCATTGCCGACGACGCTGACCGAGGACAGCGCCATCGCGGCGGCGGCGATCACCGGCGACAGCACCACGCCGAATATCGGATAAAGCGCGCCCGCCGCAACCGGCACTCCGGCCGCGTTGTAGAAAAATGCGAAGAATAGATTTTGCCGGATATTCCTCATAGTCGCGCGCGATAGTTTCCGCGCGTAAACGATGCCGTTGAGATCGCCCTTCAGCAGGGTGATGCCCGCGCTGGCCATCGCCACATCCGTGCCCGTGCCCATGGCGATGCCGATATCGGCCGCCGCCAGCGCCGGCGCGTCGTTCACGCCGTCGCCAGCCATGGCAACCACCCGGCCGCCCGTTTGATACCGACGCACGAGCTCGGTCTTCTGCTCGGGCAGAATCTCGGCCTCGACCTCGTCTATTCCCAGGCGGCTCGCCACCGCCTTCGCGGTCGTCCAGTTGTCGCCCGTCAGCATCACGACCCGCACGCCCATTGCCTTGAGCGCGGCAAGCGCCGCGGGGGTGGATGGCTTGACCGGATCGGCTATGGCGATGACGCCTGCCAATTTTCCCTCGATGCCCGCGAAGATGACGGTGGCGCCGTCTTGGCGTAAAGCCTCGGCCGAGCCCGCGAGCGGCGCGACATCGATGCCTTGAGCGTGGAGAAACTTGGCGTTGCCGAGCGCGATGCGCCGGTTCTCGACCGTGCCGTGAACGCCTCGGCCGACAGGCGAATCGAATGCGGCGACCGGCGCCATCGCGAGACCCCGTGCCGCCGCCGCCGCCACGATGGCCGAAGCCAAGGGATGCTCGCTCGCGCGCTCGACGCTCGCCGCCAAGCGCAAAATATCGTCTTCGGCGAAACCTGGGCCCGCGACGATGGCGGTCACCGCGGGCTTGCCTTCGGTGAGCGTGCCGGTCTTGTCGACGACGAGGATTTCGACCTCCTCCATGAGTTCCAGCGCCTCGGCATTCTTGATCAAGACCCCTGATTGCGCGCCGCGCCCCACCCCGACCATGATCGACATAGGTGTTGCGAGGCCGAGCGCACACGGGCAGGCGATGATAAGCACGGCGACGGCCGCGATGAAGCCGTGCGCCGATCGCGGCTCCGGTCCCCAGATCGCCCAAACGGCGAACGCGACGACGCCAACCGCCATGACGGCCGGAACGAACCACCCGGAAACCTCGTCGGCCAGGCGCTGGATCGGCGCGAGGCTACGCTGGGCCTCGGCAACGAGGCGAACGATCTGCGCCAGCACGGTATCGCGGCCGATCCGACGCGCCTCGACGATCAAGGCACCCGAACGGTTGATAGTGCCGCCGATGACAGCTTCGTCCCTTTCCTTCGTCACCGGCATGGATTCGCCGGTCACCATGGATTCATCGACGGCGCTGCGCCCATCGACCACAATGCCGTCAGCGGGGATTTTCTCGCCGGGGCGCACGCGCAATTTGTCGCCGACGCGAATCTCATCGAGCGGGATGTCCTCCTCGCCACCGTCCTCGCGCACGCGGCTTCCGGTCTTGGGCGCCAAATCGAGCAGTGCGCGAATGGCGCCGCCCGTGCTTTCGCGCGCGCGCAATTCCAGAACCTGGCCGAGGAGAACCAGGATCGTGATGATCGCCGCAGCCTCGAAATAGACGGCGACGGCGCCGTTCGCGCCGCGAAACGCCTGCGGAAACAAACCGGGCGCCGCCACGGCCACGACGCTGTAAGTCCAAGCCGCGCCGGTGCCGAGCGCAATGAGGGTGAACATGTTGAGATTGCGCGTGACGACCGAGCGCCAGGCCCGCACGAAAAACGGCCAGCCGGCCCAGAGCACGACCGGCGTCGCGAACAGGAATTGCAATCCGTTCGACATTCCTTGATCGAGCAGCATGTGCAGGTTCGTGACATGGCCGCCCATTTCGAGCGCGATGACCGGCAGCGCCAGGGCCAGGCCGATCCAGAACCGGCGCCGCATATCGGCGAGCTCGGGATTGGGACCGGTATCGGCGGATGGCATGTCCGGCTCGAGCGCCATGCCGCAAATCGGACACGAACCCGGCCCCGTCTGGCGAATCTCGGGGTGCATGGGGCAGGTATAAATGGCGCCTTCCGGCGCGGGCGGCGGCGGCGATGGCTCGGGGGCAAGGTAGCGGCGCGGGTCGGCGGCGAACTTCGCCACGCAGCGCGCGCCGCAAAAATAATGCGTGGTGCCCGCGTGATCGTGGCGATGGGGCGTGGTTCGCGGATCGACCGTCATGCCGCATACGGGGTCGCGCACGCCGCCCTCGATGACGCGCGCCGCGCGTGCGGGGTTTTCCGCTTGGGCCGCCGGTTGGCCGTGCACGCCATGCCCGGCCTCGCCGTGTTTGGGTGCCACTGCCATACCCTCAAAAAGAAATTGAAATGAATACCCTCCAGGGGTATATAGACCCCATGCGAACCGAGATCAAGACGGCGTGCTTGAAACGTCTGAGCCGGATCGATGGCCAGATCGGCGGTCTATCGCGCATGGTGCGGGACGAGCGCTATTGTATCGACATCGTGACGCAGATCGCGGCGGCTCGGGCGGCCTTGCGGCGCCTCGAGGAGGAAATCCTCCGTGACCATGTGAAGCACTGCGTCGAGCACGCGATCCATTCCGGCGACAAGTCCGACCAGCGCCGGAAAATCGAGGAACTTATGGCCGTTATCGGCCGCGCCGACCGGTGACGACAAATCCGGTGACCACGAAAAAGGGAGATCGCGCGATGCGCGCCATGACCAGACGGGGATTTCTCGCTTCGTCCGCCGCGCTGGCGGTACTTCGCCCGGCTTTCGCGGCTCCGACCGCCCCTCTGCCCGCCCTGCGCGTGAGTAAAGACCCCAATTGCGGCTGTTGTTCGGGCTGGGTGGAACATGTTCGGGCTTCGGGATTTTCCGTTGATGTCGTCGAGCTCGCCGATTTGGCGCCGCTCAAGGCGCGCCTCAAGATCCCGGACCGCCTAGCGTCCTGCCATACGGGCGAGGTCGCAGGTTATGCGATCGAAGGCCACGTGCCCGCATCCGCGTTGAAGCGCCTCTTGGCCGAGCGCCCGAAGGCTCTCGGCTTGGCGGTTCCCGGCATGCCGGTGGGCTCGCCCGGGATGGAAGTCGCCGGCAGGCCGAACGAGGCTTACGACGTGATGATTTTCGGCACGTTCGGCCAGCGCGTCTTCGGTCGTTACTCGGGCGCGAAGGAAGTCTGACCCTCATCGCGTACCGTTTTTCCGCCCGACCGTGTTTTCGTGGCGCGGCTGCGCCTGAGTTGCGAGGGCGTGGAGCGGCGGCGCCTATTGAAAGGGAGAGCACGCCATGAACACCTACTCAAATCCGCCCGGCCTGCATAAGCCCGCCGGCGCTTATAGCCATGTGGTAACGGTGCCGCCCCATGCCCGCTGGCTTGTACTCTCGGGTCAGATCGGCGTGCGCCCGGACGGCTCGGTTGCGCCCGGCATCGCGGCGCAGACCTCACAGACCTATGCCAATATCCTGACCTGTCTCGAAGCCAACGGGATGAGCTTGCAGGACGTCGTCAAATTTACGGTCTATCTGACCGACAAAACCTTCATTGGCGCGTTCTTCGAGGAACGCGCCAAGGTCTTCGGCGCCCACAACAGGCCCGCCAGCACGCTGTTGATCGTCGATGGGCTCATGTATCCAGATTGGTGTATCGAAATCGATTGCACGGCGGCCAAGGCCTAAGCCGCCCGGCATACCAAAACGTAAAACGCCCCTCGGCCCCCGCACCTCGCGTCAGCCGAGCCTGAGCGCCGCCGTCGCCGCCGTGTCAAGCGTGCCCGATTCGCCATCGACCACGACGCGGTGCTTGTCGCGCGCATAGGAGGCGGTGATCTTGCCGTTCCATACATCGCGCGCGACGGCCGCCGGATCGCGCCGCAACGGATCGCCGAAGCCCCCGCCGCCGGGCTGGGCGTGATAAAGCACCTGGCCCCGTTCGAGCGCGCGGCCTGTCTTGGCCGGCAACACCTCGGCCTCGCCCTCGGGATCGAGCAGATTGCGCGTCGGCGCCGCGGGCGTGCCTCCCGCAAGGCCATACGGCGGAAAACGCATGCGGTCCGAGCGCAGTTGCAGCGTGGCGCCTTCGGCCAGCACGCGGTAGGAGCGCGCGAGGCCGAGGCCGCCGCGATACTCCCCCGCCCCGCAGCTATCGGGCACGAGGGCGTATTCCTCGATACGCACGGGATGCTGGGACTCGAGCACCTCGACGGGCGTGTTCGATAGATTCTGCGAGGGATTGGTGATTGCCTCGATGCCGTCCCGGCCGGGCCGGCCGCCCCAAGCGCCGCAAATCATATCGACGATGATGGATACGCTGCCGTCGGCGCGCCGGCTGGCGAGCGACACCACCGTGTTGCCGCCCTCGCCGGCGGCGGGAATGCGGTCGGGCACCACTTGCGCCAACGCGCCGAACATCGCGTCCATGACGCGGTAGCCCGTGAGCGCGCGCGCCGCCACCGCCGCGGGCGGGCGGGGGTTGAGAATCGAGCCTTCCGGCGCCACGACATCGACGCAGCGGAATACGCCCTCATTGTTCGGAATATCGCCCTTGAGCGCGCAGCGCACCGACAGATAGGTGCAGGACTTGGTGTACGACAGCGTCGAATTGATTGCCGCGCGGACCTGGGGGGAGGAGCCCGCGTAATCGACGCTCACCCGGTCCTCGTGCACGGTCAGGTTGACCACGATGGGAATGGGCGCGTCGGAAAAACCGTCGTCGTCGATCCAGTCGGTGAAGGTAAAGGTGCCCTTGGGCCAGGTGCGAATCTCGGCACGCGCCATGCGCTCGGCGTAATCGATGGTTTCGGCCATATAGGCGCGCATGGCCCGGTCGCCGTGCTTCTCGAACAATTTGCCGAGTTCCCGCCCGCCCACCTGGCAGGCGGCGTATTGCGCCTTCAAATCGCCGAGCACGATATCGGGCACGCGCACATTGCGCTCGATGATGCGCGCGAGCGTGTCGTTCATCCGCCCGCCCTCGTAAAGCTTCAACACGGGGATGCGCAGGCCTTCCTGGTAGATCTCGGTCGAATCGCTGGCGTTCGAGCCGGCGACGCGCCCGCCGACATCTGTGTGGTGGCAAATCACCACGCTCCAGCCGATCAAAGCGTCTTCGAAATAGATCGGGTGGAACATGAAGATATCGGGCAGATGCATGCCGCCTTGGTAGGGATCGTTGACGATGATCGCGTCGCCCGGACGGATGTCGTTGGCGTAGCGGCGCAAGACCTCGCCCATCGCCTCTGGCACCGCGCCCAGATGAAGCGCGATGGTCTTCGCCTGGACCACCATGCGGCCTTCCGCGTCGCAGATCGCCGCCGAGTAATCCATCACGTCCTTGACGATTTCCGAACGCGCCGTGCGGATGACGGTGTAGGCGACCTCGTCCGCGAGAGCGTCGAGCGCGTTCTTGACGACCGCGAAAGTGATGGGATCGATCTGCATGTTCGGCCTCAGGCGTTGATCTCGATGGTCACGCAATCGGACGCGTCGCGCGCGGCCTGCGTGCCCGGCGGCACGGCGATGGTCGAATCGTAGGACTCGACGATGGCGGGGCCGGCGACGGGCGCGGCGCCGAGTTCGGCGCGCGGCAGCACGCGGGTGAGAACGAAGTCCTGGTCGCGCGCGAACGACACGCGCCGCGTCCCGCGCGCGCCTTCGAGCGCCGCGGGATCGAGCGAGATGCGCGCAAAATCGAGCGGACGCGCCTGGCGGCCGCGCGCGAGCAGGCGAAGGTTCACAAGCTCGACCGGCTCGTCGTTCGCGTAACCGAAGGTCTGTCGATAGGCGCGGTGGAAATCCTCGGCGAGCGCGAGAAGACCGGGCCTGGTGCCCAGGCGCGCGGCATCGGCAGTCACTGCCAAGTCCGAGGACTGGCCGAGATAGCGCATCTCGGCGAGGAAAACGAGTTGCGAGCGCAGCGGCCCATAGCCCTCGGCGTCGAGCGCGGCGCGGCCTTCGCCCGCGAGCTGCTCGGCTGCCGCGCGCACGGCTTCGGGCGCAACCCGGTCGAGGCGTTTGAGCAGCGCGCGGACAAAGCTGTGCTCGACATCGGCGGCCAACATGCCGACGGCGCAGAACACGCCGGGCGCCGCCGGCACCACGACGCGCCGTATGCCGAGCAGGCGCGCCACGTCCACGGCATGAAGCGGCCCCGAGCCGCCGAAGGCGACCAGAGTCATGTCGCGTGGATCGCGCCCGCGCTCGATGGTGACCGCCCGGATGGCGCGCGCCATGTTGACATTGGCGATCTCGCGGATGCCGTGCGCGGCCTCGGCAAGGGTGAGGCCGAGCGGCCGAGCGATGCGCGCCTCGATGGCGGATTGCGACAGCTTGGGCTCGACCTTGAGCGAGCCGCCCGCGAGCGCCTCGGGATTGAGATAGCCGAGCGCCATATTGGCGTCGGTCACGGTCGGGCGGTCATTGCCTCGGCCGTAGCAAGCGGGGCCCGGATCGGCGCCCGAAGAGCGCGGACCGACGACCAGCAATCCGCCCGAATCGATCTCCGCGATGGAACCGCCGCCCGAGCCCACTTCCGCGATATCGATCGACGGCACCTTGAGCATGTAGCCACCGCCCTTGGTGAAACGCGACGGCGAGCTGATGCCGTCGCGGAACTCGACCTCGGTCGTAAGCCCGGCTTCGCCGTCAATAATGACGGAGGCCTTCGCCGTGGTGCCGCCCATGTCGAAGGCGATCGAATCGCCGTGGCCGCGCGCGACCCCCAGGCGCGCCGCCCCCACGACGCCGCCCGCCGGCCCCGAGGCGACGGCGAAAACCGGCTTTCCGGCCGCGTGTCTGGCGCCGATCATGCCGCCGTTCGACGCCATGACGAGGAGCGGCGCGCGCACGCCCATCGCCGCCAAGCGATCGGCGAGGCGGCGCAAATAGGCCTGCATCGCCGGCAAGAGATAGGCGTTCACCACCGTGGTGCTGGTGCGCTCGTATTCCTTGATTTCCGCGAGCACGGACGCCGAAGTGGTGACGAGCAGGCCCGGATGGCGTGCCGCGAGGATGCGCGCGGCCTCGTCCTCGTGCGCGGCATTGACGTAACTGTTGATGAAGGAGATCGCCACGCTCTCGACGCCCTCGGCGAGGAAGGTCGCGCCCGCGCGCGCCACCGCCTCGCCATCCAGCGCTCGGACAACCGCGCCATCGGCGCCCATGCGCTCGTCAACCTCGAGACGCCAGCGCCGGGGCACGAGCGGCTCGGGCTTTTCCCAAGCCAGATCGAACATCGTGGGCGTGCGGATGCGGGCGATTTCGAGGATGTCGCGAAACCCCTTGGTCGTGAGCAGGCCGGTTCTCGCACCCGTCTTCTGAAGAATGGTATTCGACCCGACCGTGGTGCCGTGAACGATTTCGACGACATCCGAAGCCGTCTTGCCCGATTGGGCCAGCACCGCTTCGAGCCCACGCACGACGCCTTCGGCCGGGTCGCTCTGAGTGGTCGAGGTCTTGTTCACGAACAGCGTGTGATCGGGCAGACACAGAACCAAGTCCGTGAAGGTGCCGCCGATATCGATGCCGACGCGCACGCCCGTACTTTTCCCCGATCCGTCGCCGCTCGATTCCATCACCCCACCTCGCGCGGCCCCGCCCCGCGCCTCTGAGTGGCGATCCTAGACGCAAAACCGAGCGCGCGCAGCCCTTGGGTCAATTGCATATGCACAAATCGCGCGGCGCCTCGGTGATCCGCTCGACGCGGTCTTTGCGCACCACGACCTGCTCGCCCAGCGCCATGCGCAGGCCCTGGTCCTCGAGCCGGATCGCGGGATGCAGGAACAGCACCATGCCCTCGCGCAGCACGGTCGGCTCGCCCTCGATGATCATGGGCGGATCGACCCAGCTCGGCGGAAAGGTCGCGCCCAGATTGTAGCCGAGCGATTTGAAGGGCATCGCGCCGAGATCGTTCTTGGCGTAAACGCGCCGGACGGCCGCGTGGATATCGCCGATGGTTTTGCCAGGACGCATGGCGTCCTCGCCCGCGTCCAAGGCCTCGCGGCAAATATCGTGCAGGCGTTGATGGCGCGGATCGGGCCGGGGTCCGGTGAGCGCGATGAAATAGACCGCCGCGTGATAGTGCCGGTAGGCGCAGCCGATTTCGTACATGACGTGGTCGTTCTCGCCGATGGTATTGCGACCCGTGGTGTAGCGCGCATTGTTCGCCGCGCGGCCACAGCCCATGGGATAGCGCAAGGCCGAGGGATCGCCGTCATTGCGGTACACGATGGCGTACAGCTCGGCGAGGATATCGCCCTCGAAGACGAAGGGGCGCGTCATGGCCAGGGCCGCTTGCTCCATCTTCTTGAGGATGTCCGCCGCGCGGCGCATGTGGGCGATCTCGGCTTCGCTTTTCACGCGCCGCAGCGCGCCGACCAGATCCGAGGCCTCGACGAGGATACAAAACCCGTCGAGTGCCGCCGTCGTCTCGATATAAAGGTCCGCGCGCATACCGAGCGTCGCCAATTGCACGCCGATGCGCTTGCCCTTGAGGCCGAGATCGCCAAGCATCGCGCGAATTGCGGCGCCGCGCGGAGTGTCGGCGCGTTCTTCCCAGAAGCGATAGTTCTCGATGATCGAGGAATAGACCGCGTTGGCGTAATCGACGCGGCGCGTCAGATATTCGATTCGACCGTCCGCCCCGACATAGAGGCAATTGAAGACGTAATAGCCATCGGTATCGAGGCCGGTCAGCCAATACATGTCCTCGATTTTGAACACCATCAGGCCATCGAGCCCGGCCGCGGCGATGGCGGCCTTGGTCGCCTGGAGGCGCGCGGCGAATTCCGCGCGCGAAAAATGCAATTTGGGTTCGGTCATGGCCGATGCTCCTGCTTGCTGCGCCTAAGCCGGTTGGCTTCGCCTAGGCTGGATGGCGCGGAACCGGGCAATCGCCCGTGCGCTTGCGCGCGATATAGGATGCGAGCACCTCGCGGGCGCGCGCCTGACCGAAACTGTCGTAATGACCCGCATGCACCACGCCGAGCTTCAGCGCCATCAGGCGTTCGGCGCTCGCCACGTGGCGCTCCTCGACCGTGTGATAGAGGACGAGCGTGCCGATGCCATTCCGGCCGTTGTGCAGCACGTCGCCCGAAAACAACAGCCCCGTCGCGTGCTCGTACAGCGCGATCGAGCCCGGCGAATGGCCGGGCAAGTGCAAGACCTCGAAGGCGCGGTCGCCGAGATCAACGACATCGCCCTCACCGACGCAGCGGCTCGCGGGCGCGGCGCGGATGAGAAAATTGCGGGCATCGAAACCCTCGGGCGGCGCGCCCTCGAACATCTCATCGACCACATAGGAGTCGATGACCGTGTTCGGCCTCGTGGGCGCCGCCAGAATATCCGCCTCCGCCTCGTGAACGCGCCGGTCGGCGAATTCGTGGTGGCCGCCCACGTGATCGCAATGGGTGTGCGAGCCGATGGCGATGACGGGGCGTTCGCGCAATTGGGGGATCGAGGCCAGAAGGGAGACAAAGCCAAACCCCGTGTCGAACACAAGATCGCGGTCGCGACCGCGCACGTGCCAAATATTGCACCGCCAATCGGGCTTGATGCGGTCTTCCCAAATCAGGGTGACGCCGTCGCCCATGGCCCGCGCCCGGTACCAGCCATTGGCATGGCTGCGCGTGACCGCCATTCCCGCGCCTCCCATATGCCCAGCCCTCCGCCCGCGTCCGAAACCGATCCAGCCCCCCATCATAGCCGGGTCGCGCAGCCTTGCACGCGCCGGCCCCACGCGATATTCGCCGGCGAGCGCGGCAAACTGGGCTATATTGACCCGCGAGGGAGATTGCATGTTCAGCATTTTCGACGCGCTCGGCACGCATATCCCGCCGATCAAGATCATCGATGTCGGCGCGCTTGATGCCGGGCCCGAGCACGTCGTCTACCGCGCCCTTCTAGGCCCTGGCCGGGCCAGCGTCGTCGGCTTCGAGCCCGACGAGGCCGAGTGCGCCAAGCTCAACGCGGCGGCGCCTTCCGGGCACCTCTTTCTGCCGCACGCCATCGGCGATGGCCGGCCGGCGATGTTCCGGCAGTGCAGCCAACCCATGGCGTCCTCGCTGTTCGAGCCCAATACGGCGCTGCTCGAAAAGTTCCAGGCCGTGGGCGAAGCGACCCGCGTGGTCTCGACGCGCGCGATCGCCACCAGGCGGCTCGACGACGTGCCCGAGGCCGCGGGCGCGGATTTCCTCAAGCTCGACATCCAAGGCGCGGAGCTCATGGCCATCGAGGGCGCGGCGCGCACCCTTGAGGGTGTCGCGCTCGTCCACACCGAAATCGAATTCGTACCCATGTACCTCGATCAGCCGCTGTTCGCGGACATCGACCGGGCCTTGCGCGCGCACGGTTTTTTGTTTCACCGCTTCGCCAGCCTCGCGAGCCGCGCCCTGAAGCCCATCGCCCTCACCGACGATCCGAACGCCCCGATCAGCCAGGTGCTCTGGGGCGACGCTGTCTATGCCAAGAGCATCATGGCTTTCGACACCCTGCCGCTCGCCCAATTGCTCAAGCTCGCGGCCATCGCGCACGAAATCTATCGGTCGGTCGACCTTGCCCACCACGCCCTCGAATGCCACGACGCGCGCGCGGGAACCGGATATGCCGCGCGCTATCTCGAGCGCCTCATGGGCAAGGCGCTTTAGTCCCCGACAAAGCGAAAGCGCGCGAGCAGGGGCGCGTGGAACGAGCCCAGCGGCCCCGATCGTGGCGTCTCGCCGGCCCGGGTTTCCTCGGCCAAAACTTCGTCGGCGAGGGTTTCGTTGTGAATCTCCGCGCCCTCGAAATGGCCGAGCAAGGCGCGGCTTGCGAGGATGTGGTCGAGCAGCACGCGCCTGCCGGCATGCAGCACCGTAAAACGCCGCGCCGGATCCACGTCGGCCTCGAGCGGCGCCAGCGCGCGTCCCGCGAGTGCCACGTTGCCCGTATCGTCCACGCGCGCGAGCAGGGTGCGCACCGGCGCCTCGCCGAGCCCCGCATTCAAATCGCCGCACACCGCGACGAGCGCGCGCGCATCGTCATCGAACAGACGATCAACAAACAGCCGCGCCTCCAGCGCCTGCCCGGCGCGCTTCAACGTGGCGATGGTAAAGCCTTCCGCCCACGAGGATGTATCGGCCCAGGCGCCCGATTTGCCGCGCCCGCCCGCGACAGGTGCCGCGCGCGCGGCGCGAAGATGGAGATTGAGGACGTGCAGGATGCGCCCCGCACCGAGATCGAGCGCGACATGGAGCGCGGGCCGATCCCATTCGAGAGTCGCCGGCACGGCCTTGTCATTGCGGGCAACCGGAATGGGCGGGGTGAGCGGCGCCACCAGATCGTGGCGGATTTGCGTCGAGGTCAAGATGGGAAAGCGCGAGACGACGACGAGATTGTGGACATCGAACGGCCCGTGCTTGCCGGCGGTGAAAGCGCGCGGACGCCCCGCATAAATCGTCCCCGCGAACAATCGGTCGAGGGCGTCCAGGGCGCGCATCCGGTGCTTGCGCGAGGGCTGGCCGTGAACCTCCTGAAGGCACAAGACATCGGCGTCGAGGCGCAAGAGCTGGGGCCGCAAGACAGCCGCCCGCGCCTCGAAATCCGGGCTCTCGTCCCAATTCTCGAGATTGAACGTCGCCAGTCTCAGAACGTCCGTCACGGCGCGGACGCCCGCGCCATCACCGGCCGGTGAATTTCGGCTCCCGGTCCTCGAACCAGGCATTCGTGCCCTCGATCGAGTCCTTCGAAAACGAGGCCTTGAGATAGTATTCGCTCTCGAACATGAGAACCTCCGACAGGGGCACCTCGGCCGCGCGGTCGATCATCTCCTTGTGGAAGCGCACCGAGATGGGTGCGCGCTTGGCGATGACCTTGGCCATGCGCTCGGCCTCTTCGCGTTCGCGCCCGACGGGGACGAGGCGATTGACGAGACCGATGCGGTAGGCGTCGGCCGCCGTCCACCATTCGCCGAGATAGGCGATCTCGCGCGCGCGCGCGATGCCGACCTTTTGGGCGAGCATCTTGGTCGTGCCGTTCGTCATGGTGATGCTGAGCGTAACCTCGGGGCAGCCGAACTGGGTGCTCATCGAGGCCACGACCAGGTCGCAGCCGATGGCGATCTCCGTGCCGCCGCCGACGCACCAGCCGTGCACCGCGGCGATCACGGGGAAGGGCGCCGAACGGATGAGCCGCGTCAGGCGCTGCGCCACCTGCTGCCAGCCGAACAGCTGTTCCTTGGTCACCGAACCATCGGCGATGCCCTTGGAGTGCTCGCGAATTTCACCGACATCATGTCCCGCAAGGAAGGCGCGGCCATTGCCGGCGATGATGAGGCAGCGGATGTCCGAATCCTTGGTGAGCTCCTCGAGCGCATCGCCCGCCTCCTGCCACATCACCATGAGGAAGGCGTTGGACTTCTCGGGCCGATTGAAGATCAACCAGGCGATGTGGCCTTCCTTGCGCACGATGATCAGACCACTTTTCGATGTCTTCTCGGCCATGGGAACCTCGGGTATCGGGGTTGGGATTTTCGCCGGGCGCGCCGGCGTTCGATTTCGATTCGGCACCTGGACGTGAATGGGCGGCTAACAAGAATTGGCGTTTGAGCGCGATTTAGCGTTTGAGCTTGATCCCGGCCTTCTCGCGGTCCCAGGTCGTGGGCGTGATGCCGCGTTCGCGCAGCGGGAATTTCTGGATCTTGCCAGTCGGCGTCTTGGGCAGCGCGTCGATCACGTCGATGTAGCGCGGCACCATGAAATAGGCCATGCGCGGTTCGATGAAGCGGATGAGGTCGACCGGATCGAGCGTCCGGCCCTCGCGCGTCACCACCACGGCCATGACTTCCTGCTCGGTGTGCTCGGACTGCGCGGGAATGACCGCGCATTCGAGCACGCTAGGGTGTTTGACGATCTCCTGCTCCACCTCCATGGACGAGATGTTCTCGCCCCGGCGGCGAATGGCATCCTTGGTGCGATCGACGAAATAGTAATTGCCCTGCTCGTCGCGCATCAGCATGTCGCCGGTGTGATACCAGAAATTGCGCCATGCCCGGACCGTCCAATCGGGATGGTTCCAATAGCCGAGCGTCATGTCCCACGGGTTCTTGGTGCGCACGCAAACCTCGCCGGGCACGCCAGGCGGCACTTCCTCGTCGTTCTCGTCGACGATGCGGACCTCGTAGCGATCTTCGAGCAAGCGACCGCAGGTGCGGTTGTTCGCGAGTTCGAAGGACGAGCGCATCGGGCAATTCTGCTCGGTGCCGCCATAGGTGGTCGAGACGCGCACGCCGAAGCGCGTCTTGAAGTCCTCGATCTCGGGCAGAAGCGGCACGACGATCATGCGGTCCATGGTGTTGTCGGCGTCGTTCGTCGCCGGCGCTTGGCGGTAGAGAAAATTCGCCATGGCGCCCAGCAGGAACGAGATCGTCGCCTTGAAGCGGCGCACGTCGTTCCAGAACTCGGTCAGGCTGAATGCGCCGGTGAGAACGGCGGTACACCCGACGATCATGCAGGCGTACACGACCGCCCATTGGCCCGCGATGTGGAACATGGGCAAGGGCGCGTAATAAACATCGTCGGGCTCCATCTCGAGGAGCTCGACCGCGGTGACCGCGTATTCATAGGCGTGCGCGTGGCAATTCATCGAACCCTTGGAGGGGCCCGTGGTGCCGGAGGTGTACATGATCCCCATGACGTCGTTGTACGCGGGCCCGCCCTCAAGCGGCGCATCGGAAGGATCGAACAAATTTTCAAAGCGCACTTCCTCGAAGCGGCCCTTGAGCGCGGGCGGCAGGCCCGGCTCGTTGCCCCACGCATCCTTCGAATAGAGGACGATGCGCCTCAAGCCCTTGAGCTCGGCGAGCACGAACTCGATGCGGTCGAGATATTGCCGATCGACGATCATGGTCGCGGCGAGGGAGTCGTTCACCATATGGGCAAAGACCGTGCCCTTGGCGTGGTTGTTGACCGGAACCTCGATGACGCCAAGCTTGGCGAGGGCGCACCAGGCGTACACGTAATCGATGGTGTCGGGCAGCATCAGAAGGACGGTTTCGCCCTTGATGATTCCGAGCCTGGCGATGCCCCGCCCGAGGCGGTTGGTTTCGCGATCGGCCTCGCGATAGGTGTAGGCGCGCTCGCGTGTCACGATCCAGTTCTTGTCGCCGAATCGGTCGGCGCGGCGCTTCAGCACTTCTTTCAGCGTTCGGTCTTTTCGCGCTTCGAGCTTCGCCTGCCAGGCCATCGCCACCCTACTCGCCCGCGCGCCAACTGGATCGCGCGGAGCCTAGAGGCGGCACGCGCGAGCGGTCAAGGCGCGCGTCTATTTGAGCAGCTCTCCAAGCACCGCCCGCGCCGCCGCCGCCGCCCCCGCCCGGTCCATGCCGGACTTGAGGCGCGAATCGTACAAGGTCCGCACCATGAGCTCGGCCGCCGGCGCAAGGCCCGTGCCCCCTGGCGAAACGGGATATCCCGAAACCGGCTGGCGAAGGCCGGGGTCGTCATTGGGCAAGCCCAGAACCTGGGTCATTTCCTCGAGCAGGCACGCAGTCAGCTTTCCGCGTTCGAGTTCGGCATTGGCGATGATGGCGGCGTAAACGATCCGTTCGCTCTGGGAATAGGACAAGAAATAACAATGGCCGCGCGCGTCCTCGACGATGCGGCGCAAAATGACCTCGTTCTTCTCGAAATGCTTGCCCGCCTCGAACATCTCGGCGCGCGGCACGATCAGGATCACGAGGTTTTCGCCTGGATCGCGCGCGCCGATTTCACGGTACGCCAAGGCCGTGAGCGTGCCGAGTTGGGACGCGTGCCGATGAACGATCTGGCGCGCGGCCTCGGCACCCGGGCCGCCGAGCTTGAAGCGCACGTCGCCCGCCCATTTGCGCACGCGCGTGGCGGGCGCGACGCCCGCGATTTCGCTGCCGAACACCACCGAATCGAACAGATGCGCCAAGCGCTCGACCTCGCCCGGCGCGGGCGCCGCTCGGGAGACGAGCGACCAAGATGCCGCCAGCAGCGCGAGGAGAACGAGAAATCCGCGCACCGTCCGCGAGACGGCGGCCAAGCGCGCGGGTGCCATCGCGGGTCTAGCCTGAAATACCGGCCGCCTTGCGCATCTTCTTCCCCGCCGCGTCCGCGCGGGCATAGATTTCGGCCTCGTCCATGCGCGTGAGCTTGCCGGCCTTCACCAGAACCTCGCCATCGACGATAACGGTATCGACGGTGCGTGATTTGGCGAGGAGGACGTGCTGGCGCACTTGGTTGTGGCGCGGCCAGACCTCGGGCACGTCTGAATTGCGGATCACGATATCGGCGCGCTTTCCCGCCTCGATGGAGCCGAGCCATTTGCTCCAGCCCAGCGCCGTGGCGCCGTTGATCGAGTACATGCGCAACAGGTCGTCGGGCGAGACGTATTCGCCTTGATCGCGCGCGAGCGCGTAGGCCGTATACATCTGGTCGCCGAAGGACGCCGCCTTGCTGACATCGAGTCCGATGGCGATGTTGACGCCGCTCCTGTGCAGGCGCGGCATCGGCGTCTTCACCTGAACGCGCGCGCCGTAGTACCAGGAATTGGTCGGGCTCCAGACGATGGAAAGGCCCGAGCGCTCGACCGGGCCATATTCGTCGGGCCGCAGCACGTTCATGTGCACGAACACGCAATTCTTGCCCAACAGGCCGATATCCTCGAAATGGACGAGCGGATGGCGGCCGAAGCGGCGATCGTCGAACTCGGCGTCGTCCACGCTCTGGCTCTGGTGCATGTTGAAGGCGACGCGACCCTTGTCGGCGACCTTCTTCGCGGCAAGACGCAACTCGTCCGAGTCATTGCCCATGCCGTAAACGGAAACGTGCCCGCGCACCTTGGCAAGCGGGTCCTTGTTGCGGAACAGCTGGCGGCCGAGATTCTTGAGCGCGTGCGCGCGGCCGAATTTCGCGCGCTTGAAGCGGCTGAGCTGCGGTCCGCGCTCGTCCATGAGGAAGGGATCGGCGACGGAGGCGCGGAAGCCGAGCGCGTCCGAGGCCAGACGCACCATTTCCGGCTCGAATGCCGAACCCGGGTCCATCACCGTCGTCACGCCGCTTTTCAGCATGTCGAGACCGAGGAGCGAGACGTTCGCGTATTCGAGCTCGTCGTCGAGCGCATCGATCATGCCGAGATATTGCTTGGCGACCCATGGCCCGGGGTCCTCGCCGCCGAAATCGACCTCGGCGATCATCTTGCCGACCATGTGGTAGGTCGTGTGGTAGTGCATGTCGATGAGGCCGGGATGGACGAGGCTGCCGCCCGCGTCGATTCCGCGCCCCGCCTTCCACGTCTTTTCAATTTCCGCGCTTCGACCGACCGCGACGATGTCGCGACCGCGCACGGCGATGGCACCCGAGGGGTATGTCGTGCGCTTGGTGTCGCAGGTCACGATATGGGCGTTGCGGATCAACAGATCGCAGGTCTTGGCGGCCATTTGGTTCTCCTGGTGCCGGATCTAAAGGTGCGAACGGACTCGCGCG
This sequence comes from Alphaproteobacteria bacterium, assembly GCA_046153685.1. GTDB lineage: Bacteria > Pseudomonadota > Alphaproteobacteria > CADEGL01 > CADEGL01 > CAMAPP01. The sequence goes on from JBJXGH010000179.1 coordinate 23,308, forward strand.
TGGCCGAATTCTAGCGCGCCGACGCAGGCAAGGCCAATGCTGGCAAGGCCAATGCGGGCACGCGGAGAATCAACTCACGCCCGCGCGTTCGCGCAAGATCGTCGCCGACCGGTCGCAGCGCTCGTACAGGGCGCGTTCGTCGAGACGCGTGTGCCTTCCCGATTTGACCACGATCTCGCCGTCCACGATCACGGTGTCAACGGATTTGCCGCGCGCGATCAGAAGATGCTGGCGTTCGGCGTTGTGGCGCGGCCAGGTTTCCGGCCGGTCGTTCGAGCGGATGACGATATCGGCACGCTTGCCGGGCTCGATCGAGCCGAGCCAATTTTCCCAACCCATCGCGCGCGCCGCGTTTGCCGTCTGCATCTGCAGCAAGTCCTCGGGCGAGAGATGCTCGCCCTGATCGCGCGCGATGAGATAGGCCATATGCGCCTGATCGCCCCAGGACGCCGCCTTGCTGACATCGAGGCCGAGCGACACGTTCACGCCGCGTTTGAACAACGCGGCGATCCGGTTCGGCGCGCGCCGCCGCGTGGCATAGTACCAGGAATTCGTCGGACTCCACACCACGCTGATCGGCGATTTCGCCACCGCCTCGAACTCGTCGTCGCGCAACACGTTCATGTGCACGAAGACGCAGGCTTTCGACAGCAGTCCTTCCTCGGCGTAGCGCACGAGGGGGTGCTTGCCGAGAGTCTTATCGTCGGCGTGCGCGTCGTCGGTGCTTTGAGATTGGTGCATGTTGAAGGCGCAGCCGTTCTTCTCGGCCAGCTCCTTGGCGTGGCGAATCAAGGCGAGCGAATTGGCGCCGCAACCGTAAATGGCGACATGACCCCGGACGCGCGCGCCCGTGTCGGCGTTGCGCCACAGCTGACCGCCCAGCGCCTTCGTGCCGTGCGCGAAGGTCGGGACGACGCCGCGGATATTGGTGAACGCCGGATCGTCGGAATCGATGATCCACGCATCGGCGAAACTCGCCCGAGCGCCGAGCGCCAGGACCGCGTCGGCCACCGCGCCGGTGTCGTAAATCGTGCCCGGATCGACGAAGGCGGTGACGCCGTTGCGCAGCATGTCGAGCGAGGCCAGCGCGGCATTGGCCCATTCCTCCTCGGGCCCCAGGGCGTTGTTCATCCCGGTGTACTGCTTGGCGATCCAGGCGGTCGGATCGGCGCCCTCGAAGGACACCTCCTGAATCATCTTCCCGATCATGTGCTGGGTGACATGGTAATGCGTGTCGATGAATCCCGGATGGACCATGCCGCCATGCGCATCGATCACGCGCGCGCCGCGCCAATCGCGCTCGATATCCGCCGATGGCCCGATGGCGACGATATCGCGGCCCGTCACCGCGACGGCGCCTGAGGGATATTTCGTGCGCTTTTCGTCCGCGGTCAGCACATAGGCGTTGCGGATCAACAGATCGCAGGTCCTGGCGGTCATGGCGTCCCCCCTCGTATCGGTGGACGCGCAGTCTAGCCGGGCGCCGGGTGGCGCGTCAGCGCCTGGAATGGGTGTCGAGATCGCAGAGGCGGCGCTCGATGACGAGGAGCTCGCGCGCATCTTCCGTGCCGCCGATTCGCTCAAGCAACGCGCGCCGCTCGGCCGCCGCGCCGGGATGGACGGCGGGGTGGACGACCGACGCCGCGGGCGCCAGGGCCGCGTGCCAAACAGCGCCTCGGGCGGCGGGAAACGCCCGTATCGCCAGTTCGTCCGAGGTGAGCGGCGAAGCTGGCGACGGCGCCGCGGCGACGACCAAGAAGAAGGCCAGGGTGGCCCCCACGATCCGGATAGCCTGGAACAGTTCGATCATGACGTCCTCGCCGGTATTCGCGCGCTCGATGGTGCCGGGGTCCGAAGCCTTGCCAAGCGCAAGGTTCGCCCCGGACCGAACAGCACCCTAGGGCCGGGCCGGGCGCCGCGCCGTGACGGGGCGCACACCCCGAACGCACTTCGTGACGGCCATCACAGGCGCAAAATCGACCAATATCGAAATCGCCGATATAGACCTGAGCACGCCGCGCCGCCTAACATGGGCCATGGCGATCACGGCCATCGAATACAAGCTCTTGCGCGATCTCCGGCGCGCGCTATTGCTGCCGAAAAATCCCCACGTCATCGAATTCGGCGAGGCGAATTGGTACGGCGACGTGCCGAAGGCGATGTTGTTCAAGGACCTGGACGAGCTAATGCCCGACGCGGCGGCGCGCGCGGCGACGAAAAGCGAGCTCGAGGCGCTGTTCGCCCGCCACGACGGCGGCGACGAGGACGCCTTGTTTGCGATCGCGCGCGTCTTCTACGGCACCTTTCTCGAACCCGCGAGCTGGACCGCGGTTGATATGGGCGGCACCGAGCGGGCGCTGAAGCTCGACCTCAACCGGCCCATCGATCTCGGCCGAACATTCGACATCGTGCTCAATTTCGGCACCGCCGAGCACATCTTCGACGTCGCGCAATTTTTCCGCACCGTGCACTCGGTCGCGCGGCCGGGAGCCTGGATGATCCATGCCTGTCCGTTCTGGGGCTGGCTCGATCACGGCTTTTGGAACATCCAGCCGACCGTCTATGTCGATCTCGCCCAGGCCAATTCCTACCGGGTGCGCGGCATGTTCCTGGCGCAAATCAATCCGCCGCGCCTGGTGCAGATGCGCGGCCGCGAACACATCCTGGAAATGGGGCAGGACCGCCAATTGGGCGAGAATGCCGTGTACATCGCCGTGCTGCAAAAGCCCGAGACGGAGGCTACATTCCAGGTGCCGATGCAGGGCTATTACGCGGGCGCGCTGTCCGACGCGGCCGCCCAACTCTGGGGTAAATTGCGCTAGAATGACGGCTTCAAAGGGGAGGGCGGCATGACGGCCCGAGAGAAAACCAATCGTTCCGACAAAATCGTCAAAAGCGACGACGCGTGGCGCGCAGCGCTCACGCCCGAGCAGTTTCATGTCGCGCGCAAGCACGGCACCGAGCGGCCGTGGTCGGGCGAACACAACGAGCGCAAGGACAAGGGCATCTATGCCTGCATCTGCTGCGGCTTGGCGTTGTTCGATTCGGAACGCAAATTCGATTCCGGCACGGGCTGGCCATCCTTCTTCGCGCCCTTGTCGGACGACGCCATCGGCACGACGACCGATCGAAGCCTGTTCATGAGCCGCGTCGAGGTGCACTGCGCGCGGTGCGACGCCCATCTCGGCCACGTCTTCCCCGACGGGCCCAAGCCCACGGGCTTGCGCTATTGCATGAATTCGGTGGCGCTGCGCTTCGAGCCGAAAGCTTGACGGCGCATCCCGCGTCCTCCCCCCATGCCGTGATGCTCGCGGCCGGGATGGGCATCCGGCTTTCGGGCGGCGACGATTCCCTTCTGCCCAAGGCGCTCTTGCCCTTCGGAGGCAAGACCTTGCTCGCGCGCCATATCGAGATTTTGCGCGGCGCCGGCGTGACGGGCCTGACCCTCGTGGTCGGCTATCACCGCGAGGACATAGAGGCCGAGATCGCGCGCCTGGGCGCGGGCGATTTTGTTTTGACCGTGCACAATCCCGATTACCGCTATGGCAGTCTCGTGTCGCTGTGGGCCGCGCGCGATACCCTCGCCTCGGGCCGCGATATTCTATTCATGGACGCCGATGTCTTGTACGACCCGCGCCTGATCGCGCCCTTGCTGGCCGCGCGCGGGAGAAATTGCATTCTGATGGACCGCGAATTCGAGCCGGGCGATGAGCCGGTAAAACTTTGCCTCAAGGATGGGCGGCCAGTCGAATTCCGCAAGAAGGTCGAGTGCGATTACGACACGGTCGGCGAATGGCCGGGCTTTCTCGTGTTCGAGGCCCGCATGGCTTCGCGCATCGCGGGCGTGCTCGGCGCGTTCATCGAACGCGGTCACCGCGACGAGCCCTACGAGGAAGCCTTCCGCGAGGTGATGCTGGCCTCGCCCGAGCGCTTCGAGATCGCCGACATCACCGGCCTGCCGTGGATCGAGATCGATTTTCCCGCCGATATCGCGCGCGCCGAACGCGAGATCCTGCCCGCGCTCGAGGGCGATCAGACCCGAAAGACGTAGCGCCGGCTCGGATCGCGGTCGATATCGGGCGGGTAGTTCGCGTGCTTGTCGGCGTAGTAGCGCGCCATGTGCTCGCCCTCGGCCGCGCGATTGAACGTGGCAAAGTACATGCGCCGGACGGTCGGGCTGAGATTGGGCTCGGATTCGTGCGGCGCATAGCTGTCGAACAGCACGAGATCGCCCGGCTCGGTCGGGCAGTCGCGGAAAACCATGCCCGCCATGTCCTGGGCGCTCAGCGGCTCCCAGGAGCGGAACAGGCCGCGACCATGGTGGCCGGGCGCGAGGCGCAAGCAGCCGTTCTCGGCCGTTGCGCGGTCGATCGAGAGCACGGCGGTCACGAAATACCCCGCGTAGCGGTCCCAGCCGGCCTGCGAATCCTGATGCGCCTTGAAGCCGTCGCCGCCCGGCATCTTGAAATTGATCTTTTCCTTGAACAAGACCGCCTTCTCGCCCATGAGCTGGGCCACGGGCGCCGCCAAGACGCCGCACAGCGCGCGGTAGCCGTCGTGGAAGGGCACGATGTTTTCGATGCGCGCAATCAGTTCGCGCGCGGGATCGAGACGGCTTTTTTCGTGGAAGACCCAGTGGCCGCCCGAGCGTTCCGGCCAGTTCGCGATCTCGTCCGTCCAGCACGCGATGCGCGCCATGTCGGACGCGCCGAAGGCGCCGCGCAGCACGGCATAGCCGTCGCGCTTGAAGGCAAGGATGTCGTCCGGCCCCAAGCACGGCGGGGCTAGCGGCGGGGATAATGCGGACGACATGGCCGATGTGGACGACATGGCTGTGGACGACATGGCTGTGGACGACATGGCTGAGGTGAACGACATGGCCGCTCCCAAACGCACGCCAAATTGCCGAATATGGCTGGCGCACGCAGATATTGCCCAAGCCCAACGGCGCCGAACGGAAAATCGGCCGAAATGCGCTCGGCCCGCGTCACTTGGAAATAGTGTACGTGCCCAATGTGAGTAATATAATTGTAACGTATGCGCAATACGGGCATCGTTGACCAATGAGCCATGATACTTGGATTCACCGCGCCGTGCGCCTGGGAGTCAGGCCCTTGGCGAAGACCAAAATCACGCCCAATCAGCTGACCGCCCTCCGCTTGGCGACGGGCTTGGCCGCCGCCGCCGCCTTCGCGCTCGGCGCGCGCGACTGGGACTTGGCCGGTATCGCGCTATTCGTGGTTTCGATGTTTCTCGACCGCGCGGACGGCGAACTTGCGCGCATGACCAGCAAGACCTCGCCCAGTGGCCACGCTTTCGATTTGCGCGCGGACGCGGTGTGCAATGCCGCCACGTTCCTCGGCATCGGCATCGGCGCCTACGGCGCGCTCGGCTGGCTCGGTCCCGCGCTCGGTCTTGTTGCAGGCGCCGGCATCGTGGCCGTCCTGTCGATCGTGACGCGCGTCGAGAAGGCGCGCGGGCCGCGCGCGGCGGAATTGCGCGGGCGCGCGGGGTTCGACCCGGACGACGCGATGCTGATCGTGCCCCTTGCCATCGCCGTCGATTTGGGCGTGGCCTTGATCGCGGCGGCGGGAATCGGCGCGCCGCTGTTTGCCGCGCTGATGGCGTGGAGATTTCGAACCTAGACGAGATCGCGGGACGGCGGTGACGATGTCTCGCGGCGATCCGATGAACTGGTCGCGGAAAATCGGCCAAAGCCCAATCGGCCAGAACCCCAACGAGCTGGGTCTAAGATATAGCCCGCCTGCTCACGCCGGGCGTTCGCCGTGCACCGCGATGCGGTGCATGTGGCGGCGCGCGCCGTAATAATCGTTGAGCGCGAAATGCTGGGCCGAGCGGTTGTCCCAGATACCGAGCGCGCCCGCGCTCCAGCGATAGCGGCAGGTGAATTCCGGCCGCGCGGCGTGGTCCCACAGGAACTCGAGCAGCGGCAGGCTTTCCTCGCGCGTCCAGCCCTCGAAGCGGTCGACGAAGGCGCGGCTGACGAACAGGAATTTGCGCCCAGTCTCGGGATGGGTGCGCACCACGGGATGGGCGTTCTCGATCACCGTTTCGATCTTGCTGGCGCCGTAGGGGCTGTTTTCCGCCAGGCGGTCCGCCTCGCTCGGCACGTGGTCGCGCCCGACCGCGCCGATGCGCGCCTCGCCGCCGCCATAGGGCATGAGGTTCGAATGCACCGCGCGCAGACCGGCAAGGCGCGCCTTCATGCCGTCCGACAAGGTCTCGTAGGCGAGATATTGATTGGCGAACATGGTGTCGCCGCCCGCTTGCGGCGTCTCGATGGCGTAAAGAATCCCAGCCATGTGCGGCCGCTCGCGATAGGTCACGTCGGCGTGCCATAGCCCGCCGAAATTGATCGACCTGTCGCCGCCTTCCTTGAGGATTTTCAAAATCTCGGGATGGCCTTCGACGGTCGGAGTTAGGAAGGGATAGACGAAGGGCTCGGTATCGACCTCGCCGAAGCGATCGGCAAAGCGCCGGTGATCCTCGGGGGTGAGCGATTGGCCGGGCAGAAAGAGCACCAGATACTCGCCCCATAGCCGGCGCAGCTCGGCGAATTCCGCCTGGTTCAACGTGCGGACATCGACGCCCAGAATCTCGGCGCCGAGAGCGCCCGCGATGGGCTTCACCTCGAACATGGCAACGCCTCCCCGCGCCGTGGTGCCCTGAGCTCGATCACGATGACTCGATCATGATGCCATGGCCGGGAAGGACTATAGCGCGAATCCGCGCCGATTGAAGGGAATCCCCCCGCTCGGTTTCCCGAGCGAGGGTAATCCCTCAGTGGATAAACCACTTTGCCGTGGCTTTCCTACCGATTTTCCCCGTAGTGCTTCAAATATTGATGAAAGCAACGTCCTGGTCAATAATCAATTTTCGGTTGTGGATACTGGTGGGGTTCCACGATGACAACGCGCATTCTCGGCCTCGATTTGGGTATCGCCTCCTGCGGGTGGGGGGTGACCGAGAGCGACGAGGGACACGGCAAGATCGTCGCGACCGGCGTGCGATGTTTCGACGCCCCCTTGGTTGACAAGACCAGGGAGCCGAAGAGCGCCCAGCGCCGCGCCGCGCGCGGACAAAGGCGTGTCATTCGCCGTAGGCGCCAGCGCATGAACGCGGTCCGCAGCCTTTTGCACGAAAACCGGTTTCTGCCCGCCGCGACTCCGGATGCTTTGCACGCAGCACTTCGCCGGGTCTCGCCCAAAGGCCTTCACCCGCCGGTGACGCCGTGGGCGCTTCGAGCGGTCGCACACCAGCGCCCGCTAACCGGCGACGAATTCGCCGTCGCGCTTGGCCATATCGCGCGGCACCGCGGTTTCCGGTCGAACGCGAAGAGCGAGGGCAACGCAAACGCCGCCGACGAAACCTCGAAAATGAAAAAACAGATGGAGGCGACGCGCGAAGGCTTGGCCAAGTACCGGTCGTTCGGCGAAATGTTGGCGCTCGACGAAAAATTCGCCGATCGCAAGCGCAACCGCGACAAGGATTATTCCCACACCGCCAAGCGCGCGGACCTCGAGGACGAAGTCCGCGCGTTCTTCGCCGCGCAACGACGGCTGGGAAATGCCGCCGCGACCGAGACGCTTGAAAACGCATTTTGCAACAAGGCTTTCGCGCAACGCCCCTTGCAAGACAGCGAGAAACTTGTCGGCCAGTGCCCCTTCGAGCCAGGCGAGATGCGCACTGCGCGTCGCGCGCCATCGTTCGAACTTTTCCGTTTTCTCCAGCGACTGGCGCACCTCCGCATTTCCGTCGGCCGCGCGGAGCGGCGGCTCGCGCCGGACGAGATCGCCTTGGCGGCCGCAGGTTTCGGCGAGGCGACCAAGACGATCACACTCGCGTCGCTGCGCAAGACGCTTGATCTCGATCCGAACGCGCGGTTCACCGGCATCCCGAAAGACAAGGAGAGCAAGCTCGACGTGGCCGCGCGCACGGGCGGCGCGGCCTATGGGACGAAGACCTTGCGCGACACGCTGGGTGAGGCCGCATGGCGCTCGCTTGCCCGTACGCCCGGGAAACTCGACCGTATCGCGGAAGTCCTGACGTTCCGCGAGGACTTCGGCCGAATCCGCGAGGGCCTGAGCGAAATAGGAATCGAGGCTCTCGTCGCCGATCATCTCCTTGAGGAAGCGGCCAACGGAACCTTCCATGACTTCACACGAGCCGCGCACATTTCGGCGCTCGCGTGCCGCAATATCGTTCCG
>JBJXGH010000184.1:0-5918 GCA_046153685.1 Alphaproteobacteria bacterium
CCATCAGTACGGCCACCGTGGGCGCGACCATCAAAAAAATCGGAGCCTGTACGGCAGCGACATACCCGAACAACCCGGACATGGCGATCGCGCGCGCGACATCCACGGTGCGCGGGCCGGTGCCAACACCGCGGAAAAGTCCGACCGATACGAGAGCAGCCGCAAAGGCGGTGAGGAAAATGGGGTTTCCCCATAGGCGCAGGAACGTCAATGTCGGAACGAAGAAGGGCAATGCGAGCAGGCATGCGCCCCACGCGCCGACCAACGCCCATCCCAAACCCAGGCCCAGCCGCGTGAGGGCGTAGATGGCGGCAGCGAAGAACAAAAGCGCCTCGACCGCATAGACCAGCCACCTGACCGTGTCGTAGCCCGCCACAAGGCGCGAAAGGAGGAATCCGGGGTCGAGGTTGTAGAGAACCGGCATCGCCAACTCGCCGTTCGCCTTGAGGAAATCCAAACCCATGGCGAGGAATGGGCCCGGCCAGTGCGCCTGATTCCAGGCGCCGGTCAGGATTCGCATGCCGTCCCAGCGCAGGAACAGCGCGTCCTCGTTGATCAGAAAGACTGCGCACGCAAGCGCCGCAAACGACAATACGTGCAGCCCGACCAAGACGCGCCAGACACCGCACGATCCGAACGTATGCGATGCCGGCTGCATCGGACCGCGATCATCAATCATGACCTAATCTAACCGAATTGCAGGGGCCGCAAACACCCGTCAGATTGGGGCCTATCCTCTATCCTCCACGATGGATCAAGTGACAGCCGCGGCGGACGCCCCCCTTCTCATCGTTGGCTGCCCGCGCTCGGGAACGACGCTTGCGGCCACATTGCTCGAATCGCGCTTCGGCTTCGCGGTGCCGGCGGAAACCCAGTTCATTCCCTATTTTGCTCGGGCGATCGGACTTTGGGGCGATCTGTCGAACCCGGCCAACCGGCACCTGTTGCTGGATGCCGTCTTCCAGTTTCTCGAGATCTGGGTCGCGCGCGCACTGCCCGCCATCGCGCGCGACACAATTCTGCCGCAGACCCTGCTTTCCGTACGTCCGGACGCCCAGGCCATCGTTGCGGGCGCAAGCAGCTATGCGGATCTGGTGCGCGGCTTGTTCGAAGCCTACGCCCGGCGCCATGGCAGGGCACGTTGGGCCGAGAAAAGCGCCTACGCGACACCGGTTTCCCTTGACGCCTTGGAACGGGTCTTCCCTGGCATGCGAATCGTGCACCTCGTGCGCGATCCGCGCGATGTCTGCCTATCCTGGCGCAAGACCGACACCCCGCCGCCGAGCCTGGCCGGCGGAGCGCGCCTTTGGCGCTGGCACCTTCGCGCCAGCCGCGCCTGGGGGGCGGCGAATGGCCAGCGATATCTCGAAATCCGCTATGAGGACCTCGCCCTCGCGCCGACGGCAACCGTGGACCGCCTCGGCGGCTTCCTCGGCACGCCTCCCTCCCCCACGCCGGCAGAGAGCGCCTTGGCCCGCGTAATGCAGGAATTCCCAAGCCAGGCGCAGTTGGCCAGCCCGATCCTGGGCCGCAGTGTGGGCCTGTGGCTCGACCACCTGGCACCCGAAGACGTGCGCACGATCGAATCGATCGCCAGCGCCGACATGGCGGCGACGGGTCACCAAACATCCGGCCAAAGGCCAAACCTCGCGACCCTCGTCCAGCGCGAGCTTAGCCGTGCGGCACCGCTCATACGCGGCGTGAGCTGGCGTCGCGGGGCGAAGATATTGCTTCCCCTCGCCATTCGCCTTGCCCAATACGCCGGCCAGCACCTACCCGCGCGGCTCGCAATCCGCTGAGCGGCCGGCCGCCTGGCGATTGTCGGCCGCCGCCGGGCGCACCCAATCCACCATCGCGTGCGGCCGCTTCCGCGTCGCGGCCACGATCTGCCACACATATTCGCCCAAGATGCCGAGAATTAGGACCGAGAGCCCGCCGAAGAACGTGATAAGCGCCGCGAGCGAGCTCCATCCGATGACCACTGTCTCTCCGGACAGACTCAAGACGACGATTCGGGCGAGATAAACAAAACTTGCCGCCGAAACCGTTCCACCCAGATAGAGGCAACCGCGAAGCGGCAGCGTCGTGAACGACAAAAACGTGGTGAGCGCCAAATCGACGCGTTTCAAGAACGACCATTGCGAGCGCCCGCCTTCGCGCTTGCCGCGAATATAGGGAAGGCGAACATCGGGCGGCCGCAGCCAGCCGAGCGTCACGAACAAATTGACGTGCCCCTGCCCGTAGCGCACCAAATCTTCGGCGAGGGCGCGGTCCATGAGGCAAAAATCGAACCCCATCCGCGGAAAACCCGGGACCGCGAAACGCGCGATCAGGCGCCAATGAACATGGCTCAATAAATCCGTGAACCATCCATCGTCCCGCCCCGTCCGCTCGCCGATCACAAGCCGTGCGCCTTCGCGCCAAAAGCGGGCCATCTCGACGAATATCTCGCATGGGTCCTGAAGATCGGCCGAGACAATCCCCACCGCGTCCCCCCTGGCCTGGCCGAGGCCGGTCAGGAGCGCCGCCTGCTGGCCGAAATTCCGGGTGTGCGCCACAAGAGTGACGATGCGCGGATGGGCCGCCTGCGCCGTTTCGATAAGCGCGCGCGAGCCGTCGGTCGATCCGTCATCGACGAAAACCAGCTCGAGATCGATCGGCGCGAGCTTCGGCACGAGCGCAAGCAAGCGCGGGAGCGTCGCCGGTAGATTGCGAGCGTTCTGGTAAACCGGAACGACGATCGAAAGACGCATTATACCGCACGAACCGAGGGCGAGAGGCTTTTCAAGTAACGGCGGGAGTCGGGCCCGCAATTAAACAGCAAATCCATGATCGACATGTCCGGCAGAAATTCGCCATGAAGCTGCGGATAGGCCGGATAGTCGTAGGACTTGTAGTAGAGCGCAATGCCGGCGTGACGAATTAGGTCGTGATCGGTATAGGCCCGGGCGGTCGGGCCGTTGACAAGACTTCCCGCACCCAGGGCGCGAAGAAGCTCGATCACTCTCTCCGTCTTGACCCCCGAGGCACCCAGGTCGCGCGCGTTGACGAAGCGTGTCGAAATCCCCAGCTGCCGGCATGCCCATCGCGTGAGCGCCATGTTGACGTGCGAGATGGTTTCGTGAGGCGCCGACAATTCGCCGACGAGCCCCTCCTTCACCGCTGCAAAATGGGGCGCACGCCGGTAGGCGTCATCCAATTGAGCGAGGATTCGCGCCCGCCACGGCCGCGTGTCGTCGATGCGGGTTTCGTCGATCGCCTTGCGCGGCGAATCCTTGCAAACGGGCGCGATGATCCACCGCGCCCCCTGCGCCGTCTTGATCCGATTGCGCGCACGCCACGATTTCTTGACGTACTGAACGTCGTCGAAAAACACGAACACATCGACATCATCGATCATGTCGAAATATCCGCGCCACGGCAGGAAGCTCGATTGGACGATCGCCGCGCGCATGCTTGTCTCTATTCCGGAACTATCGCCCGTCACGCCGTCTCGATATTCTTGCCCGCCCCGATACGCTCGCATGGAGCGCCCGAGGCGCGGCTGAGGGGCCCCGATGGTCCCTGCGAACAGGCCGGCCTATGATCCGCGCGCGTCATTGGGAGGTACGTCCACGTGCAATCAGCCTTACGGGTAGCGCGCGCCGTCTTTCTCGTCATTGGAATTGCCTCCGCGTTCTTTGCGGCCGTGAATGCCATCGCCGCGCTGTTACTTCGGCCGCCACCGGGAATCGCCCCGGACATGATGGCACATATCATCTGGCCCGGTAGCGCGGATGCCATATCCATCCAACGCGCGATCTTCCCTGGTGAATCCGACGAACAAATCAGGGCCCGCATGACCGCACCTCTCTTTGCGATGCATCCGACACTGCCCATGATGACGGAGAAGGTCGTAGGCGACATCTATCGGGTCGGCGTGGAGGGCCTCCGGTACGAGCCCGGCGGGAGTGATGGCGACGCAAAAGACTCACTTCGCGGCAACCGGCCAAAGGTGTTTCTGTTCGGCGGCTCGACGATGTTTGGCCACGGCAGCAAGGGGGACGAAACGATTTCCCACTTCCTCGCGCCGCTTCTCCCCGCCTTTCACGTTCTCAATTTCGGCGCGCAAGGCTACACCCAAGGGACCGAAATCAAGAAGCTCATCTATCTCCTTCAGCTGGGATACCGGCCCCAAAGCGTCGTCTTTCTCGATGGATGGAACGACCTTATGCATCTGGCCCGCAGCAATATGCGAAGTGTGGACCATTTTCTGATCAACAGCCATGCCATCAAAAGAGGCGAAATCGCCTTCACGCCGGGCGCCTCGTTCCATCGTCCGAATTATTGGCGGTTGCTGGCCGAATCGCTGCCCCTTTACCGCCTTTTCGCGGACATGGCGGCGCCGGCCCGCAGCGCCGAGGATATTATGTTCAACCGCGATGCGTTTATCGATGGCTTCGATTTTCTCGAGGCGGATCTTGCCTATCGGGTTTGGGGCAAGTTCAGCGAGATTCACGGGCAGGCCCTGACTGGAAAGGTCTTGGGCTACTACTCGGAAAATCTGATGCTTCTTAAAGCACTCGGCGCGGCCTATGGCTTCGAGGTGCTCGTGCTGTTTCAACCGGTCGGCCTCATGGACCCGTCGAACGCCTTCGTGCGCGAGGCCGCCCGAACCGCCCCCGGCTTCAACTATGTCGCCGGAACTGTCCGCGTCGTTCGAAGCGAAATTGCATCGGGCCGGCTGGCGATGGTAGACGCGACTTCGGCCCTCGATGACGTAAACGGACACCGGTATTTGGACGTGGCCCATTATTCGCCCGCCGCCAATCGCGCCCTTGCCCGACTCATTGCGCTCAAACTCAAACGAAACTAAGCACGGCACACGTTATCGGCCATTTGCGCAATCTCACCCGCCCGCCATAATGTGGTTTCTCGCTTTCGAGAAAGTCGGCTTTCACCCGCATAGACGAGGTCCGGCGTGCCGGCGTATGGATTTGACTCCTATCTGACCGTCGAGTTTCCGTCCCAAATCAATGTGGACGTGACGGAGTTCTGCAACCTTGCCTGCGTGCATTGCCCGTACGAGCAAGTCACGCGCATCAAGGGCGCGAAGCGGGTTCACCTGGACGAAGCGTTGCACGCCAAGCTGATTGGCGAGATCGCGGCCGAGGGCGGCGGCCGGTGCAACTATCTGCGCTACACCGGCGACGGCGAGCCGCTTCTCCATCCTCGCCTTTCCGCCCTTCTGGCCGACGCGGCGGCCCGCTCGGGCATCCAGGTCGCGCTGACGACCAATGGCCTGCTTCTTGACGAGGAGCGCACGAACGCCCTCCTGGACGCGGGCGTGTCGGTGTTCGACGTGAGCCTCGACGCTCACACGCCCGAGACCTACGCCCAGGTCCGCGTTCACGGCACGCTGTCCTTGGCGATCGCCAATGTCCGCGGCCTGATCGCCGCCAACGCCAAGCGCGGCCGGCCGGCTCGGATCATGGTAAGCTTCGTGGTCCAGCTCCTCAATCGTCACGAGGCCGAAGCGTTCGATGCGTTTTGGAAAAGCGAGGGCGTGGATTTCGTCGTCTTGCGCCGCCAGCATTCCTGTGCCGGAGAAATGTCCGCGGTCGCCACCGCCATGCGCGCCGCGGCCCCTTCACCGCGCACACCCTGCCTATATCCCTGGGAACGCCTGGTATTGAAGCCGGACGGTAGCGTGGTGTTTTGCCCCGCCGACTGGCATCACGAGGGGGCGGTCGGTCATTTGGCGAGCGAAACGATCCGCGACATTTGGACCGGCCCAAAGATGCAGGCGCTGCGTCGGGCGCATCTAGGCAACGATTTCTCATCGCACCACCTATGCGGCCAGTGCCCTGATTGGCAGGCCATCCACTGGCCATGGCAAGGCCGGAGCTATGCGAGCGTCATGCGCGAATTCGCCGATG
>JBJXGH010000080.1:0-3797 GCA_046153685.1 Alphaproteobacteria bacterium
CGGCCTATCGCCAATGCGTTTATGGATATGGGCCAGCGTGTGCTTGATGCCCTTCTCCATGAGATCGGCGCCAGTGATGAGCTCGTAGCCCTGCTTGCGGGTGAAATCGAAAACGCCCTGCACCGAAACAGTGCCGCGCGGGCCGATGTGCAGCGAATTCTTGACGTCGAGGATGCCCTCCTCCGCCGCGCGGGTGAACGTCGTCGCGGGGTTGAATTCGACGATATTGGTACCCGGCACTTGCTGGCCCGCGACATCGGGATAGGTGTCGGTATGCGCATCGAAATGCACAAGGCACAGATCGGGGTACTTGCGGTGCACGGCGCGAATTTGCGGCAAGCTGACGCTGCCATCGCCGCCGAAGGTGATGGGCACGCAACCCGCATCCACGATATGCGAGACCGCGGCCTCGATGCGGCGGAAGGACTCGACCGTATCGCCGAGCGCGACCCGGACATTGCCGCAATCGACCACGCCCAGTTCGACCAGCGGATTCCAATCCGCAATCGGCGGCTGATAGGGCCGTACGAGCGTCGATTGCTCGCGAAGCGCCGCAGGCCCCATGCGCGCGCCTTGGCGCACGGGATGCAATCCGCAATCGAACGGGATGCCAAGAATGGCGGCCTTGCTCTTTGACAAGTCGCGCGAATAGGGCACGCCCATGAAGGTCTGGACGCCGCTTACCAGGGTTTCATCCCACGGATAGGCCGGCGACGGCGTGGTTTGCTTGGCCATGGCACCCTCCTCGGGGTCTCGCCTCGGATGGGGGCGGCCCCGGTTAAATTGTTCAGACCATGATGTAGCCGCCATTGGCGATCACGGTTTCGCCAACGACGAAGCGGTTACGCTTGGAGCCGAGGAACAGAACCACCTCGGCGATGTCCTCGGGTTCGGCGGCGCGCAGCA
Organism: Alphaproteobacteria bacterium; assembly: GCA_046153685.1. Classification (GTDB taxonomy): domain Bacteria; phylum Pseudomonadota; class Alphaproteobacteria; order CADEGL01; family CADEGL01; genus CAMAPP01. The sequence goes on from JBJXGH010000080.1 coordinate 907, forward strand.
CGGGGATCTTGGAAATGCGCGGCGCAAGCCAGCTTTGGCTCTTGGCGCGTTCGGTCGCCACGGGGCCGGGCGATACGCCAGTGCAAATCACTTCGTGCGGGGCAAGCTCAAGCGCGAAGGTCTTGATGAGCGACAGCAGCGCCGCCTTCGATGCCGCGTAATGGGGCAGCGTGGGCTTGGCGATATACGCATCTTCGGTGACGATGCTGACCATGCGGCCGTATTTCTGCGCCGTCATCGGCCCCATCAACGCGCGCATAGCGTGGAATGCGCCTTTGGTGTTCACGTCGAACATGCGGTTCCACGATTCCTCGGTGATCTCGGAAACCGAGGCGTGGGGATAGATGCCCGCGTTGTTCACCAGCACGTCGGCGCGGCCAAAATCCCGAATCGTGGCGTCACGCGCGGCGAGCACATCGGATTCCGTGGTGACGTCCACCTTGTACGCCTTGGCCTTCGCGCCGGTTTCCTGGTGGATGCGATTGGCCGCGCGTTCGGCGGCATCGAGATTGACGTCCCAAAGCGCGACCGACGCCGCGCGCTGTGCCAGCAATTTCGAAATTGCGAAACCGATGCCGTCGGCGGCACCCGTGACAATGCCGACTTGGCCCTCGAACTCGGTTGCGAGGTTCACGACTCAGAGCATCGTGTAGCCGCCATTGGCGAGGACGGTCTCGCCAACGACGAAGCGGTTGCGCTTAGAGCCGAGGAACAGAACCACCTCGGCGATGTCCTCGGGCTCGGCCGCGCGCCGCACGGGTATGAGCGGCAGGCGCTCCTTGAGCCAAGGCTGGCTCTTGGCCCGTTCGGTCGCGACCGCGCCGGGGGAGACGCCCGTGCAGATTACCTCGAACGGCGCGAGTTCGAGCGCGAAAGTCTTGATCAGCGAGGCCACCGCCGCCTTGGCGGCGGCGTAATGCGGCAAGGTCGGCTTGGCGATATAGGCGTCGTTGGTGACGATACTGACGATCCGGCCATAACGCTTTTCCTTCATGCAATCCATGAAGGTGCGCGTCGTATAGAACATCCCCTTGGTGTTCACATCGAACATCGCGTTCCACGAGTCCTCGGTGATCTCGTGAATCTTGGCGTGCGGATAGATGCCGGCATTGTTCACGAGCACATGGACCTGGCCCCAATCCTTGAGGATTTCATCGCGCGCGCGCTGCAATGTCGGCTCCTTGGTCACGTCGGCCGTATAGCCCTTGGCCTTGGCGCCGGTCGCCTTGAGCTTTGCCACCGCCTCGTCCATGCGCGCCTTGTCGATATCCAGCAGGCAAACGGTCGCCCCGCGTTCGGCCAGAAGGCGCGAAATGGCAAAACCGATGCCTTGCGCCCCGCCCGTGACTACCGCAATCTGGCCCTCGTAATCGCCGCCCGCCATTGCCTCGCTCCCTTTGTTTTACGCCGCCGTATGGACCCAACCGGGCGCCCAAGGCGACCGTAGGTGGCGCAATCGGCTACTGTCAATCGACCGTCGCCGAGGTTCCGACGAGGCCCGCAAAATGCCTGCCCGCGTTGCTTGACCGGGTGCCATGCGCGGGGCGAAAATCGCCGCCTGAACGTATCGAATGGCAATTGCAGCGCGGCAGGCGCCGCACCGGAGGGAAGTCCCATGAATCTTCAGAGCTCGCGCAATTACGACCTTCAGGCCGCGGTCCTCGAGGCCGAGCAGCGCTTTGCCACCGCCAATACCAAGAGCCGCGGCAATTACGAAGCGGCCTGCGCCGTCATGCCCGGCGGCAATACGCGCACGGTGCTGTTCTACGCGCCCTTCCCGCTGACCATCGCGCGCGGCGAGGGTTGCTACGTAACCGATCTCGACGGCCACTCCTACATGGACTTCCTCGGCGAATACACGGCGGGGCTTTACGGCCACTCCAATCCCGTGATCAAGAAGGCCATCGTCGAGGGCCTCGACCGCGGCATAGTGCTCGGCGGGCAAAACGAGACCGAGGTGAAGCTCGCGACGCTGGTCGCCAAGCGCTGGGGCATGGACCGGCTGCGCTTCACCAATTCGGGCACCGAGGGCAATCTGCTCGCGATCAACGCCGCACGCGCCTATACCAAGCGCGCGAAAATCATGGGCTTCGACGGCGGCTATCACGGCGGTGTGCTGTCGATGCGCGATGGCGGCTCGCCGACCAACGCGCCGTACGACATCGTGCTCGCCAAATACAACGAAATTCCCAGCACCAAGGCGCTAATCGAAAAGCACGCCAAGGATTTGGCCTGCGTAATCCTGGAGCCGATGATGGGCGGCGCGGGCTGCCTGCCCGCCGACCAGGGATTTCTCGACATGCTGCGCGCCGAGACGACCAAGCACGGCATCTTGCTCGTGCTCGACGAAGTCGTGACCTCGCGCTTGGCCCCCGGCGGCGCGCAGGAAATCTACGGCGTAAAGCCCGACCTCATGTCCTTTGGCAAATACATCGGCGGCGGGCTGTCCTTTGGCGGCTTCGGCGGCAAGGCCGAGATCATGGACAATTTCGATCCACGCCGTAAGGACGCCTGGCCGCACGCGGGCACGTTCAATCAGAACCAGCTCACCATGTCGGCTGGCTATGCGGGTTTGAGCCAGGTCTATACGCCCGAGGTTTGCCGCGCCTTCAACGCCAAGGGCGACCAGTTCCGCGCCCGCCTGCAGGCGATCGCGAAGAAGAGCGGCCTGCCCATCGTCATCACCGGCATGGGCTCGACGCAGACGGTGCACTTCACCCGTCTTTCCGAAGTGCGCACCCCCGACGATGCCGCGAAGGGCAATTCCCTCGGCAAGGATTTGTTGCAACTCGACATGATGGCGCGCGGCATCTACATGACGCGGCGCGGCATGATCAACATGTCCCTGCCCATGGGCGACAAGGAATTCGACGCATATGCCAAGGCGTGGG
>JBJXGH010000006.1:0-26192 GCA_046153685.1 Alphaproteobacteria bacterium
CGCGCGGTTACGACGTGGTGGTCAGCTCTCCGACCGAGAATTGCGAAAAGATCGCCGCTGAAATCGGCGGCGTCGCGGTGCGCGGCTCGCTCGCCGAGGAAAGCGATATCGCGCGCATGGTCGAAGCGGCGACATCGCGCTTCGGCGGCCTTGACGCCATCGTCATGAGCAATGGCCACGCGCCGTGGTCGAGCGAATCGACCACGGCCTTCGACCCCGATTTTGACGGCCCGCTACTCGAGATTCCGGAATCGGACTGGCTCGCCGGATTCAATCTCATGATCATGAGTACGATTCGCCTATGTCGGCTGGCAACGCCGGCACTGATCGCGCGCGGCGGGGGGGCGATCGTGCTCATTTCATCCTTTGCCGCCTTCGAGCCGCGCCTGGTGTTCCCCGTGTCCTCGGTTTACCGCCCGGCCATCGCGGGCTTCGCCAAGCTCTATGCCGATCGCTATGCGTCGAAGAGCATCCGCATCAACGCGGTCTTGCCGGGGTTCATGGAAAATTGGCCGATGAACGACACGGTGATGCGCTCCATTCCCATGGCGCGCCAGGGGCGAATGGCGGAGGTATCGAAGACGGTGGCGTTTCTCGTGTCGGGCGATGCGAGCTACATCACCGGCCAAAGCTTGCTGATCGATGGCGGCGTCACGCGCGCGCTTTGAGCGCGGCGCCTCGCTGTCGTAGGCAAGACTAGCTGTCGTAGGCGAGAAGGGCGGATACGGGCACGTCGAGTTTCTTGCGGCCGCCTAGGAAAGTGAGTTCGATGATGCAGCCCGCGCCCACGACCGTGCCGCCGACTTGACGGCACAACGCGACCGAGGCGGCGAGAGTGCCGCCGGTCGCCAGCAGATCATCGAGAATCACGATGCGTTGTCCCGGCTTCACGAGATCGGCCTGAATCTCGATCGTGTCGGTGCCGTATTCCAGGGCATAGCGATAGGGGATGGTTTTTCCGGGGAGTTTGCCCTTTTTGCGCACCATGCCGAAGCCAAGACCGAGTTCGAGCGCGAGCGGGGCGGCGACTAGAAATCCGCGCGATTCGATGCCGATCAGGATATCGGGCTTGAACGGCGCGATCTCCGCCTTCATGCGATCGACGGTCGAGCGCCAGGCGGCCGGATGAACGAGCAGCGGCGAGATGTCGTAAAACAGTATGCCCGGTTTCGGAAAATCGGGGATGCCACGAATATGCTGCTTCAGGTCCATGGGGTGTATCGCCGCGGTTGGAATGGCGTGGAAGGAGGCGTCGCGCCGCGTCTTTATGCGTCCGCGACAACGCATGGGTGCATAATAACCGCGACGTAATGTCCGCGCCATTGCCCGCGCGGCGTTGTGCGCCGGTCCGCACCTGATTAGAATGACGTTCGAATATTCCCCGCACGGTCGGAGAGTCCCGCCATGAGCCATGTATTTCATCGCAATCTCAAAGCCACCTATCCCATGGCCGTGCGCGGCGAGGGGCCGTATTTGTTCGATTCGACCGGCAAGCGTTACATCGACGGCTCTGGCGGCGCCGCCGTATCCTGCCTCGGGCACAGCCATCCCGCGGTCATCGCCGCAATTCAGGCGCAGGTCGCGAAACTGCCCTATGTCTCGAACTCGTTCTTCACCACCCAGCCGATGGAAGAGCTGGCCGATGCGCTCATCGCCGACGCGCCCGAGGGCTTGTCGCGCGTCTATTACGTGAACGATGGTTCGGAGGCGACCGAGGCCGCGCTCAAGATGGCGCGCCAGTATTTCCTCGAGATCGGCCAGCCCTCGCGGTACCGCATCGTGACACGCCGGCAGAGCTATCACGGCAACACCCTGGGCGCGCTCGCGGCGGGAGGAAATTTCGCGCGCCGCAAGCCCTATGATCCCATGCTCGCCGACACCGTGCGCCACATAGCCCCCTGCTACGCCTATCGCGACAAGCGCGACGACGAAAGCGAGGACGCCTACGGCCTGCGCGTGGCGAACGAGCTCGAACAGATGATCGTCGAAATGGGACCGGAAACGGTCGCAGCCTTCATCGCCGAGCCGGTGGTGGGCGCCACCGCCGGCGCGTTGCCTGCGGTTCCGGGCTATTTTAAGCGCATCCGCGAAATCTGCGATAAATACGGCGTGCTGTTGATCCTCGACGAGGTGATGTGCGGCATGGGGCGTACCGGCACGCTCTATGCCTGCGAGCAGGACGGTATTGTTCCCGACATGTTGACCATGGCCAAGGGCCTGGGCGCCGGGTACCAGCCCATCGGCGCGGTTTTGGTCGGCGAAAAAGTCTGCCGGGCGTTCGAGCGCGGCAGCGGTTCGTTCCAGCACGGCCACACCTATATGGGCCACACCACCGCCTGCGCGGCGGCGCTCGCCGTTCAAAAGGTGATCCGCGAGGAAAAATTGCTCGGGAACGTCAAGCGCCTCGGCGCCCTGCTCGAGGAAGCCTTGATCGAGCGTTTCGGCAATCACCGCCATGCCGGCGATATCCGCGGCCGCGGCCTTTTCCGCTGCGTCGAGTTCGTCAAGGACCGGGCGACCAAGGAGCCGTTCGATCCCAAGCACAAGTTGAACGCCCGCATCAACGACGAGATGTTGTCGCGCGGCCTCGTGCTCTATCCGATGGGCGGCACGCTCGATGGCGTGCGCGGCGATCACGTAATCTTGGCGCCGCCCTATAACGTGAAGGACGAGCTGATCGGCGAGATCGTCGATATCTTCGGCGCCTCCGTGGACGCCGCGATCTCTCGCCTGCCGGCCTAGGGCGCGACCGGCGCTTGGCGCGCGACGAGCGAAGCAAGGCGCAAGCCGGACCGGCCGATTCGGCGGTCGATATCGAATTCGACGGCGATTTCAGGCGCTTGGCGCTCAAGCGCCTGCGGGCGATGGCCGCGGCGGGCGAGGAGGCGCGCGAATGCGCGCGCGTGTTGGCGAAGACCGGCGACAATCCGGTGCACGAATTGCTCCGCGGCGGCGGGCGTGCCATCGCCTGGCGGCATTATCCCAAGGACGATGTCTACGATCCGGCCACGGGTTCGCAGTTCTACTATCACGCCCATCCGGTCTCGGGAGGCGGGGCGGCTGTCGGCCATGTCCATGCCTTCATGCGCCCAATCGGCATGAAGCCGTCTTGCCGACCGGCGCCTCTACCCGATTTCGTGCCGCCCAAGGACCGCAACGACGCCTTGTCGCACTTAATCGCGATTTCCCTCGACCGGCGCGGCATGCCTGACATGTTGTTCACGACCAATCGCTGGGTCACGGGCGAGACTTGGTACCGCGCGTGCGACATTGTCGCGATGCTCGACGGCTTCGAGATCGATCTGGCGCGGCCGTCATGGCCGGCCAATCGTTGGATCACGGCAATGCTGCGCCTGTTCTGGCCGCAAATCGCGGTACTGGTCGTGGAGCGCGACGCGGCGATGGCGCGATGGCGCCGCCGCCATCCCAAGCGCAATGCCTACGAGGACCGCGAGCTCGAGGTTGTGACGCGCCTGGCGATTTCGGTCGATGCCCAAACGGCGAAAATCCGCCGCGCTCTCGCGCGGCGGATTTCGACCAGGACGATCGCAACGCCGGCGCGCGGCCGGCGGCGGACTATTTGAGCGATTTGAGATAGGCGATGATGTTCTGCCGCTCGGCCGCGTTCTTCAGGCTGAACTGCATCTTGTTCGCGGCCTTGGGGTCGCCGCTGGCGGTTGCGAGAAACTTCTTCGGGTCCTCGACATAGGCGTCCAGGCTCTTTTCGTCCCAGACCAGGCCCTTGGCCGCCGCCTTCTGAATGGCATCGGAGTATTTGAAATCGCCCGAGCCGGCCTTGCGGCCGAACACACCCAAGAGATTGGGGCCGGTAGGCTTCGACTTGCCGGCTTCGACGGTGTGGCAGGTCTCGCACTTCTTGAACGCCGTCTTGCCGGCCGCGGCGTCCTGCGCCATCGCACCGGCGGCGCCGAATGCGACGAGGGCGGCGGACAGCGTGGCCATCGTGAATTTTTTCATCTCGGTCTCCTCGGATTGCGCCCGCGCCCTCTCGCGGGCCCGGTCGACGGACCGGTCGCGGCGCATTATGCGGAACCGGGCGTCGAAGGCAATCACGGGCCGATTAAATATTCGTTAGGTGACGCGGCGATGCGCCATGCCGCCGTTGCCAGGCACTGTTGCTGGCCTGGGACCGTGGTAAACCTGTGCCGTGCCGGGGCCGATGTGCCGGGGAGGGAGAATGGGCGCGAAGACATACCTGGTTACGGGCGGCTGCGGCTTTATCGGTTCCCATCTGGTGGAGGCCTTGCGCGCGCGTGGCGACCGGGTGCGGGTGCTCGACGATTTGTCCAGCGGAAGGCGCGAGAATCTCCCGGCCGATGCCCCGCTCGTCGTCGGCGACGTGCGCGATGCGGGCGCGGTGGCCGCGACCCTGGCGGATGCCGACGGCTGCTTCCATTTGGCCGCCATCGCCTCGGTGCAACGCGGCAACGAGGACTGGGCGGGAACCCACGCGGTCAACCTGACGGGCGCCATCCAGGTGCTCGACGCCGCGCGGCGCGTGCGCGGCGGCCGGCCGGTGCCTGTCGTCTATGCGTCGTCGGCGGCCGTGTATGGCGACAATCAGGACATGCCATTGGCCGAATCGGCCGCAACACGACCGCTATCGGCCTATGGCGCGGATAAGCTCGGCTGCGAGCTGCACGCGCGCGTTGGCGCGCTGGTGCACGGTGTGCCGACAGTGGGGCTGCGCTTCTTCAACGTCTTCGGGCCGCGCCAGGATCCGAAATCGCCCTATTCGGGCGTGATCTCGATCTTCGCGGGCCGCCTGGCGCGCGGCGACGGCTTGACGGTCTTCGGCGATGGCCGGCAGGAGCGCGATTTCATCCATGTGGACGACGTCGTGAGGGCGCTTTTGGCGGCGATGGCGCGGGCGGACGCGCGCGCGCCCGAAGTATTCAACATCTGCACGGGAAAATCGACGACGATCCTCGAACTCGCGGGTCTGATGCGCGAGCTCGCGGGTCGGCAGGCGCGCATCGAGCACGCACCGCCACGCGCGGGCGATATCCGCATATCGCTTGGCGACCCGCGCAAGGCCGAGGCGAAGCTCGGATTTCGCGCGGCGATCGGCCTGCGCGAAGGCTTGGAGACGACGCTCCGGTGGTTGACGAAAGGCGCGTGACGGGCGGGTGGCGCTTGCGGCCATGGGTTCGTTCTTCCAGGCCCTGATCATGGCCCAGCGTTTGTTTTGTCCAATTTCGACCTGCGCCGGACCGTGCTGGCGGTCAATGCCGCGCTGCTCCTGACCAATGGCGCGGTCACCTGGATCACCCTGCAATATGGTTTTGCCTATTGCGGGGGTGGATTTTTCGTCGCCGCAATCGTGACGTTCGTCGTGGCCACGATCATGGTCGGCCACTATATTGGCCGATTGCCATATCTCACCTTACGTGAAGAATAATACCTCGGTAAATTGGAGGCGCGAGTTCCGGCAGATCCGGATCCTTGGTCGCGCGAGACGGCGTTTTTTTGGGGGAGGCTCCTGTGCGCAAGGCAATCTTGTTCGGCATATTCGTCGCGCTCGCGCTCGCAGGCCCCTCAGAGGCCAAGGTCGAGGGCGATACGATCACCCTCGGCGCAGCGGTCTCGTTGACGGGGCGCTATGCCACCGAAGGCGGACAGACCAAGCACGGCTACGACCTGGCGGCAAAGCGCATCAACGAGATGGGTGGCGTCAAGGTCGGAGGGAAAGCCTACAAACTCGACATCCGCTATTACGACGACGAATCGAGCAACGACCGGGCGGCCGCCCTCGCCGAGCGCCTGATCAATCAGGACGGCATCAAGTTCGTGCTCGGGCCATACAGCTCGCCTTTGACCGGCGCGGTCGCGCCCATCACCGAACGCTTTAAGATTCCCATGGTCGAGGCCAATGGCGCCTCGCGCTCGCTGTTTACCAAGGGCTACCGCTATCTGTTCGCCGTGCTTTCGACCTCGGACCAATATCTTTCGAGCGCGGTCGATCTCGCCGCCGAACGCGCGAAGGAAGAGGGGCGCGCGCCTGCGAGCGTGCGTCTGGCTCTGGCCATGGGTGACGATTCGTTCTCGCTCGATGTACGCGCCGGAATCGTCGAGGCCGCGAAGGCGCACAACATGCAAATCGTCATCGACGACAAGGTGCCCGACGGCTTCACCGATATCTCCGCCACGCTCGCGCGCGTGAAGGCGGTGAAGCCCGATGTCCTGCTGATCAGCGGACACGCCAAGGGTGCCGCGACCGCGACGCGGCAAATCGCCGAAGCCAAGGTCGATGTGCCCATGGTGGCGATGACGCATTGCGATTCCGCCCAGATCGCCGAGAAGATGGGTGCAGCGGCCGAATACACGCTCTGCGCCTCGCAATGGGCGCCGACGCTGACCTATTCCGACAAATGGTTCGGCTCCGCGCAGAAATACGATGACTTGTTCCGCAAGACCTACAATTACGACGCCAGCTATCAGGCCGCGGAATCGAGCGCGGCCGTGCTGGTCTATGTCGATGCCTTCGAGCGCGGCCAATCTCTCGATACCGAAAAAGTCCGCGATGCCCTGGCCGCGACCAATCTGGCGACGTTCTACGGTCCGGTGAAATTCGACGAGACCGGTAAGAACACGGCCAAACCCATGGTGCTGTTCCAGGTGCTCGGCGGCGACTACAAGGTCGTGGCGCCGACCAAATGGGCGATCGCAAAATTGGTCCATCCCCGGCCGCTTTGGTCCAAGCGCGGTTCGTGATTTGCCGCATCCCGATTGTCGTGCTCCGCATGGCGGGCGCGCGGACCGCGGTGGAGCGCGGGCCGTGACCCCGCGCCCGAGCACGCGCTCATGACCAATCTCCTATTGTTCCTGGAGGCGCCGGCCCTGCTCGTGCAGGTCCTGCTCGACGGCATCTTGATCGGCGCCATCTATGCGCTCGCCGCCTACGGCATGGCGCTCGTCTGGGGCGTCATGAATATCGTCAATGTGGTGCAAGGCGAGCTCGTCATCCTGGGCGGCTATCTGGCGATCACGTTCTCGGGCCTCGGCGTCCCGGCGTTCCTGACCGTGCCGCTCGCCGCCGCCGCATTGTTCGCCCTCGGCTGGGTGATGTATGCGGGAGTGGTGTTCCGCGTGACCGGCAAGGACATGTTCGTGTCGCTTCTGGCGACCTTCGGGCTCAGCATCCTCATCGCCCAGCTCATCAATCAAATCTGGGGCGCCGATGTGCGTTCGCTGGATGCCGAACTCGGCAGTTGGCTGATCCTCGATTCCGTGGTGACGATCTCGCGCGCGCGCGTGGCCGCGCTGGCGGCGGCCCTCGTCCTGGGCGCGGCGCTGGTGGTTTTCTTGCGCACCAGCCGGCTAGGCCGCGCCATTCGCGCAACTGCCCAGAACGCGCGCGCCGCGCGCGCGCTCGGCGTCGATACCGACCGGGTCTACGCCGCGACCTATGCCATCAATGGCGCGATTTGCGGCGCGGCGGGCGCGCTCATCGCCATGATCTGGGTGATCCATCCCTTCGCGGGTCTCGTCTTCACCATCCGCGCCTTCGCCATCGTCATTCTCGCGGGTCTGGGCAATCTTGCCTTGGTGATTGCCGCGGCCTTGGGCTTGGGGGCGGCGGAGAATTTCGTTGGCTTCGTCCTCGGCGCCCAATTCCAGGGCGCTTTCGTGTTTTCGCTTTTGGTTGTCATCCTGGTGTGGCGCAGCCGGCGCTTGGCGCTCTCGCGCAAGGTGCTGCGATGAGCGCGCGGCGCTGGTCGCGCTATGGGGTGCTAGCCCTGCTGACGGTGGCGGCGCCGCTTCTGCTGCCCGCGCTTGCGGTCCAACTCGCGATGTTGTGGATCATGGCCACGCTCGCGCTCACCTGGGACACCCTGGGCGGGCAGATGGGCTACAACTCGTTCGGCAATATCCTGTTCTTCGGCATCGGGATGTACGCGAGCGCCATCGTCCAGGTCGGGCTGTTCCACGATGTGGCGGCGTACACGGATCCCGCGGGCTCGGGCAGCCTCACCTTCACGCCGCGCGAGTATTATCTGGGCTTGGCCGCCGGCCTCCTTGCCGCGCCCATCGCCGCGACCCTGGCGGCCTTGGCCTTCGGCGCACTCATCCTCGGTCTGCGCGGGCCCTATTTCGCCATCGCGACCTTGGGGTTAGGCATCGCGGGCGGCGAGTTCGCGGCCGCGTGGGACTATATCGGCGGCGCCTCGGGTTTTCTCATGCCGGTTTTTCCCGGTGAATTTGCGCGCCGCGCGTTGTTTTTCTACGCTCTTGCCGCGGGCCTCGGCATCGCAACCTTCGCCGCGCTGCGCTGGCTTTATGGCCGTCGCTTCGGCTTGGCGCTCAACGCCATTCGCGACGACGAGGACAAGGCCGAGGCCCTGGGCCTGCCGACCGTGCGCGTCAAGATCGCGGCGTGGACGGTGTCGGCGTTCTTTCTCGGATTCGCGGGCGCGATATTCGGCAATATGAACGGGCTCATCGAGCCGCGCGAGGTCGCGTTCGCTGGCGCGACTTTTGGCGTCTGGATGGTCCTGATGGCGATTCTCGGCGGCAAGGGCACGATGTGGGGTCCGGTCATCGGCGCCGTGGTCTTTTACGTCACCAAGGAATTGTTCTGGACCTATCTGCTCGGTTGGCAGCGCGTGGCCTTGGGGGTCCTGATCGTCGTCATCGTGTTGTTCTTCCCGCTCGGTATTCTCGGTTATGCGCGGCGGCGTTGGCCGGCAACCTTCCGCGCGCGCGAGGAAGGGGCGGCATGAGCGCGCTGCTCGAGGTGCGTGGCGCGTCAAAGCGTTTTGGCGGCGTCGTGGCCAATGAAAAAATTTCGATCTCCGTGCGCGCGGGCGAGATCGTTGGGCTGATCGGCCCCAATGGCTCGGGCAAGACGACCTTGTTCAATTCCATCGCCGGGACGCACCAAATCGATGACGGCGCCATCGCGTTCGACGGCATGGAGATTTCGCGCTTGCGCATGCCCGATATCGCGCGGCTTGGTCTCATCCGCACTTATCAGACGACGCGGGTGTTCAAGCAGATGACGTGCGTCGAGAATCTGCTGGCGGCGGCGCCTGCGTTTGGCGGCGGCACTCCAGCCCTGCTTGCCCGGCCCCGGAAGGACGAGCGCGCGCAGGCGGGTGAATTTCTGGACTTCGTGGGTCTTGCGGACAAGCGCGGCCTGGTCGCGGGCGAATTGTCGTTTGGCCAACAGAAGCTGCTCGAATTCGCCATGGCCCTGATGCGCCGGCCGCGGCTTCTGCTGCTTGACGAGCCGACGGCGGGCATCAATCCGACCCTCATCAACGCCCTCGTGGACCAGATGCGCCGCGCGAACGCCGAGTTCGGCGTGACGCTGCTTGTCATCGAGCACAATATGGCCGTGATCATGAATCTCGCGCGGCGCATCTATTGCTTGGCGCACGGCGAGCTTCTGGCGGAAGGCGCGCCCGAGGACATCCGCGCCGATCCGCGCGTGCTCGACGCCTATTTGGGATCGCGCTGATGGCGGGACCGCTCGACGGCCGTCCCGCGCCCGCGCGGGCCGAGCTCGACGCGCTTGCGGGCGGGGCGCCCTATCTCGATTGCTCGGGTCTGGCGGTCGGCTATGGGCGCGCCGAAATCGTCCACGGACTAGACCTCGCGCTGGGGCGCGGGCAATCGCTCTGCTTGATCGGCCCAAACGGTGCGGGGAAATCGACCGTGCTGCACGGCCTGTTCGGCTTCGCCGATATTCTCGGTGGCACCGTTCGACTCGACGGCCGCGACGTCACGCGCTTGCCCGCGAGCCGCAAGCTCGCCGAAGCGGGTATCGCCTATGTCCTGCAGGACAATTCGGTCTTTCCCGATCTGACGGTCGAGGAAAACCTGCTGATGGGCGGGTATCTGCTGTCCGCGGCGGCGGCGAGGGACGCGATGGAACGTGTGCTCGCGCGCTATGATCGCTTGGCTAGGCGTCGGCGCGAACGCGCGGGCGTGCTGTCGGGCGGCGAGCGCCGCTTGCTGGAGATCTCGCGCGCCCTCGTCATGGAGCCCGCGGTGCTTCTGATCGACGAGCCGTCCATCGGCCTGGAGCCCCGCTACATCGATTTGGTGTTCGAGGTCTTGGCCGATCTCCGCGCGAAGGACGGCAAGACCATCGTCATGGTCGAGCAGAATGCCAAGAAGGGGCTTGAGTTCGCCGATATCGGCTATGTGCTCGTGGCGGGCCGGCTGGCCCTTGCCGGGCGGGGACGCGATCTTCTGGCCGATCCGCAGGTCGGCCGGCTGTTCCTCGGCGGCTGAGCGGGCGGGGTGGTGGCGGTGGAGGCAAAGACGATTTACACCATCGGTCACTCGAATCATTCTCTCGCGCATTTTCTCGAACTCTTGACGCGGCACTTCATCCGGCGCCTCGTCGATGTGCGTGGCCGGCCGTTTTCGCGCTTCAATCCCCATTTCAACCGCGAGCGCCTCAGCGCGGCCCTAGGCTCGGCCGGGATCGAATACCACTGGTCGGGCGAGCAGCTATCGGGCCGGCCGACCGATCCCGACGTGTTGGACGGCGCGGGCAAGCCCGACTGGGCGCGCGTGTCATCCTCGCCGGGCTTTTGCGCCAGCCTCGGAGCGGTGATCGAGAAGGCCGGGGTGCGTTCGGCCGTGATGTGCGCCGAGGAAGATCCGCGACGCTGCCATCGGCGGTTTCTTCTGACGCCGCCCATGGTGGCGCTTGGTGTCGAGGTTTTGCATATTCGCGGCGGCGGTCAAATCGAAAGCGAAACCGCCTTGCGCGCGGCGGGGAAGGACCCGCAGGGCGAGCTCTTTGAGGCCTAGGCACATGGAACTTCGCGAGCTCGGAAAAATCTCCCAGGAAGTCGACCGCGCCTTCGATGACGAGGTGCGCTTCCTTGTCGCCATGGTGCGCCAGGCTTCGGACAATCCGCCCGGCGATTGCGCGCCCCATGCCAAACTCGCCGCGCGCGAGCTTGAGACGCGGGGGTTTACGGTCGAACGCCATGTGGTGCCCGCCGCGCGCGCGGCGGCGAGCGGGATGAGAAGCGCCGTCAACCTGATCGTGCGCGAACGCTTCGGCCCGGGCCCCATCATAGCGCTTTCGGCTCACGGCGATGTCGTGCCGCCGGGCGAGGGCTGGACGGAGGACCCTTATGGTGGGGCGGTGCGCGCGGGCGCGCTCTACGGTCGCGGCGCGGCAGTCTCGAAATCCGATTTTGCGACCTATGGCTTCGCGCTTCTGGCCCTCAAGCGAGCGGGCATCGCCCTTGCCGGCACGATTGAGTTGCATTTCACCTATGACGAGGAATCGGGCGGGGCGATCGGTCCGGAACTTCTGCTCGCGGAAGGCATTGTCCGGCCGGATGCGGTCATCTATGCCGGATTTTCCCATGCCATCGCGACGGCGCATAAGGGCTGCCTGCATCTCGAGGTCGAGTTCCGCGGCCGGTCGGCGCACGCGGCCGAGCCGTGGCGCGGAAGGGACGCGCTCGAGGCCGCCCATGCGGCGCTTGCCGCGCTCTATGCCCATCGCAAGACCTTGAGCGGGCGCGCCGGCGCATTTCCCGGAATAGGCTCGCCCTCGCTGGTCGTCGGCACCATCGGCGGCGGCATCAATACCAATGTGGTGCCGGACCGGATTACGCTCCGCCTGGATCGCCGCCTTTTGCCCGAGGAAGACGAGGGTGCGGTCGAGCGCGATCTGTCCGCGCTCGTTCGCGCGGCGGGCGCGGGCGAAGGCATCGAGATTGGCGTGCGTCGCCTCATGCTTGCGCGCCCGCTTGTACCCGTGCTGGGCACGGACCGCTTGGTGGAAATCCTGCGCGCGCGCGCAGAGGCGGCAATCGGGGCGCCCGTGCCCGTCATCGGCTTGCCGCTCTACACCGATGCGCGGCACTACGCCGCGGCGGGCATTCCCGTCGTCATCTACGGCGCGGGCCCGCGCACCTTGGCGGAGGCGGGCGGGCACGGCCCCGACGAACACGTGCGGCTTGAGGACTTGCGCTTGGCCACCTGCGTGGTCGCGGAGACGCTCGCCGACTTGCTCGACCCGAAAGCGCCGTTCCGGCTCTCGCCACCCGCCGCTGGAACGCGAACCGCCTAGAGCGAGCGCGCGACCAATTCCTTCATGATTTCGTTCGTGCCGCCATAGATGCGCTGGACGCGCGCGTCCACCCAGGCGCGCGCGATTGGAAATTCGCGCATATAGCCGTAACCGCCGAAGAGCTGCACGCATTCGTCGATCACGCGGCAGGCCATGTCGGTGCACCAGAACTTCGCCATGGCGGCGGTCGGCACGTCCAGTTCGCGCGTGAGATGCGCTTTCGTGCAATTGTCGATGAAGACGCGGCCAATCGCGATTTCGGCGGCGATCTCGGCCAGCTTGAAGCGGGTGTTCTGAAACTCGAAGATCGTGCGCCCGAATGCCGTACGCTGCTTGACGTAATCGAGCGTCCATCGATAGGCGGATTCGGCCTGCGCGACCGCGATCACCGCGATCGCCAAGCGTTCCTGCGGCAGCTTCTCCATCATATAGGCGAAGCCCTTGCCCTCCTCGCCGATGAGATTGCCGGCGGGCACGCGCACCGAATCGAAGAACAACTCGGCCGTATCGGCGGCGTGCTGGCCGATCTTGTCCAGTTGCTGGCCGTGCCGGTAGCCCGGTCGCGCGGCTTCGACGACGAACAGGCTTATGCCCTTGGCACCCGCGCCCGGATCGGTCTTGGCCGCCAGCAGAACGAAGTCGGCGCATTGGCCGTTGGTGATGAAGGTCTTCTGGCCGTCGATGACGTACTCGCCGCCGTCACGCTTGGCCGTCGTGCGCAGCGCCTTGACGTCGCTGCCGCCACTCGGCTCGGTCATGCCGATCGCGCCAATGGCATCGCCGCTGACCATCTTGGGCAGCCACCGGTTTTTCAGTTCCTCCGTGGCGTAATCGACGAAGTAGGGCACGACGATGTCGTTGTGGACGGAGATGCCGCCCAGGCCCGTGGCGCCCACCCGCACGATTTCCTCAAGCACGACGACGTTGAAGAGATAATCGCCGCCCGGCCCGCCGTACTCCTCGGGGACGGTGGGGCCGAGAAGCCCCGCACCCGCCGCCTCGCGCCAAAATGACCGCGGAACATGGCCGTCCTTTTCCCAGCGGACATAGTGCGGCACGACATGGGCTTCGACGAAGCGGCGCACGGATTCGCGAAAAATGCGGTGTTCTTCGCCAAACATGGCGCGCGAAACCTGGACTGCACTGTTCACGTTCGATCCTTTCGCATGAAAATTCTCGGTTCCGGGCGGCGGCCCCGGAGAATCACCGGCTCCGGGGATTCACCGACCGCGGCGAAACGTGAAGCTCCAGGGCGCGTCCGTCTCGCCCCGCGGCTTGGCTTCGGCGATGACAATGCCCGGGCAGTCATAGGCGATGACGGTATCCCAGGCGCGCGCTGCCGCGCGTTCGAGCGATGCGGGAAAGGGCGAGGCAGGCGGGGCGAACTCGCCCACTTCGTGCAGGCGGCTGCGCCGGACCTCGCCGGCCATCGCGTCGTCCTTGCCCTTCGTGACTTGTACCTCGTCGCCCCAGGAGTAGTGCCATCCGGCCCAGAGCGCGGCCGCGCGCGCCGGACTCGGCTCGCCCGCAATACCCATGATTCCTTGCACGCGCTCGCGGTGCTGGAGAATCGTCAAGCGCAGGGCGTATTCGAACAACGAGGCGGTTTCCTCTTCGCCGAGTGTGCGGAGCATCCAAAAAAGACGTCCCCCCACATAGGCGACCGAGAAATTACGCCACGCCTTCGCTTGGCGGTCCAAGGGCCAGGCCGCCAAGTCCAGCTTGGGCGCTTCGAGCTTGAGGCCTGGCGGAATCCCTTCGTCGAAGCGCAGTTGCAGGCGCTCGGACGGGTCGAGTTTGCGGTGGGTATCGAGGAAATAGCCCGCATCGCACGCATCGCCCCGCGGCACCAGGGTCGTCATGACATAGGCCAGGCCCTCATTGCCGAGAAGCGCGCCGTTATTGCCGTGCCAGGCCGCCATCGTCCGGATCAGCATGTTCGGACGGATGGCCGCGACCGCTACGCTCGGAGTCCATGGGCTGTCGATCCAATACGGCGTGTCGTAAACCACCCAGGCCTTGTCCGGGGATTCCTCCGCATAGCGTACCCTGAGTCCGCCAAGATAGTTGGACAGAACGTGGAACTTGGCGCAGCGCACGGCATCGGACGATTCGCGGTCCAGGCCGAGCTTCTTAAGTCCGGCGAGAAAGAAATGTTCCTGATGCGAGCGTAGGACCCGGAACTGAATATCCTCGGCGGGTTCGTGCCCGTGGCGTTGGATGATCGCGAGCGAAAGCGCGTTATCGACGCTGAAGGCGAGGCTGCCGCCCAGGCGGCAAAGATCGACGATGGGAAGGCGCGAGGGGTCGGCCATGTTGGGGCTCTCCGAGGAGCGGGTGTTGTCAGGCGGATTTGGAGGTCAAGGCCGCGGCCAATTTGTGGCGCTCGACCTTGCCGGAGGAATTCCTCGGCAACGCCGCCATCAACTCGAGCCGCTCCGGCAGCTTGTACGACGCCATGCCCTTCGCGCGCAGCGCGGCAACGAGGGAGTCGAGCGTCACTGGCGTCGCTCCGTCGGTCACGATACAGGCGCAGCACATCTCGCCCAAGCGCGCGTCGGGCAGGCCGATCACGGCCACCTCCGCCACGCCGGGCAGCGTCGTGATCTCGTCCTCGATTTCGCGCGGCGTGATGTTCGCGCCGCCGCGAATGATGATTTCCGATTTGCGGCCGACGATGGTGACGTAGCCGTCCGCGTCCATGACGGCGATATCGCCGGTCTGCACCCAGCCACCCTTGAACTTGGCGCGCGTGCGTGCCGCGTCCTTGTAGTAGCCGAGGCTCATGCCCGGCCCCGTTACCCACAGCTCGCCCTCGGTGCCGCGCGGCACGGACTTACCGTCATTGTAGCGGATGTCGCACGTCATGCCGGGCAGTGTGGCGCCGTCGGTGTCGATGAGTTTCTGCAGCGGGGAGGCGGGCGTGTTTGTGGTCGCGACCTCGACCTCCGTCTGACCGTAGAGTCGGAGGCAATTGATGCCCCGACTAGCCGCCTCCGTGACCACATGGGACGGGATGGGCGCGCCGCCGCAGCCGAAAATGCGGAGCGAGGAGGCATCCACCGGTCGCTTGCGGCATTCTTGAAGAAGATCAGTCAGGAACACCGTGGCGGCGAGGGTGTAGGTGGGCCTTTCCTTCTCGATGATGGCGGCGGCGTCTTCCGCGTTCCACCTGTCCTGCAGCACTACCTTCGAGCCGTGGATGAGCGCGATGCGGATGCCGTAGTTGAGGCCCGTGTCGTGGCCGATGGGCGAGGGCATCCAGACGGCCTCGTCCTCGCCCTCACCCATGCCGAAGGCGCGCCACAGAGCGCGCGTGTTGGAGTTGAGCGATTCTTCCGTGTGCATGATGGCCTTGGGCGCGGCCTCGGTGCCGGAGGTGAACTGGATGTTCGAGACGGCGGACGCCTTGGGCGCGCGGTCGATGGGCGCGTCGGGGTAGCGCCGCAGCGTGTCGAGCCAGGCCGATCCGCCCGCGCCCGGCATGGGCGCCGGAATAGAGACGGGCATGAGGTCGTGGCCGATATCGCGCGCGATGTCGGCGGCCAGGGTCTTGTGCGAGAAGCCGCGGTATTCGTCTGGCGTGAAGATCGCGCGGGCGCGCGTCAGCTCCAGGATGTAGCGGATTTCCTTGGCGCGGTAGACAGGCAATATCGGATTGACGACGACGCCCGCCTTGTTGGCGCCCACGAAGATGACGGCGGCCTCCAACCAATTCGGAAGCTGCATCGAAACGATATCGCCTTCCTCGATACCCGATTGCGCGAGGAAATGGGCGAAGCGGTTGGTCAGGCGGTCGAAGTCGCTGAAATTGATCCGCCGCTGACCGAGCAGATCGACCACCGCCTCGGCCTTCGGTGTGCGGCGCGCGTAGTGGGTGACGCGCGCGCCCAGGCACATGTCGTCCCAGTGTCCCTCGGCCCGATAGCGCGCGTGAAATGGTCCCACATCGTCGGCCAGCGCCGGATCCATGGCGGGGACGAGGCGCGTCATCGCGCAGGCCTCCGCGCCTGGGCGAGCGCGGGCAGGGACCCCCCGCGCTCCAGGATGGCGAACCATTCCTCGACATGCTGGCGCTGGCGCGCGCGGCCGAGCGGGCGCTTGCCGAACATGGCCTGCACCGCGACGCCGTCGGCCATGGCGACGAGCATTTCCGCCAGCAATCCGGCGTCGAGCGCGCGCAACCAACCCTCCGCTTGGCAATGCTCGACCGCCTCGCGGATGAGATTGCGCCACCAATCGTAGTAATTCGCGAGCTCTGCGGCCAATCCGGGATCGCCGACACCCTCGGCCCAAAAGAAAAAGAATATCCGGCAGAACGCCTCGCGCCGTTCGTCGAGCGGCATACCCTCCTCGATGATCGAGCGCAATCGTTGGCGCCCCGATCGCTCCTTCATGGCCCGGGACATGTTCTTTCCCGCTTCGCGCGCCGCCTCGCGCAAGCCGCCGACCAGAAGTTCCTGCTTGTTCTCGAAATAATGGTTCAGCACGCCGGTGGACCAACCGGCCTCGGCGGCGACCACCCGCATCGTCACGCCGCGCACGCCCTCGCGGGTCACGACCTTTAGAACCGCCTTGGCGATCTCGCGTCGACGCTCGTCGTGATCGACAATTTTCGGCATGTCACCGAGGCATCCGGGGTCAAGAATTGGGCAAGGCAGCGTTCCTTGCCGTGCGTAGAAGTTTAATTTGGACGCATGATATAAGTCAACGAGGGGCCTGGCCGCGATTGCCCCATGCGCCAGAACTTGGCGGCGCTAGGATGGCGCGGCCCGGCCTGCCGGGTCTGGTGCCAAGGGAGGGTAATTGTGGATGTGTTCTCCAAGACCTCGCCGCTGATCGCTACGGCCAATCAAGGCAAGATTGCCCTTGTCACCGGCGGCGGATCGGGAATAGGGCGCGCGAGCGCGCTGGAGCTGGGGCGCACCGGCGCCAAGGTGGTCGTCTGCGGCCGGCGGCGGGCGCCGCTCGATGCAACGGTCGCCGCGTTGCATGGCGCGGGCATCGAGGCCCTGGCCGTCGAAACCGATGTGCGCGAGCCGACCGAGGTCGATCGCCTCTTGGATGCAATCCTCGAACGATTCGGGCGGATCGATATTTTGATTCACTGCGCGGGCGGCCAGTTCATGGCCCCGGCCGAGGAGATCACGCTCAAGGGCTGGCGCGCCGTGCATCGGGTCAGCCTCGATGCCGTGTGGGATCTCACTCAAAAGGTCGCGAGTCGCACGATGATCCCGAACGGCACGGGCGTGGTCGTTTTCATCGGCTTCAGCCCGCGTACGGGCATGCCCGGGCTGGCGCCCGCCTTTGCCGCGCGCGCGGCCATCGATTCCCTGACCTCGACCTTGGCGATGGAGTGGAGCCGTTTTGGAATCCGTACGGTGTGCGTCGCCGCCGCGCACATCGAGAGCGAGGGCATGCGCGAAAATTACCGCGCGGACTTGCAGAATGATTGGCCAAGGCAGGTGCCGATGAAGCGCTATGGTCGGCCGGAGGAATGCGCGACCGTGATCGCCTTTCTCGCTTCCTCGGGTGCATCCTACATCACGGGCACGACGATCTATGTCGATGGCGGGGTGAACGCCTGGGGCAATGCCGGCCTGCCGCCCGAACCGGTCCAGCCCGGCGAGGCGGCGCCGGATGTGCCGTGGTCGGGGACGGCGCGGCGGAAAAAGAGCTAGTCCGCGCGCGATGGGTCTGGCTGCGGGCCGCTCGGTGCTGTGGCGTGCGCCCGCTCGCGCGGCTAACATGCGCGTAGCAAGGGGCGGGACATGGCAAGGCGGATCGAGACGTGGCGCTGCGCGGCCTATCCGTGGAATTGCGATTCCATGGGTCACATGAACACGCAATTCTATTGTGCCGCCTTCGACGGAGCGACGGTCCATTTTCTCAACATGCTCGGCCCCCATGCCAAGCTCGCGCAATCCCAGCTTGGCTGGGCCGATGTGCGCCAGCTCATCGATTACAAGCGCGAGATACTCGCAGGCGCGCCGCTCATCGTCCGGACGACGCCTACGCGCCTTGGCAAAAAATCGGTCGAATTCCTGCACGAGCTCGGCGATGCCGACGGCGATTTTCTGCACGCGACCAGCGCCATGACGACCGTCTTTTTTGATTTGTCGGCGCGCAAGAGCGCGCCCATCCCAGATTGGATTCGCGCCCGCGCCCAGGCCATGCTGGACGAGACCTAAGGCCCAAATAATCGCGCGGCCATAATTCAATGACCGCCGGCGTCTTACGGCGCCGGTGATCCACGACCGCAATGTTCCACGACCGCAATGTTCCACAACCGGCCTAACACCCACCAGGAGAGACCCCATGCGCGCCGCCCGCTATCACGCTCCCGGCGATATTCGCGTCGAGGATATTCCCGCGCCGCGTCTCAGGCCCGCAAGCATACGCATCCGCGTCTTGGCGACCTTCGTTTCACCTTCGACCAAGGGATTTCTCACATCGCCGCGCATGGCGGATTATCCGCTGCCGCCCGCGCCCTTCACGCCCGGCATGAGCGCGCTCGGCGTCGTCGAGGAGGTGGCGTCGGGCGTTCAGGGTTTCACCCTTGGCGAGCGGGTGTATTGCGATCCTTTCATCGCGGCGCACAACGTGACCGGGCCTGCCGCCGGCGCCTTCATCGGTTATTTTGGCTTCGCCGCCGACACGGCGCCGCTTCTCGCCGAATGGCCCGATGGCGGCTTTGCCGAGCAAGCAATCTATCCCGCCGAATGCGCGATTCCGCTGGGGCCCGCCTCGACGGCCGACCCGGCCCTGTTGACCCGCATTGGGCATTTGGGCACGGCCTACGAAGCCTTGCGGCGCGGCGGGTTCGAGCCGGGGCGCGGTGTCATCGTCACCGGCGCCACGGGCATTCTCGGCGTGTGCGCGGTCATGGTCGCGCTCGCTATGGGGGCAGGGACGGTTTACGCGCTCGGCCGACGCACGGACGTGCTCGCGCGCCTGGTCGGAATCGCACCCAAGCGCGTGGTGGCGGTACCGGCGACCGGCGTGCCCGAAGACGAGGCGCGCATCCGCGACACCGTGCGTCACGGCGATGTGCTCGTCGAATGCCTCGGCCCCGGCGCGGATACGACGATGGTGCGGCACGCGGCCTTGGCGCTTCGTCGCGGCGGGCAGGCGGTGCTCGTCGGCGGGCCGCGCGGCGATCTTGCCTTCGGCTACGGCGAATTCCTCATGCGCGAACTCGTGGTGCGCGGCTCGGCGTGGTTCCCGCGCTGGGTCCCGCGCGAACTATTCCGCCTCATCGGCGCGAACGCGATCGATATGACGCCCCTGCGCGCGCGGCGCTTTGCGCTTGAGCAGGTGAACGACGCCATTGCCGCCGCCGCCGATCCGGGGCGCGCGGGCGGCTTCGAGCACGTCAGCGTCGTTCCCTAGATTCGCGCGCGACCTCGCACGCAAGGCCCAGAGGCGGCACGCAAGACCCAGAGGCGACGCTGGCGCCGCTGGCGCGGGACTCGTTTTATCGCCTTCGACGGGGTGATAAGACGTGTCCCGAAAACGCCAAGAGAGGGGGGATGGGTTTATGAAGTCGAGAATTGCGTACTGTTTTTTTGCGGCCCTGGCCTTCTTCGTCGCGGATGCGCGTGCGCAGGTAGTCGAATTGCCGGCGAGCCCGCATCCCCACGGCCATCCCATGCTTCTATATCTCAAATCCTCGAAGCCGATTCCGGACGCGCACGCCCAATGCCTGCGCCATCTCGAACGCTCGACGGATAGGTTGCTCGGCTACTACGCCGCTTACGGCATCGCGTTGGACGCCACTTTCCGCGAAATTGGCATACAGGCGTTGCGCAACCGGGTTGCGGTCGACTGGGGCGTGACGCCCCGCGCGGCGTATCTCTCCATGCGCGATAGGGCAAAGGCGGATATCGCGAGAGGAGACAAGAATTTGGCCGAGGCAAAGGCGATGCTGGCGCGCAGGCTCAAGGGCAAAATTTGGCGAAGTGATGATTTCGCCAATGCACTCGATCTCAAGAACTTCCCGAACGTCGAGGAATTTGCGGGCAATCTCGTTCAGGTCTTGGGCATGTTGAGCGAGCGCGCCATGGTCGTGAATGAGGAGGCGGCGCTCGAGGACCACCAGATGTTCCTGCGTTACGCGGAATGCGCGCTTAAGAATAATTTGCCGGCGACGATCGCCGAATAGACGCGGCCAATATTGGGATGGGGCGAAAGAAATGGTCGGAGTGAGAGGATTTGAACCTCCGGCCCCCACGTCCCGAACGTGGTGCTCTACCAGGCTGAGCTACACTCCGGAGCCTGCCCCTCGGGGCGGCGCTATATAACCCGCGCCGGGCGAGGCGCGCAACGCCGCCTAAAATGCGCGCTCGATGGCGAAATCGATGACGCCGAGCAGGGCCTGTTTTTCCGCGCCGTCGGGGAAGATGCCGAGTGCGTCGCGGGCGACCGCGCCGTAATGCCGGGCGCGCTCGATGGTGTCGCGCAAGGACCCGTGCCGTTCCATGAGCGCGATCGCGCGTTCGAGATCGCCGTCCTTCTGGTCCATGTCCTCGAGCGTGCGCCGCCAGAATCCGCGTTCGGCCTCGTCGCCCCGGCGGAAGGCCAGGATGACGGGCAGGGTGATCTTGCCGTCGCGGAAATCGTCGCCCACCGCCTTGCCCAACGCCAGCTGCTGGGCCGCGAAGTCGAGCACGTCGTCGACGAGCTGGAAGGCAATCCCGAGATTGAGGCCATAGCCGTATAGCGCGTCTTCCTCGGCCTTGGGCCGATCGGCCACCACGGCGCCGATGCGGCAGGCGGCGGCGAAAAGCGCCGCGGTCTTGGATTCGATGACTTCGAGATAGGCCTGTTCGCTGGTCGCCGTGTCGTTCGCGGTGATGAGCTGCGCCACCTCGCCCTCGGCGATGATGGCGGAGGCGCGCGAAAGAATGGCGAGCACGGCGAGCGAACCGTCCTCGACCATGAGTTCGAACGATCGGCTGAACAGAAAATCGCCGACCAGCACGCTCGCCTTGTTGCCCCAGACGGCGTTTGCCGTCGCAAGTCCACGGCGCAGA
Source organism: Alphaproteobacteria bacterium (assembly GCA_046153685.1). Lineage (GTDB taxonomy): Bacteria > Pseudomonadota > Alphaproteobacteria > CADEGL01 > CADEGL01 > CAMAPP01. The sequence goes on from JBJXGH010000006.1 coordinate 21,109, forward strand.
TCGCTTTCATCCACCACGTCGTCGTGCAGCAGCGTGGCCGTGTGGATAAATTCGACGCAGGCCGCGAGTTTGATGTGGCGGTCCTCGCGATGGCCGCACAGCCGGGCCGAGGCGAGGGTGAGCACCGGGCGCAGGCGCTTGCCGCCCGCGGCGATGATGTGACCGGCCAATTGGGGGATCAACGCGACCGGGCTTTTCATCCGTTCGAGGATGAGCTCGTTCACGCGCCGCATATCGTGCGCCACCAGTGCTTGGAGGCGATCGAGCCCCGCGCGGCCGCCTTTGGCCTGCTCGGTGTCGAGTTTGACGACGACCGCCAACTGGTTTCTCCTCGATTTCGGCTATGAGTGGGCGCGAGAATGGTCGCGGCTCCACCCCCGGTCAAGCGTGTCGGAAGATGGCGGAGAGCAAGCGCGGCCGCCGGCGGAATTCAGGTAAAAATCCCGGGGGATCAATCGATGCGCGAATTGCTGCGGACCACGGACCCGGTGACGATTTCCTGGGCCGTCGCCATGCTTGCGGCCGAGGACATCGAAGCCTTCGTGTTCGACCGCCACACCAGCCTGATCGAGGGCTCCGTCGCGGCGATCGCCCAGCGGGTCATGGTCGCGGACGAGGAATATTCGCGCGCGCGGCGGCTCATGCTCGAATGTGGGTTCGCTTCGCTCTCGCCCGACCGAGCGGCGTGGTAATGGGGCGTGCGCTGGGGCACGAGGCCCTAGGGCGCCTTGGCCTTGGCCTTGGCCTGGCAGAGATCGCGGGCGGCACGATACATCTTGGCCGGGCTGCGATTGGTCCAGAGATCGTCACGCTGGCGGATATACTCGAACATGTAGCGGCGGAATTCATCGATGCCGATCTGGCCCGTGCACGCCAACAGCCAATCGACGTCTTCGTTTTTGGCGCCGAAGGCGGGGGCGAGAAAAATGCCGTCGAACAGGCCGCGCACGTAGGCGCTCTTCTCCAGGCCGTCCATGTCCATGTATTCCCGACCCGAGACAAAGCCGCCCATGATGCGCGGGCCGGGTTTTGCTTCCTGGGCGAAAGCGGCCGTGGCAAAAACCAGAAGCGCGGCGGCGATGGGAAGGCGCATGGCGGAACACCTCGGGGGCGGGAGCGGACGATTGGCCGGACGGGACAGTAACGCAGGTGACGGCGCGGGCGCGATGGGGGCGCTCCGCGAGAATACGCTGCTCGGCGGTGCCGTCCGCATGAACCAGGCCGCGCGCGGCTATCGCAGCGCGATCGATCCGGTGTTCCTGGCCGCCGCGGTGCCTGCGTGCGCGGGCGAGCGCGTGCTCGAACTCGGCATCGGCGCAGGGGCGGCGTCTTTGTGCCTGGCCCGGCGCGTGCCCGGCTGCCGGATCACGGGAATCGAGCGCGAGGCAGAGATGTGCGAGCTCGCGCGGGCGAACGCGGCACTCAACGGCTTCGCCGGGCGGATCGAGGTTTTGGCCGGCGATGTGGCGCGCGCGCCGCGCGCGCTCGGCGGGTTCGATCATGCCATGGCCAATCCGCCCCATCTCTCGGCCGCGCGTGCCGATATGGGGCGTCCGGGCCAAGCGCAAGCGGCGAATGTCGAGGACGCCCCCGATACGCTCGAAGCCTGGATCGTCTGCGCGCGCCGCGCGCTCGTTCCAGGCGGCAGTTTCACGCTCGTCCATCGTGCCGACCGGCTCGATGACATCCTTGCCCATTTGCGCTCCGGTTTTGGTTCTGGCGTGGTGTTTCCCTTGTGGCCCAAATCCGGCACGCCGGCCAAACGCGTGCTCGTCCAGGCATGGAAGGGTGCGCGTGGCCCCGTCACGGTCGCACCCGGCCTCGTTCTGCACGAGGCGGACGGCGCCTATACCCATGGGGCCGATAGCGTTTTGCGCGCGGGCGCGGCACTTGACCTTGCGGACGCGATTGGCAGGGGACGGCGCGCGCACTAAGGTTGCGCCGATCATGAACTGGCGCGACGTACTTGGACGACTGACGGCGTGGCGGGCGGGCCCGCCCATTATTGCCGTGGTGCGGCTTGCCGGCATCATCGGGCAGGGTGCGCCCGGGCGGCGCGGGCTCAATCTTTGGGCCCTCGACGAAGCGCTCGAACGCGCCTTCAAGACACGCAATCTCAAGGCCGTCGCCCTGGCGATCAACTCTCCGGGCGGGGCGGCGGTGCAATCCTCGCTCATTCACAAGCGCATTCGGGCGCTGGCCGCCGAAAAGGGTGTGCCTGTCATCGCATTCGCCGAGGACCTTGCGGCGTCGGGCGGCTACTGGCTTGCGCTTGCCGCCGACGAGATCTTCGCCGATGAAAGCTCGATCGTGGGTTCGATAGGCGTCATCTATTCGGGCTTCGGTCTTGTAGATTTGATCGCCAAGCTCGGCGTTGAGCGGCGCGTGCACACCGCAGGCGAAAAGAAATCCATCCTCGATCCCTTCCGACCAGAAAAGGCCGAGGACGTGGCGCGCCTTTCAGCCCTCCAGGGCGAGGTTCATGGCCAATTTTGCAGCGCGGTGCGCGCCCGGCGCGGCCGCAAGTTGCGGGCGCCCGACGATGTGCTGTTCAGCGGCGAGTTCTGGACCGGCGCCCGGGCGCTTGAGCTCGGCCTTATCGACGGCCTGGGCGAGCTCAAAAGCACGATGCGCGAGCGCTTTGGCGCGACCATCCGGTTTCGCACGGTGCGCGCGGAGCGGAGCTTCCTGCGCGGCCTTCTTCGCCAAGACACAGGCCCATCCGGTGGCGCATCGGATGCACGCTGGATCGACGGCGCGCTGGACGCGCTCGAAGACCGCCTCGCCTGGTCGCGGTTCGGGCTATGAGGACCATGGCGGCGCGGCCATGTTGAGCTTCGGGAAGATTCTTTTGCTGCTTGCCGTCGGCGCCGTGGTCTGGCTCGGCTACCGGGTTCACAAGCGCATCGAAAACGTGCGCGCGCGCCATGAGGACGAGCTCAATCGCCTGCGTTCCCAGGCACTCAAGCCCAAGGCGGAAATGGTCGAATGTCGGCGCTGCGGCGTATATGTGGCGGGCACGCAGCCCTGCGAACGGCGCGATTGCCTGTTTCTGTCGCGTTGAGAGCGTTCAGCGGGCGGGGCCCGGCGCGGGCTCTCCGGCCTTGCCTGGCCTTCGGGTGCGGCCTACTGTCCGCCGCGCCACCACCCCCGAACCCGCGTTCCCATGACCGAAACATCCGCGGCAAAGCTGTCGTTTCAGGACTTGATCCTGCGCTTGCACCGCTATTGGTCGGGACAGGGCTGCGTGATCTTGCAGCCCTATGATGTCGAGGTCGGCGCCGGTACCTTCCATCCCGCGACGACCTTGCGCGCGCTGGGGAAAAAGCCGTGGAAGGCGGCCTATGTGCAGCCCTCCCGCCGGCCCTCCGATGGGCGTTACGGCGAAAATCCCAACCGCCTGCAGCACTATTATCAGTACCAGGTGATCCTCAAGCCCTCGCCGGAAAACGCGCAAGAGCTCTATCTCGGCAGCCTCGCCGAAATCGGCATCGATTCCGCCGCGCACGATATCCGCTTTGTCGAGGACGATTGGGAAAGCCCGACCCTCGGCGCCTGGGGCTTGGGCGGGGAGGTGTGGTGCGACGGCATGGAGGTATCGCAGTTCACCTATTTCCAGCAGGTGGGCGGCATCGACTGCGATCCGGTTTCCGTCGAGTTCACCTATGGCCTCGAACGTCTCGCCATGTACGTGCAGGGGGTCGAGAACGTCTATGACCTGGCCTTCAACGATACGGGCACGAGCTACGGCGAGATCTTCAAGCAGAACGAGGTCGAGTTCTCCGCCTATAATTTCGAGCACGCGAATGTCGAAGCCTTGTTGCGCCACTTCAAGGATGCCGAGGACGAATGCCGGGCGCTGCTCGCCGCGAAGCTGGCTTTGCCAGCCTACGACCAGTGCATCAAGGCGAGCCATCTGTTCAATGTGCTTGAGGCGCGCGGCGTCATCAGCGTGACCGAGCGCCAAGTCTATATCGCCCGCGTGCGCGCCCTCGCCAAGGGTTGCTGCGAAGTCTGGGTCGCGAGCCAGAGCACGACCGAAAGCGCAAGCGCCTAGGCCATGGCGGAGCTGCTGCTCGAAATTTTGTCCGAGGAAATCCCGGCGCGCCTGCAGGCGCGCGCGGCCGAGGATTTGCGCGCCCTCGTCGAGGCGAAGCTGAAGGATGCGGGATTGGCCTTCGCCGCCGCGCGGGCCTTCGCGACGCCGCGCCGCCTGGCTCTCGTCGTCGATGGTCTGCCGGAAAAACAATCCGATACGGTCGAGGAAAAAAAAGGTCCGCGCATCGACGCGCCGGCACAGGCGATCGAGGGTTTTCTCAAAGCGGCGGGCCTCGATTCGGTCGAGCAATGCGAGGTGCGCGAGGTCGGCAAGGCGAAAGTGTATTTCCACGCCGTAAAGCGCGCGGGGCGCTCGACGAGCAAGGTTCTGCCCGCGCTTCTGGCCGAAGCGATGGCGGCTCTGCCTTGGCCCAAATCCATGCGCTGGGGTCGGAACGAGGTGCGATGGGTGCGGCCAATTCATTCGATTCTTTGCGTCTTTGCAGGCGGGCAGGTGTCCGGTTCGGCCTTGGGCCGTACCTTTGGCGCCGCCACGTCCGGCCATCGCTTCCTCGCGCCCGGGCCGTTCGCGGTGCGCGATTTCGCCGATTATGCGGCGACACTCCTGGCCGCCAAGGTCATGCTCGATCCGGTCGAGCGGCGCGCGGCGATCGCGCGGCAATGCGCGGCGCTTGCCGAGAAGGCGGGCCTCAAGGTCAAGGACGACAAGGCCCTGCTCGACGAGGTGACGGGCCTCGTCGAATGGCCGGTCGTGCTCATGGGTTCGATCGATGGGCGATACATGGCCCTGCCGCCCGAGGTGCTGACGGCATCGATGCGCGCGCACCAGAAATATTTTTCGCTGCTTGCCGTTAACGGCGCGCTGGCGCCAAACTTCCTCGTCGTCGCCAATACGGCGACGGCGGATGGCGGCGCCGCCATCGTCGCGGGCAATGAGCGCGTGCTGCGCGCGCGGCTATCGGACGCGAAGTTCTTCTGGGACCAGGATCGCAAGATCGCGCTCGGCGACCGAGTGCCGAGATCGG
>JBJXGH010000027.1:0-27372 GCA_046153685.1 Alphaproteobacteria bacterium
GCATCGTGCTGCCCGATCCGGTGCTCGTCACCGCCTGCCGCCTGCATTCGGTCGTGGGCCTGCCGCAGATCATGCAGAACCTGCGCGAGCTTTCCGGCCAAGGCCTCATCAGCCGCGTGCCGCGCGCATCGTGGGAGCGCCAGGATATCGGCCCCCTGCTCGATCGCTATCTGCCCGGATACCAGGTGACGGCGCGGCAGAAGAACCGGCTGTTCAATCTCATTTGGGACATGACGTCCTCGGCCGCCGCCATGCGCATCGCGCTGTTCGAGAATTTGAACGCCACCCCGGCCGCGCCCTTGCGCGAGGAGCTGTACCGCACCTATGACCGCAGCGAGGGTCTGGCTGTCATTCGCCGCAAGGCGGGGTTGGATTAGGCCGAAATACCACGGAGAACCGAATGCCCGCCTATCTGATCGCGCGCGTCGAGATCACCGATCCCGCGCGCTACCGCGCCTATGTCGCGCACACGCCCAAGGTGATCGCCCTGTTCGGCGGCCGCTTCATCGTGCGAGGGGCGGAGGTCGAGACGCTCGAAGGCACGCACGACCCAAGACGTGTGGTAGTGATCGAGTTTCCGTCGCTTGAACGTGCCAAGGCCTTCTACGCCTCGCGCGAGTACGAAGCCGTGAAGGCGCTGCGCGAGGGCGCGGGCATCGGCCAGTTCATCGCCGTGGACGGCTATGGGCCCGAGGAATGGGCGGCGGCGCTCGCCGCCAGCACGGCGGCCGGCTGAGCTAACCGTCCGCCTTCACGCCGTGCAGGCGCGAGATATGGCCGAGATAATCGGCCACCTCCTTGGCCACGCGCGCCTCGTCCCAACCGAGAATGGGAGCCACTTCCTGCGCCGCGCGGCGCGCGCCCTCGCGCGCCATGGTCTCGGTCCAGCCCGCGCCCACGCGCCGGAACAATAGATCGACCAGCGTCACGGGCTGTTCGTTGCGCGCGGCGTGGTGCAAATCCGAGATCTTCGCGCCGTCCCAGTGATTGAGCAGGGCGGGCGAGGTGTTGTCGCGCGGATAGGGCTTGGCGGCATAGGAGATCTGTTGTTTCGGCCCCGAGGGCTGGGCGAAGGCCTTGACCGCACCTGAAAGCAACCGGCCGGCGAAGCGGTGCGATTGGATGGGCGAGGAGGTCATGGCGAAACAGCCGGGCATGCCGTCCGAGGAAAGGTCGTGAAGCGTGTGGCCGCGCTTGCCCATGGGCAAATCCGGATCATAGGTCAGCGGCCGCACCCCGGCCCAGGAAAACAGCACGTCCTTCCGCCGGAGCCCCAAGCCCGGAAGCATGTGATTGGTTTCCTCGACCAGGTGCTCGATTTCCTGCTCGGTCGCGTGGATATCGTCGATATCGCCCTCGTATTTGGTGTCGGTCGGCCCGGCATAGTGCATGCCGCGCCAGGGAATGACGTAATGCGGCTCGCGCGCCTTGGTGTGGGCGATCACGCCCATATCGGCGCATTCGGGCGGCAGGCGGAACATGATATGCGCGCCCTTGGTGCCGAGAATCTTGCGCTTGGCGCCGTCGGTTGCGAGCTTGTTCACGCGGTCGGTCCAGATGCCGGCGGTGTTCAGCACCACCGGCGCCCGCACCGTTGCGCGCGCGCCCTCGGCGAAGGCATCGGTGAGCTCGATGCGCCATTTGCCGTCGGACTCGCGTTCGAGCTTGCGCACCGGGGAGTAATTGCGCGCGACCGCGCCCATGCGCACGGCGTCGAGGATGGTGTCCATCGCGATGCGCTCGGGCCACTCGTAGCGGTATTCGTCGAAGGCGAACACGGCGTCGAGCTTTTCCGGCGCGCGCAGCCATTTGAGCATGGGCATGGTCAGCGCCTTGCCGGCGGCGAGGCGCGCATGTCCGAGCGGCACGTCGCCGGGGCCCAAGGAAGCGAGCAGGCGCATGCCGACCGCGACCTGCCAAGGCCGGTAAACGGAATCGCTATAGACGGGAAAGTGGAATTTGAAGGCCTTCACCCGCTCGGGCATGGTGGTCGCGAGCTCGCTGCGCCCGACCATGGCATCGCGCGCGCGCTTCAGGTTGCGGATGGTGTCGCGCGGCTTGATGAAATAATCCCACATCGAGGGATTGCGGTAGCCCAGGCCCTCGCCAGGTTCGATGAAGCGCAGGCCGCAATGCAGCAACCGGCTCGATCGCGAGGACGAGCCCGAGGCGAAATCGCCCTTGTCCACGATCAGAACGCTATAACCCTCGGCGGCCAGGTGGTGGGCGCCCGAGGCGCCGTTCACCCCGCCGCCGATGACGACGGCATCGAATTCGCGGCCGTCCAAATCCTTGAGTGCCGGACGCATGGTGTTTTCCTTCCCCCATTGGCCCCCTTAAGGGGGCCGACGATCTTTATGCTATTGCCCGCGCGGCACCAAGCCCGAAGGCCCACGCCTATGGGTATGCGCGAGATAGGCAGCGAAGTCCCGCGCCTCCTTCCCGGCGCGCGCTTGGTCCCAGCCCATTTCAGGTGCGATGGCCTGGGCCGCCTTGTCCGCCGCCTCGACCGCCATGGTTTGGGTCCAGTGCGCGCCCACGCGCCGGATGGCATCGACAAGCGTCGCGGGATACTCGGTCTTGGCGACGTGCTGCAAATCGGCGAGCTTGCGGTCGGTCCAGTGCTCGACGATGGGCGGCGAGTTTTGGTTTTCGGGGAAGGCGCGCGCGGAATAATCGATTGCCTGCGCCTTGCCCGAGGGCTGAAGCCGCCCGCGCACCTTGGCGCACATGACTTGCCCCGCCGAGCGGTGGGTCATGATCGGCCCCGCCGTCATGGCGAAGACGTTGGGCAGTCCCTCGTCCGCGAGATCATGAACGATGCGGTCGCGCGAACCCTTGGGGTAGCGCGGATCGTAGCTCAGCGGCCGCACGCCCGCCCAAGTGAACAGCACGTCCTCGCGCTTCAAGCGCAGCGCCGGGAAAAGATGGTTGGCCTCGGCGATGATCCAGTCGATTTCGTCGTCGCTCGCGCGGATATCGTCGATATCGCCCTCGTACAGCGTTTCGGTCGGGCCGAAATAGTGGAAATCGCGCCACGGGAAGCAATAGAGATGTTCGCCTTCGCGGTGATGGCCCATGACGCCTTGCCCTTGGCATTCGGGGGGCATGCGCACCGCAATGTGCACGCCCTTGGTGCCGCAGATCTTGCGCTTGGCCGTGTCCGAGGCCAGCGAATTCACCTTGTCGATCCAAGTGCCCGCCATGTTGAGCACGACCTTGGCGCGCACATTCGCCTCCGCCCCGGGCGAAAGCCCATCGGCGAGGGCAAGGCGCCAGATGAAGTCGGCATCGCGGCGCATGGCCGTGACCGGGGTGTAATTGCGCACAACCGCGCCCAGGCGCTCGGCGTCGAGCACGGCGTCCATCGCCACGCGCTCGGGCCAGTCAAAATGGTATTCGCGGAACAGCGCCGCGCCGAGCATGCGGTCACGGTCGCGCATCATGGAGACGAGCGGCAGCTTGGCGATCCCGGACGGCGCCACGAGCTTGAAATCGATCGGCACGTCGCCGGGCCCGAGGATCTCAAGCATCTTGAACGCGAGTCGGACCTGCCAGGGCTTGTAGTGATCGGTGTCGAAGATCGGAAAGGCGAACTGGACCTGACGCACGTGTTCGGGTGCCGTATTGATGAACTGGCTGCGGGTGTGCATCGCCGCGCGCGCCATCTTGAGCGAGGCGTAAAGAAAATGCGGCTGGCGCAGAAAGGCCCACATCGATTGGCCGCGTTCGAGATAGCGGATACCGCACGACAACATGCGGCTCGAACGCGAGGAGGCGCCCGCGCCAAAATCGCCCTTATCGACCAGAAGAACCGAATAGCCCGCGGCCGCCAAATGCTGGGCGGAGCTGATGCCGTTGAGCCCCGCGCCCACCACGGCCACGTCGAATAGCTTGCCGTCGAGATCGCCCAAAGCCGCGCGTGCCATTGCTTTCTCTCCATCGCCGATCCGCGGCGCGACGGCTGTCCGGCCGAACAGCCACGCCAGCGCGGTGAAAGCATAGCGGTCAGGGACGCGGTTGGCGAACCTCGACCGCCTTGCGGGCGGAGCATGGCTATTAGGATGCGATTGCGATCTCCGCCCGCGCGGGGCATCTTCGAGGGGGAGGAAAACGATGGCGGACACATCCGAGGACGACAAGGTTTTGCAGGCCAATGCCGCGTTCTACCGCGCGTTCGCAGCGCGCGATCTTGCGGCGATGGAAAATCTCTGGGCGCGCCAGCACGAGGTCGCGTGCCTTCATCCCGGCTGGGGGCCGCTCGTCGAGCGCGCGGCGGTGATGCAGAGCTGGCAGCAAATTCTGACCAATCCGGGCGCGCCCAAGGTCACCTGCGCCGCGCCGCGCGCCTGGGTGTTCGGCGAGCTTGCCTTCGTGATCTGCTTCGAGGCGCTGGGCGCCGATTACCTCATCGCCACCAATATCTTCGCGCGCGAGGATGGCCAATGGCGCATGGTGCACCACCATGCGGGGCCCACGACCGACCGGCCGCGCGAGCCCGAGTCACCGCCGAAAAAGACCGTGCACTAGCGCGCGGGCGCAAAACCGCCGCGCGGCTTTCGCCCGGTCACCCCCCCGCCCTTGGCAAATCGAATAGGGAGTTTTCCATGATCGACGCGGCGCCCGTGAAACGCATCGCCATCGTCGGCGCTGGCACCATCGGCGGCGGCTTCGCCGCCCATTTCTTGTCGCGCGGCTTGGCGGTGGACGTGACCGACCCCGCGCCCGACGGCGAGGCGAAGTGCCGCACCTTCGTCGCGCGCGCCTGGGAGCATTTGCGCGAACTGGGTCTCGCGAGCGCGCCCAAGGCGCCCGATTTCACCTATCACAAGACGGTCGGCGCGTGCGTTGCGAGCGCGGATTTCGTGCAGGAAAACGCGCCGGAAACCGAGGCGCTCAAAATCGAAGTGCTGGCCGAAATCGACGCGGCGCTGCCGGCCGGCAAGGTCATCGCCTCCTCGACCTCGGCGCTCGTCATGTCGCGCCTTGCCGTAAAGACCCGCCATCCCGAACGCTGCGTGCTCGCGCATCCCATCCACCCGCCCTATCTGTTGCCGCTCATGGAGCTTGCGGGCGGGGACCGCACCGATCCCAAGGCGATCGAATTCGCGCGCGCGTTCTACGCCATGCACGGCCTGAAACCGGTCGTGCTGAAAAAAGAGATTTACGGCCACATCGCCAACCGCCTGCAATACGTGATCTGGAACGAGGCCGTGCGCCTCGTGCTGCAAGGCTATTGCACGCCCGAAGATGTGGATATCGCCGTGACCAACGGGCCGGGCTTGCGCTGGGCCTTTCTTGGTCCGTTCCTGACCTATGCCCTCGCGGGCGGCGAAGGCGGCCTTGCGCGCACCTTCGAGATGTTTGGACCGCGCGACGCCATGAGCACCGACCGCGCCGCGCGCATCGCGCTCACGCCCGAACAGCGCCAGAGCCTCATCGAGGGCGTGGACGAGATGCTCAAGGGCCGGTCCATGCGCGAGATCGCGGCGGAGCGCGACACGCGCCTGATCGCGCTCATCAAGCTGCGCCGCGAATTGGGCACCATCGTTTAGTCGCCCGTTGCCCGGGCCAACGGGCTTCTAGTCGAATTTGGGCTGGGTCGCCGCCCAGACGGGCAGGGCCGCGAGGCGCGCGAACCAGCGCCCGATATGACCGTGCGCCTCCACGGGAATCTTGGCCTGCGGCGCGTAGTGCAGCGCCGCGCCGATCGCGAAATCCGCAAGCGTTGGCTCCGCACCGACGATCCAATCGCGCTTGGCCAAATGGTTGTCGAGCACCGCGCCGTAGCGCGTGAATTCCTGACCCGCGAAGGCGAGGACCGCCGCATCCGGATCGCCCTGGCCTAGCATGGGCTTCACCAGGTTTTGAAACAGGAACATGCCGAGCGTGGTTTGCCAGTGCGCCGCGTCCCAGAACAGCCAGCGCAGGATATCGATGCGCGCATCCGCATCCGAGGGCCACAGGGCATTGGGCTTTTTTTCGGCGATGTGGATCATGATCGCGCTCGATTCCCAAAGCACCTTGGCGCCGTCCACCAGCACCGGAATCTTACCGTTGGGATTGAGCGCGAGGAAGTCGGGCTTGCGGTGAGCGCCCTTGGGCAGATCGACCGCGATGATTTCGAGCGGCAGGCCGAGCGTGCGGGCGACGAGTTCGATTTTTCGGGAATTGGGCGAGGGCGCAAAGGTGTGGAGTTTCATCGGCTGCTCCGGATCTTGTGATGGAATGTGATTTGGTTCAGGCGGGCCGCCAGGATTCGAGCTTGTCGAACGAGCCGTTCCAGCCCTTGGCGTGCGAATCGCGGGCGGTTTCGGATTCGAAACCCGTATGCAGGAAATTCATGCGCGTGCCATTGCCCTCGGGCATGAGATCGATGGCGACCAGGGTTTCGACTCCGTCAGGCGCGCCGTCGCGCCCCTGCCATTGCCAGGTAAACGCCAAGCGACGCGGCGGCACGTATTCGCGGCGCACGCCCTTGACCGTGTGGAGGGTGCCCTCGGGTGAACGCATGGTCGCGCTCCAAGCGTCGCCGATCCGCCGGCCCATGACGCACTCGTTCACGGTAAATCCGGCCGGACCCATCCACTTGACCCATTCCTCGGCCTCCGACAGTGCGCGGAACACGTCCTCGGGCGGGTGGGAGAAATGGCGCGTCAGATTCAGTATGCGCGTCTCAGCGGCGTTTGCGTCGTGCATTCCTGACCTTTCGTGTTTCGTCGAGATGACGTTCGAGGGCATCGAACCGCGCGTCCCAGAACGCGCGCATGTTCTCGATCCAGGACGAGGCCCCGTCTAGCCCGTTCGGCGCCAGCCGGCAGCGGCGTTCCTGGGCGTGCTTCTCGCGCAGGATGAGCCCTGCGTCCGCAAGCACCCCCAAATGCCGCGAGATCGCCGGCAGCGAGATGGCAAAGGGCCGGGCCAATTCGCCCACATTCGCCGGCCCATCCGCCAGGCGCGCGAGAATGGCTCGGCGTGTCGGGTCCGCAAGCGCGGCAAAGGTCGAATCGAGCGAGGAGCTTCGGGTCATGGGCCGGGCATCGGTGGTTATTTTGTATTTAACATTTCTGTTAAATATGAGATTCGGCCGACGCCGTCAAGCCTCGCTGCGGCGGCATCGGAAGTTTTCGGGAAGCGTTGCGCCTAGCCCCAGAGCGCGGGCGTCGGCGGATACACCGTCGAGCCGTCGTAACGCAGACCGTTGGCGCGGTCGCCGGCCAGCAGCAAGGGGCCGTCGAGATCGACGACGCGCGCGCCCTGGGCCACGAGCATCGCTGGCGCCATCGACAGCGAGGTCGCGATCATGCATCCGACCATGACGCCGAAGCCCATCGCCTCCGCCGCGCGCTTCAGGGCCAGCGCCTCGGTCAATCCGCCCGTCTTGTCGAGCTTGATATTGATCATCTCGTATCGGCCCGCGAGATGCGCAAGCGAGTCCAGGCCGTGGCAGGATTCATCGGCGCACACGGGAATGGGATGGCCGATGGCCGCGAGTGCGCCATCGTCCTTGGCCGGTAGGGGCTGTTCGATCATTTCGACGCCCAAGCGCGCGAGTTCGGGCGCAAAGCGCGCGTACTGCGCCGCCGTCCAGCCCTCATTGGCATCGACCACCAGGCGCGCGCGCGGCGCGTTCCGGTGCACGGCCGCCACGCGTTCGAGATCGCCTTCACCCGTGACCTTGAGCTTCAACACCGGACGATGGGCATTCTCCGCCGCCGCCCGGCCCATATCTTCGGCCGTGCCGAGCGAGAGAGTGTAGCAGGTGACGAGCGGCCCAGGCGGAGGAAGGCCCGCGAGCGCGGCTACGCTGGAACAGGCGCGCTTGGCTTCGAGGTCCCAGAAGGCGCAATCGAGCGCATTGCGCGCCGCGCCCGGCTTCATGGCGCGTTGCAAGCCCGCGCGATCGAGGCCGCCGGCGAGGGCCGCGCGCAGCCCTTCGATCTCCGCGAGCACGCTCTCGACACTTTCGCCGTAGCGCGCATAGGGCAGGCATTCCCCCCGCCCCGCGACATCGCCCGCGCGCAGCTCGACCGTCACGACCTCGGCCATGGTGCGGCTGCCGCGCGAGATCGCGAAGGCCGCGCGCAGTTTCCAGGTTTCGCGCGCAACCGCCAGCGCGATCATCGGCCAAACGCCAAGACCGTCATCCTCTAGACGACCGCATCGACGATCTTGGCCGTGCCGGTGCGCACCGAATCGACGGTCGGCAGGCCGAGGCGGTGCTGAATTTCGTCGATGGTGCGCAGCGCATCGATCTCGGACATTTGCCAAGTATTGAGCGAGATGCCCGCGCACTTGGCCGCCGGATTGGTGCGCCGCGCCGCCCACACATTCGCTTCGATGCATTCCTCGAGGCTCGGCAGCGCATAATGCGGCAGGCCGCGCACATGCCGGCGCGTGGGCTCGTGACACATGACCAGAAGATCGGGCTGCGCGCCGTGGATGAGGCCCATCGTGACGCCGGAATAGGACGGGTGAAACAGCGAACCCTGGCCCTCGATCACGTCCCAATGATCGGGATCGTTGTCGGGGGCGAGCGTCTCGACCGCGCCGGAGATGAAATCGGCCACGACCGCATCGATCGCCGTGCCTGAGCCCGCGATCAGCACGCCCGTCTGCCCGGTCGCGCGGAAATCGGCCTTCATGCCGCGTTTGCGCATCTCGAGCTCGATGGCGAGCGCCGTGTATTTCTTGCCCGAGGACACGTCGGTGCCGACGGTCAGCAGCCGTTTGCCGGCGCGCTTCTTGCCGTTGCCGACGGGAAAAGTGCGCGTCGGGTGGCGCACATCGAACAGCGCGCGACCGCATCGTTCAGCGGCTTCGCGAATGCGCGGCACGTCCCGCAATCGGCCGTGCAGGCCCGCGGCCAGGTCCATGCCGCGCTCCAGCGCCTCGACCAGCACATCGACCCAAACATCCGAAAACACGCCGCCGCGATTGGCGACGCCGACAATCACGGTCTTCACCCCCGCAGCCTGCGCCTCGGCTACGGTCATGTCCTTGAGCTTCAAATCGGCCTGGCATCCGGGCAGGCGCAACTGGCCGACGCACCAATCCGGGCGCCAATAGGCAACGCCGTACGCCGTCTTGGCAGCGAGCTGATCGGGTGCGTCGCCGAGAAACATGAGATAGGGCCGCTTGATTTCCATGGCACTTTAATCTCCCGCCGAAAACGCCGGATCATAGCGGAGGGTATGCGCGTCCTGGCAAGCGATTAAAGACCCGAGGAGGCCCAAACGGCTCCGAACGCCGCATTGACGGGCGGGAATTCGACGCTATCAATGTGCGACGGGCGCGCGCCGCGCGACCGAATTGGCGGAGAACCCGTGCCCGGCCCCCCCGAAAGAACCTCGGAAATATTGCTGCGTTTGGCCAAGGACACGGCCGACGAGCGCATCGCCGTGGCCGATCTGGCCGAGCGGCTGGGGGATCGTGGCTTCGGCGTGCTTTTGTGCCTTTGGGCCTTGCCTTGCGCCATTCCCATTCCGGGCCTATCCACCCCCTTCGGCCTGCTGATCATGCTCACCGGGTTTCAGATGATCCTGGGTTTCGCCCGGCCTTGGCTGCCCGGTTTCATCTTGAATCAGAGCGTCGGGCGGGCCGATTTCAACCACATAATCGCCAAGGCCCTGCCACATATCGAGCGCCTCGAGCGCTATTGCCTGCCGCGCTGGCGCTTTGCGGCGGGCGGCATCGCGGAGCGCTTGCTGGGCGTCATCATGGTGGGCCTCGGCCTGATTCTCACCCTGCCGATTCTCGGCGGCAATCTTTTACCCGCGATCGCCATCGTGATCATGGCGCTCGGGATCATCGAATATGACGGCCTCGCCGTGCTGATCGGCTTCATCGTTTCCGTGATTTCGGTTATCCTCGTCGGCGCAATTATCGGTACGGCCTTGGCCGTATTCGTCGGCTTCTTCCGCGCGATCGGCATCAACCTCTGAGGGGGGACGAAGTGAGCGCTTCGACTTCCGCTCGGCGCTGGTGGGCCCTGCCCGCGTTCGCGGCCGCGATCGCCATCAGTTTCGGCTATTGGTGGTGGCAGGGTCGGCCCGTCTCGCTCGCCGACGCACCTCATCCGAAACTGCATTGCGTGTCTTACGCGCCATTCCGCGACGCTCAAAGCCCGGCCGATCCCGCCTTGATGATCGCGCCCGCCCAGATCGAGGCCGATCTCGCCTTGCTGGCCCAGCGTTTCGAATGCGTGCGCACCTACTCGACCGCTTACGGCCAGGACGCGGTGGTGCCGATCGCCGCGCGCCACGGCCTCACGGTCATTCTCGGCGCCTGGATCGGCCGGGACGCCGCGCGCAACGAAGCCGAGCTTGCGCGCGTGGTCGCGCTAGCCAACCAATACCCCGAGACGGTGCGCGCGCTCCTCATCGGCAACGAGACCCTGCTACGCCGCGAACTGCCGCCCGAGGCGCTCGGTGCGATGCTGCGCCGGGCCAAGGACGAAACGTCCGTGCCCGTAAGCTATGCCGATGTCTGGGAATTCTGGCTGCGCAATGCCCCGCTCGCCGAATCGGTCGATTTCGTCACCATTCATATTCTGCCCTATTGGGAGGACGACCCCATCGATATCGCGCGCGCGACCGACCACGTGCGTAATATCCTGGCGAAAATGACCGCCGCCTTCGCCGGCAAATCCCTGCTGATCGGCGAAACCGGCTGGCCGAGCGCCGGGCGCATGCGCGAGGGCGCGCGGCCGAGCCTGGTCAACCAGGCGCGCTTCGTGCGCGAATTCGTCGCCTTCGCCGAGGAACGGGGTCTCGAATACAACCTCATCGAAGCCTTCGACCAGCCCTGGAAGCGCGGCCAGGAAGGAACGGTCGGCGGCTATTGGGGGCTGTACGACGGTGCCCGCGCTGCGAAGTTCGCCTTTTCGGGCCCGGTGCGTGAAGTGGGCGCGTGGCGCATGTATTGGCTGGCAAATTGCGCGCTCGGCGGGCTTGCACTCGCGCTCGCCCTGTCGCGGAAGGCGCGCTTTAGCCGCTGGGGCTGGGCGGGCTATGCCTTGCTCGGCTTCGCCACCGCCGCGACCATGGTCGAATACGCGCGCTTCGTCGCGATCACGAGTCTGGGCGCGCGCGCCTGGCTGCTGGGCGCGCTGACCTTGGCCCTGGCGGCCGCGAGCGCGTGGGCCGCGTGCGAGGGAGCCGCGCGCGGCACGCTGCGAAGCGTCCCACGCGCGTCCTTGCGGGCGGTGCTCAAGCGCGTGGCGCGGCCCTGGCAATCGACGCCAGAAGGCGGGTTCTGGCTCGGCGCATTGCAAGCCGCTGCCGTTCTCGGCGCGACGGCGACCTGCCTCGCGCTCGCGGTCGATCCACGCTACCGCGACTTCCCGACCGCGGCCTTCATCGTTCCCGCCTTCGCCTTTGCGCTGATGGGCGCAACTCCCGCCGCCGACGGCACGGAAGAACGCTGGCTTGGCCGCATCCTGGCGGCCGCGGCGGTGGCCGTGGGCGTGCGCGAGGGGCCGGAGAACTGGCAAGCGATCGGCTGGTGTGCGACGGCGCTGTTGCTTGCCTGGCCGTGGAGCGGCCTGGCGCGCGCGATCGACTGGGGACAGCGTTCCCCCAACTCCAACTAGGCGCCAATCACGCCCCCTAGGGGCGAATCAATCTGAGCAAGCCGACGAGCAAGCCGACGGCGCCGAGCCCCGCATTGTAAAGCACGAGGCCGAACACGCCCGCAAAGACCGCCAGCACGCCCCACACTCGTCCCGGCAGAAACAGCGCGACGCCCGCCATGGCGAGCGCCAGAAAACCGAATCCCTCGGCGCGGAAAGCGCGCACCACGAAGTCGCGCAATGGGCACCACCACGGCGCAGGCGAGACAAGGCATACCTGACCCATCGCGGCCGGTTCGATGAAGAGATAACGCAGCGCCAGCGCCGAAGCGGCCGCTAAGGCCGCGCCGGCGAGCGCCGCAAAGATGGCCACCCCCCGCGTCATGTAGAAGCCGCCGCTTGGCCCGCGATCGCGTCGGCGAGCTTTTCGCCGATCATGATGGTCGAGATATTCGTGTTGGCGCACGGAACGGACGGCATGATCGAGGCGTCGATCACGCGCAAGCCATCGAGGCCGTGAACGCGGCCGACCGGATCGACCACCGCCATCCGGTCGTCGGCGCGGCCCATCCGACAGGTGCCGCAGGCATGCCAATCGCCCTGCACGCCCTCGCGCAACCACTCCTCCATCAGCTTTTCGTCCTTGATGATGGCGTGAATGCCGTAGCGGCGATTGATCGCCATGTTGAGCACGAAACGCCGTGCGGGCCCTCCGAGATCCAACAGATAGGCGGCGATATTCGTCTTGAGCTCGTTGAGCTTGGTTTGCGGCTGGAGGTTGCGCACCGAATCGGCGTAAATCCCCGGCCAAACCTCGTGGTACATCGCCTTGACCGGGCTGTTCATCAGGATGTCGTAAACATAGCGCGTGGCGTATTTGGTGCGCTCGAGATCACGCGGATCCGACAACAGGTTGAACGCGACCAGCGGCTCGTCGTCGGGCGACGACGTCTTCAGGCGCACGAAGCCCTTGGAATACGCCTTGTTCGGGCCGAACTGGACGGTGCCCAGGCGATGGCCCATGCGGCTCCAGGCAAAACGATTCGAAATCGACAGCTTCATGTCGGTCGCGGTGCAGCCCTCGTAGTTCGACGACCAGCGCATGTGCATGAGAAAATTACAGCGCAGAGTCTCAGCCATGCGGCCCTCGGGGGTGAGATGCAGGCCGAAGCCGACAAGGGGGTGGTCCTGAAGATTCGCGCCCACGCCCGGCCGGTCGAGGCGCACCGCGATGTCCATGGCCTTCAGGTGGTCGCCCGGGCCGATACCCGCGCGCATCAAGAGCGCGGGCGAATGGATGGCGCCGCACGACACGATGATCTCGCGGCCCCGAATGGTTTCGCTCTTGCCCTGCCGGCGCACGCACACGCCGACTGCGCGGCGGCCCTCAAAGACGAGCGAATCGACGAAGCTGCCGCCGAGAATGTGCAGATTCTTGCGCAGGCGCGTGGCGCCGTCGAGATAACCCGTCGCGGTCGAGACGCGGTGCAAATAGGCGTTGTTGCGCGTGAAGGGAAAGACCTGATCGCCAAAATGGGCGTGGCAATCATCGACATAAGGTACGCCGCGGCGCACCACCTCGTCGCGAAATCCGATCGACAAGCCGCCCCAATCGGGCGGGAAGATGCGGTGGATGGGAATCGGCCCCTGCTTGCCATGGTAGGGGCCGTCGAAATCGAGATCGCGTTCGAGCTTGTTGAAGTACGGCAAGCAATCCTTGAACGACCAGCCCGTCGCGCCCATCGCGTCCCACTCGTCGTAATCCGAGGGGATGCCGCGAATCGCAACCTGACCATTGACCGCGGAACCGCCCCCAAGCACGCGCGCCTGTTCGTAACGCCGCGCCTTCGCCGTGGACGCCAGTTCCTCCGGCGTCTTATTGCCGATGGGGTCCATATAGGCCTCGAGTTTCGTCCAGTAGCGCGTGGGCTCGAAATAATCGGGCAGGAAGGACGCATCGTAGAGCGATTGGGGCATGTGCTCGGCCGGCGTGTCCGGACCGGCTTCGAGCAGCGCGACCTCGCGCCGGGAATCGGCCGACAAGCGATTGGCAAGCACACAACCGGCGGAGCCGCCGCCCACGATGACGATGTCGTATTGCACGTAATTCCCCAATTGTTTGGTGGCTGGCGATCGACGGCCGACAAAGAAGACCCGGCAATGGGCAACACCATCGCGCGGACGCAAGATTAGCCTGCGGCCATGTCCGTGCAATGCCCGCTCTTGGCGCCGCCTGCCGGGGCCGATCTTCGTAGTACCGTTCGCGCCAGGGCCGCTCGCAAACGAAAGTACAACCTACCTACGAGGCGCCATGCGGTGCAAATCGCAATGCGCGGCGCGCCCACGCGCTTTGGTTTGCATGG
The DNA here is from genome assembly GCA_046153685.1 of Alphaproteobacteria bacterium. GTDB lineage: Bacteria > Pseudomonadota > Alphaproteobacteria > CADEGL01 > CADEGL01 > CAMAPP01. The sequence goes on from JBJXGH010000027.1 coordinate 13,936, forward strand.
CGCGCGCGACTTCTTGGGGTGAATCCGGATGAATCGCACATCCACAGCACCGCGCGAGCCTCCCAAACATGTCGGGCGACATAAAATGGATTTCGCAATTCGCCACGCATGGGTCATGGAAAATTCAAAAATTTTCAATCCTATCAAGGGTTTTTTAAGAATTTTGGGGGCCGGACATCTTGCGCGTGTCATTAGTGACGCGCATCCTTTTCCGCATGGGAGCGGCAGTTCCCGCACAACCAAAACCCGAAATCATGGAGAAGGAAAATGACGGTCGTAAAGCAGAGTTTTCCCCCCTTTGGAGCCGCGCGTTCTATTCGTCGCCAAGCCGATGGAGCGCTGCCGACAAGCGAAATGCCGCGCTTTAACGAGCTTGAGGTGCGTCTCGACACGCGCACGCGGACCTTCTGGCAGTATATGAAGCCGACGAGCCGGCCGAGCTTCACCTTCAGTCTGCTCACCGAAATGCGTGCCGCCCAGCGCTGGGTCGAGTCGGCGTTCGCCGAATCCGGCGAAGGCGAGAAGCCTATCCGCCATGTCGTCATGGCATCAAAGCTGCCCGGCATCTTCAATCTCGGCGGCGATCTGCCGCATTTCGTCGAACTCATCCGCGCCAAGGACAAGGCCGGGCTGCGTCGTTACGCCCATGCCTGCATCGACGTGCAGCATCCCCGCGCGACGAACATGGGCCTGCCTTTGACCAGCATCTCGCTCGTACAAGGCGACGCGCTGGGCGGAGGCTTCGAATGCGCCCTTGCCGCCGATGTCATCGTCGCCGAGAAGAGCGCCAAGTTCGGCTTGCCGGAAATCCTGTTCAATCTGTTCCCCGGCATGGGAGCCTATAGCTTGCTCGCGCGGCGCATTGGCCCGGTCAAGGCCGAGAGCATGATCCTATCCGGCCGCCTCTACCAAGCCGAGGAGCTCAAGGCCCTGGGCGTGGTCGATATCGTCGTCGAGGACGGCCGAGGTGTCGATGCGATTTACGACTACATCGAGGAAAATGACCGCCGCTACGCCGCAATCTGCGCGGTGCACAAGGTGCGCCGCATGGTGCAGCCGATCTCGCGCGAGGAAATGATCGACATCACCGATCTTTGGGTCGAAACGGCGTTCGAGCTCGAATCGAGCGATCTGCGCAAGATGGAACGCCTCGCCGCGGCGCAGGACCGGCGCTGGGCGCAAGTTGCGGGCCTGTCCGTGGCGGCGGAGTAAGAGGGCGGCGCAAAGCCGCGGCGGACCGCCACTTAGATCGGTGACGATCGCCGCGTTCGCGACGATTAGGAGAGATGGTCGCGGTCGCGGCGATCGGCTAGGTAGCGCTCGACCATGACCTGGAAGCGGGCTAACTCCTCCTTGAGCCGGTCGAGCACCTGGCCGCTCTCGGCGATGTCGCGCGAGCCGCGTTGATCGATCGACGAACACAGTCGATGCAGGCGCGCGGCGCCTACATTGGCCGCGCTGCTGCGCAGCGCGTGCACGCCCGAGCGAAAGCCCTGGACGTCGTCCATGTCAACGGCGACGGACAGCTCGGCGAGGACTTTGCGGGTGTCTGTAATGAATTCGCCGATGATCTCGCCAAGAAAATCGCCGTCGGTGTCCAGGCGCTCGAGGTCCTCCAAGGCCTTCACGTCCACCACGGGCTGGGCATCCGCCAGGAAGCGGGGATGCTTGGTGATGTCGGCGACGCGTTCCTCGCCTACGTCCGATGATGAGGTCGCCGCTCCATCGCCCGTCACCAAAGAATCGATCGTGGCGATGACCCGGGCGGCGTCCACGGGCTTGGTGAGATAGGCGTCCATGCCCGCTTCCTCGCACCGCTTGCGCGCCTCGGGCGTCGCATCCGCGGTGAGCGCGATGATCGGCAATCGCTTCTCGCCGACGCGCGAGAAACGATAGAGTTTGACCACGTCCAAACCGCTCGTGCCTGGCATGTTGACGTCGAGTAGAACCGCGTCGAACCGCTCGCGCTCGAGAAAATCGAGCGCCTCGTCGCCGGTCACGGCCATGACCGCGCTGTGTCCGGCGCGCTCCAGGATTTTTGCCGTGACCTTGCGATTGACCGGATTGTCTTCCGCAACCAGAACCTTGAGGCCCTTGCGCCGGGGTTCGAGCGCGGCATCGGATGTGCGTTCAGCGGCCTCGATGCGCGCCGGATCGAGCGTCAATGCGGCGTGCACGGCGTCGTCCAGCGCCGGCGCTTCGAACGGCAATTCAACCACCGCGATATAGCGGCGCGCGAGCGTCCTGGCATCGAGCCGATCCGCGCCCTGGGGCAGAAGAAGCACGAGCGGACAGGGCGCCCGCAGGCCAGCCAGACGCAATGCTCGCGGCAGGTCCGCGCCTGCGACGCCTGGCGCGCGCATATCAACCAACACCACCTGGCGCGCCGCCCCGATGGCCAACATACCAGTCATCCCGTCCGCCGCCTCGCTGAGCGTGGCCGCGAGAGTGAAATCGGCATGACGGCCTTCAAAATGCGCCGCGAGCGTCCGCGCCAATGCCGCGTCGGCGGTCAGTGCCATCACGCGCACTCCGGCTTCATGCTCGCCCTCGCCGTCGCGCCGCCTCAGCGGAACCTCGATCCAGAACACGCTGCCCTCGCCAAGCACGCTCTCGACGCCGATGCTGCCGCGCAGCAGCAGCGCGAGCTGGCGGGCGATCGCGAGACCGAGCCCGGTGCCGCCGTAGCGCCGGTTGGTTGCGTCATCGGCCTGGGTGAAGCTTTCGAAGATGCGCGCACTGTGCTCGGGCGCGATGCCGATTCCAGTGTCGGAAACATCGAACCGCATCACACTCTCGCCGGCTGACTTCCCCACCACCGAAACCGCGAGGGCAACGACGCCGCGCTCGGTGAACTTGATCGCATTCGCCAGCAGATTAAGCAGCACCTGGCGCAAATGGCGGACATCGCCCGTGAGGCGATGGGGCACGTCCGCGCCGAAATGGACGCAAAGCTCGAGGCCCTTCTTCGTCGCTTGCGGCCGCATGATGGAGGCGACCTCGGCGAGTTCGGCGTGCAAATCGAAATCGGCAAGCTCGACCGTAAATTTTCCCGCCTCGATGCGCGAGAAATCGAGGATGTCGTCGATCAGGGACAGGAGCGCCCGCGCCGCGCTGCCAACGGTGCGGGTCATGTCGCGCTGTTCGGCATCGAGACGCGTGCCGCGCAGCAAATCGCTCATGCCAATGATGGCATTGAGCGGCGTGCGCAGTTCGTGGCTCATGTTCGCGAGGAAGCGGCTCTTCGCCCTGTTCGCCTCCTCGGCCAGGGCCTTCGCCTCATAGACTTTTTTGATGAGGGTCGAGACATAGGCGGGCAGGACGAGCAACGCCAGGACAAGGCCGACCGAAAGCGGGTGGCCGAGATTCCAATAATCCGTCGTCAACGCGACGACAAAGAACCCCGCCATGCTGATGCCGGCGGCGGGCCAAATATACGCCGCGCCGTAGCGAAAACCGTACCCGAACGTGATCCATAGATAGAGCGGATAGATCGCGGCCGCCCCTTCGCCACCGAAGTACAGCAGAGCCGACATCGTCGTCTGATCGCCGACCATGGCCACGAAGCGGCGGGGCACGCATTTGCGCGGATCGGCGAAAATCCAGACGACGATCGCGATCGCCATTGCCAGATAGCCGAGGGCGTAGCGGAAACCCATGCGGAAATCGGATTCCGACCCCGCGGGTGAGTCGCCCAGTAGTCCGAAATAGAGCGCGAGCAGGGCGACGATGACGCAACGAATGATCGCCTGCTGATGTTCGCTATCGGGCCTGCCCTTCAGGCGACCGAGCAACCTACCCTTGAGGCCCGCGCGCATCGGAGATTTTCCGCTCGACTCGCTCATCGTCTCGCCCGCCTTTCCGACCCTGGCCCTCAAGCGATACCGAGCTGGCGCACGGCACGCTCGGGCGGGAACCACAGCACGACCGTCGTCCCCTCGCCGACCCGACTTTCGATCTCGCACCGCCCGCCGTGCAGCTTGGAGAGTTCGATCGCCAGCGGCAGCCCCAGGCCCGAGCCGCTGCGCGCGCGCGCGCGTTCGACGTTCGGGTGGCCAAAGGAATGCTGGACACGCGCCAGGATATCCGCGGGGATGCCGACGCCGTTATCGGCGATCTCGATCCGCAGCCCGCGATCGGCCGCAAGGCACAAACCGATCGAGATTCGTCCACCCTCGGGGGTAAACTTGATTGCATTCGAAATCAGGTTGATGAGGACTTGGCGAAACTTGTCCACGTCCATCCGGTAAAGCGGCAAACCGGGGGGAATGCGCACCTCGATCCCGAGCTTGCCCTGGTCGACGGCGACTCTCAGTCCGTCGAGCACCGCCTCAACGGTGGCGCCGACATCGATCTCGGCCTCGATCAGGCCCAATTGGCCCGCCTGGAGCTTCGAGAGTTCGAGGACGTCGTTCACCAGATTGAGCAGATGGCCGCCGCTGGTGAAGATGTCAGAGCAATACTCGCGGTAGCGCGGATTGCCGAGCGGGCCCAGAACTTGGCTCTTCATCAGTTCCGCAAAACCCATGATCGCGTTGAGTGGGGTTTTCAACTCGTGACTCATATGGGCGAGGAACTCGGACTTGGCCTGGTTGGCGCGTTCCGCGGTCTCCTTGGCATGCCGCAGCTCGCGCTCGACCCGCTTTATTTCGGTGATATCGGTGTAGGTGACGACAGCGCCACCCGTGGACATGGGATTGCCGCGGATTTCGACCACCGTGCCGTCGGAGCGTTCGCGCTCGATCTGAAAGGCGACGCCGCGGCGGACCATCTGATGATAGCGCCGCGCGATCTCGACCGCCTCGCCCGGACTGTAATCGCCGCGCGCGACGCCGTGATCGATGACCGCCTGGAACGTGCCGCCCGGGCGCAGCATGCCCTCCGGCACGGCTAGAAGTTGGATCGCCCGGTGATTGGACATCTGGACGTTGAGCTGGGCGTCGAAGGCCACCATGCCCTGCGCCATGGAGTCGGTGGTGGCGCGCAGCAACAGAGATTTTTCATGCAACAAACGCTCGCGCTCGCGCCGCTCGGTGATGTCGAGCGACACGGAAACGATGGTCACAATGCGCCCGGCCGCGTCGCGGAGCGGCGCTTTGGTCGTGAGGAAGCTCGCCTGCTCGCCCGTATGGCTGGTTACGGTTTCCTCGATGCCGTGGAGCGTGCGGCCGGCCGCGATCACGCGCCGGTCGAGATCGGTGTGGCGCTTGCCGTATTCGAGGCCGATAAGCTCGCCGAGCGTCTTGCCGATCGCGGCGGAGGGATCGATGGCGAAAAAGCTCGCGAGATAGTCGTTGATGAATTCTACTCGCGCCGCGTCATCGGTGGCGCAGATCATCGCGGGCACGGTGTTGACGACCAGGCGCAGCATTTCGGTGCTGGTGTGGATGGCCTGGCGGTGCATCCGGTCGGACACGCGCAACTTCTGTTCGAGAGTCAGCGCGCGCTTGCGGATGATATCCTGCTGCTTGCGTAACGTCAGAAGGTTGCGCCCGCGCGCGCGAAACTCGTTGTGATCGACGGGGCTCAGCAGGAAATCCGTGGCGCCCGCATCGAGCGCCCGGTAGCGGAAATCGCGATCTTCGTACGCCGTCACCACCATCACGGGCACGTCGAAACAAAATGGCAGGCGGCGGAACTCACGGATGAACGCGTCGCCATCCATGCTCGGCATCTTGTAATCGGTGACGACCAAATCGGGGGTACGGTCGGCGAACCATTCGATCGCCGATTGCGGGTCGGAGAAGGCCCGGACATCGACATCCTTGTCCAAGGATTGCGCCAATCGAACCAAGATGTTTCGGTTGGTTACCCGGTCGTCGATGATGACGATATGGGACATCGCCGCTCCGCCTTCTTCCTTCTTCCCCACCGGCCCGCCTTGACGGCGCCGAATAGCGGATATTTATCTTTCCCATTAAGGCGTTATTTCACGCGCTCGGGCAAGATGCCGGTCTCCGCGCTAGGTTCCGCATATATGGTTAACCAAAGGTTAATCCCCTTTCACCACATATGCTTAGAGGGTCGCGCCCGCGAAAATGGCATCCCCGATCAACGATCGCGGCACGGACAAGCAGCTCGGACGTTCAAATCTTCGGAGCCGATGATGGGTGCAGTCATAGACAAAAAATAAAAATAGCACAAAAATATCAATAACATGTAGATATTCAGGACGCCGCCAGGAGCGAGCCACTGGCGTGCCGGGGCATTCGCCCTAAGTTATTCGGACCGATTGGGTGTAAACAGTTCGTCGCACCGATCATGGCGGGGGCAGGATTCATGACGCGGAAATATTGGCTGATGGCGATGTTGGTGGTCTCGGTGGCGGTGTTGCCCGCCCTTGCCGAGGCGCGCGCCGGCCGCGGCTCCAGCATGGGCAGCCGGGGGACGCGCACCTATCAGGCGCCTCCGGCAACCCAGACCGCACCCGCCGCCAAACCGATGGAGCGCAGCGCGACACAACCGAACGCCGCCAATCCGGGCGCGGCACAAGCGCCAACCGCCGCCTCTGGCGCGGGCGCTCAGGCCCAGCCCTCGTTCTTCCAACGCAACCCCTTCGCCTCGGGCCTGCTCGGCGGCCTTGTCGGCGCGGGCATCGGCAGCATGTTGTTCGGCGGTGGCCTCAATCTCGGCGGCTTGGGATTGGCTGGTGGAATTGGCCTCATGCTTCAGCTCGCACTGATCGGCGGCGCGATCTGGCTGTTGATTGGTTTCCTCCGCCGCCGCGCCGCCCAGCAAGCGTTTGCCGGCGCAGGAGGCCGCGAAATCTCGATGGCGCGCGAGGCGGGCACGGCGCGCAATTTCGGCGGCCCCGTCGTCGATACCGCGCGCCTGGACGTCCGCACCGGCCGGATCGACGAAACCGCCGCGCCGGCGGCCGCCGCGCAAATCAAGGACGATATCGGTCTTGCCAAGGCGGATTTCGACACCTTCGAGCGCATGCTCGCCGAAGTGCAGACCGCGTTTTCGCGCGCCGACATCGCGGCCCTGCGCCGCTTGGCCTCGCCCGAGATGGTGTCCTATTTCAACGAACAACTGACCGACGACGCCTCGGCGGGGCTATCGAATCGCATCGAGGACGTGAAACTCGAACAGGGCGATCTGGCCGAGGCCTGGCGCGAGGGTACGCTCGACTACGCAACATTGGCCATGCGCTGGAGTGCGCTCGACTACACGGTCGAAACCGAAACCGATCGCGTGTCGAGCGGCAGCAAGACCGCGCGCGCCGAAACGATCGAGTTCTGGACCTTCGTGCGCGGCGCGTCCGGACGCTGGCTGCTCTCGGCCATCCAACAGGGTTAACCCGCCGCGCGCGTTCGGTGGCCGACCTGTCCATGCGCGCCGCTTCGCGTCCGGGAACCCTGGCTTTCGCGGCCCGGACATGCGTTCCGCGCGCCAGGGCGGCGATCGTCTTTGCGATTTGTGTTTTTGCCGCGCTGAGCGCGTCCGCGCCGGTCGAGGCGCAATCGCCAGCGCACTCCAAATTGCCGATATTCGACGCGCATGTGCATTACAGCCAACCCGCCTGGACCTCCCACCCTCCCGAAAACGTCGTCGCCGCGCTCAAGGCGGCTGGTGTCCCGCGCGCCTTGGTGTCGAGCACGCCCGATGACGGCTCGCTCGCGCTGGCGCGCGCCGATTCTCGGCGTTTCGTGCCCATGCTGCGGCCCTATCGCGGCACCATCGGCTCGTCGAACTGGACAAGCGATCCCGACCTTGCCGACTATCTTGAAACGCGCCTGACCGCGGGCCGCTATGCCGGCATCGGCGAATTCCATCTCTTCGACCCGGCCCTCGTCGCCACCAGGGGAGCCAAGCGCGTGGTCGAACTCGCGATCGAACGCGATCTGTATATCCACATCCATTCCGACGCCCGGCCGGTGCGCGCCTTGTTCGCGCTCGAGCCGCGCCTCAAGATTCTTTGGGCCCATGCGGGCATGACCGAGCCGCCCGAGATCGTCGCGCACATGCTGGAACGCCATCCCAGCCTGCTGGTCGAATTGTCGTTCCGGACAGGCGATATCGCGCCGGGCGGGAAACTCGATTCGTCCTGGCGCGCGCTGTTTCTCGCCCATCCCCAGCGCTTCCTGGTCGGAACCGATACCTATATCACCGCGCGCTGGGACAATTACGGCGAGATCGTCGAAGAGCACCGGCGCTATCTCGCGCAATTGCCGCGCGAGACGGCAGAGGCGATTGCCTGGCGCAACGCGGCGCGCGTCTTCGGCACGGGCGAGGCGCCCGAATTGCGCGATTAAGCACTATTCCAACCAATAGCCGGCTTGGCCGCGCGCGCGCATGAAGGCGGCGAAGCGCGCGGGCTCGTACGCCTCGGCGAGCCAAGGCGCGAGCGCCCGCCCGCCCGAATCGGCAACGTAGAAATCGAGGAAAACTCGAATCCAGCGCTGATGGGGCTTGGGCAGATGCAGATAGGGAAACATCCGCATCTGGCGCCGGGCGAGAGCGAGATCGCCGGTGCGGTGCAAGACCAAGAGAGCCGAGGCCAGGCTCGTCCGGTCCGCCCCGCCCGAACACGTCATGAGAACGGGCGCGCGCGCGGAATCGAGCGTGGCGAGCAAATCGACGAGCGGCGATCGTTCGGGCAGGCGCTTGGACGACAGCGAAATTTCGGCGAAGTCGATCCCTAGACCCACGCAGCTTTCACGCATGTTCCGGTACCAGGACGCGTTCGGATTGGGGCCACGCAGATTGAGCATCGTTCCAAGACCGAGATCGCGCGCGAGCGTGCGCACGTGGCCGCCATAAATTTGCGCAGCGCGAAAGGCGCGGTCGTCCACTCTTTGGACGTTGTAGGCGCGCGCGAGAAACCAGGACCAGGGGAGCAATTCGGGCCTTCCTAGGGAGCACCCAGCACGGCGTCGCGCACGAGTTTCTGGAACATGTGGACGTGGTGCTCCGACAATTCGGGGTTGGCGCGATTGACGACAAACCGCCCCTGCCGGTAACCGGGTGACCTTAGGCCTCGTTGCACGTTCTCGCACAACCCCGCGTCCTCGGGAATGAGGATATCGCAGGTATAGTTCACCATCGCGCGCTCGGCGTCATTGAGTTCGGCGTCCTCGAAATAGAAATCCCATACCTGCTCGGTCAATTCCGGCCCCTTGGGGACCATCTGGAACACCGCGAGATTGTTGCGACCGGGCGAAATGAAGAACGCCGTGTTCGGCCACAGCCAAGTGTAGATCGCATTTTGCACCGGATCGTCTGCGCCGACCGCATAGGCGCGGTTGTCGCCCACGGCGCCCGCCATGACGTGGCTGGTGGTGAATTCGTGCTCCCAGACCCGAAACGTCGAATAGTCGAGCAATTCCGCAAGCGCCGGATGGGCCGAGGCGACGTGGTAGGACTCAAGATCGTTGTCAACCAGCGCCTTCCAGTTCGCGCGCGTCTCGACCCGGTGCGAGTGGGCGAGCGTGAGGCGATCGAGGCCGGGGCAACGCTCCGCCATCTCGCGCGCCATGGCGCCGCCGATTTCGCCGAGCGGCCGCGCGCCCAAATCGAGATTGACGAACAGCAATCCCGCCAAGATCTCGACACGCACCTCCTTGAGCGCCGCCGCGCGGCGGTCGAAGCCGTGCGCGCCCTCGATGCCGCGCGCGGTCTTGAATGCACCGTCGATGTCATAGGACCAATTGTGATACGGGCAGACGATGACACTGCGCCGGCCCTTGCCGTCGAGCAGGCGATGCGCCCGGTGGCTGCATACATTATGGAAAGCGCGCAGCACGCGGTCACGCCCACGCACGATCGCGATGTCGCGCCCGGCGACGACGGCGGTCGCATAGCTGCCCGGCTCCGCCAACTCGGCTGCTGGGCCGGCGTACAGCCAGCTGCGCGCAAAGATCGCCTCGCGCTCGCGCTCGTAAATCGCCGGGTCCCAATACCATTGGGCAGGCAGGGTATGGGAAGCCTCGGCGGCGTCGGCGAATTTTCCCGCATCAAACTTGGAACGATGCTTGGACAACTCTTGGCTCCTCTCGTGCCGATCGAAACAAAACGCGACGACCGCCTCGCAAAGCCAGCCATCGAGGCGCCATTCATCCAGAATGGCGCGCCGCCGTCCACCATTGCGTGCCGGCATTGCGTGCCGGCATTGCGTGCCGGCCCTTGCGCCGAGACAGGCCCGGTCGCTAGCCTTGCTTCGATCGCACACAGCGCCAAGGAGCGAGGGATGGGCAAAAAGATCATCGTCGTCGGCGCGGGCGTGGTCGGTCTTGGCTGTGCGAGCTATCTGCAGCGCTTCGGGCACGACGTCACCCTGATCGACCGCGTGCCGCCGGGCCGCTCGACGTCATTCGGCAATGCGGGCACCATCGCAGGCACCTTCGTCCTGCCCCTCGCCATGCCGGGCCTGATGAAGAAATACTTCAAGTACCTGGTCGATCCCGAAGGCCCGGTTTCGGTGCGCTGGTCGCATTTCCCCCAATTGGCGCCGTTTCTCTGGCAGTTCTGGCGCAATTGCCGGCCCGAGCGCGTGCGTGAATGCACCGCAGCCCTCGCCGCCTTCATGCCACCCGCCTACGAGGCTTGGGAGCCGTTATTCAAGGACGCCGGCCTGCTGCACCTCGTGCGCCACAATGGCGGGCTGTGGCTTTACCGGGACAAGGCCGCGTTGATGAAGGATTGGCCGTTCTGGCGCGGGCGGCGCGACAACGGCTTCGAATTCACCGAGCTCGACGAGAACATGCTGCGCCAAACCGAGCCCGCGGTGTCGCGCGATTGGCAGGCCGCCATCCTCGAACCCGATTGGCATTCGGTCGCCAATCCCTACGACATCTCGGTCGGGCTTTTCGCCCATCTGCGCGCGCGCGGCGCCAAGCTGATCGAAGCCGAGGTGCACGATTTTGAAAAAACCGCGGACGGCGTCGGCGCGGTCGTCACCGAAAAAGGTCGCTACCAGGCCGATGCGGTGGTGATCGCGGCTGGCGCTTGGTCGCATAAGCTCGCGAAAAAACTCGGCAGCCGAGTGCCGCTCGAAAGCCAACGCGGCTATCACGTGACCTTACCCAATCCCGGAGTCGAAACCCGTCACACCGTGGTCGTCGGCTCGGCCAAGATCGCGATCACGACCTTGAATACGGGCTTGCGCATTGTCGGCGCCTCGGCTTTTCCCGGCGTGGACGCGCCGGCCGATTGGCGCCAGTCGAAGATGGTTCTTGCCTGGGGCAAGCGGGTTCTGCCCGCGCTCAGCACCGAGGGCATGACCGAGTGGTTCGGCGAGCGTCCGCTGACGCCCGATTCGATTCCCGTGATCGGCCCCTCGCCCCATTTCAAGAACGTGTATTACGCTTTCGGCCACAGCCATATGGGACTGACCACGGGGGCCGTCACGGGGCGGCTGATCGCGCAAATGGTTACGGGCCAGGCAACCCCCATCGACATGCGACCCTATCGCATCGACCGCGACTACTGATTCGCTTTGCGCGTTCTGGCCGCAATACGGAGCCGCGCCATCCGCGCACGGCCGCACGAAAAGGATACGAGATGATTTTTGCTCCCGACGAATACGCCCGCCGCATCGCCAAGGTCCGCGCCCGCATGGCCCAAGACGGCCTTGACGTGCTCGTCGAGGCCGATCCCGCGAACATGAACTATCTCACCGGCTACGACGGCTGGAGCTTCTACACCCCGCAAGTCGTCGTCCTGGCGATGGACGGCGAGGCTGTGTGGATCGGGCGTGGGCTCGACCGCGGCGGGGCGCGCCTCACCTGCCACATGGCGCCCGAGAACCTCGTCGCCTATCCCGATCATCTGGTGCAGCACCCGACCAACCACCCCATGCAATTCGTCGCCGAGGAAATGGCGCGACGCGGCTGGGACAAGGGGCGCATCGGCTTCAACGACGATTGCTTCACCTTCTCGCCCCGCGCGCGCGACACCCTGGAGGCGGCGCTGGCGAACGCGCGGCTGGTGGCGGCGGATTTGCTGGTCAACTGGGTGCGTCTGGTCAAATCCGACGCCGAGCTTGCGCTCATGCGCAAGGCCGCGCGCACGGTCGAGCGGATGTTGGCGGCGTATTACACCCATATGCGCCCCGGCGTGCGCCAATGCGACGTGGCGGCGGAGATCATCAAGGTCCAGGTGGCTGGCACCGCCGAGGGCGGCGGCGACTACACCACGCCCATTTTCATGCCGGTCGGCGAGCAGACCTCGGCCTCGCACCTGACTTGGACCGACCAGATCATCGCGCCCGATCAGACGACCTATCTCGAATGCGCGGGCGTCCACCGGCGCTATCACTGCCCACTCGCGCGCACCATCCATCTTGGCCCGCCACCGCAAAAACTCCTCGACATGGACAAGGCGATCCTTGAAGCCATGGACCACGCGCTCGAACAGGTGCGCCCGGGCAATAGCTGCGAACAGGTCGAGGCGGCATTCCGCGCGACCTTGGCCAAGCACGGTCTCAAGAAGGAATCGCGCATCGGCTATCCCATCGGCATCGGCTACCCGCCGACTTGGGGCGAGCGCACGGCCAGCCTGCGCCAGGGCGACCAAACCGTGCTTGAGCCGAACATGTGCTTCCACATGATTCTCGGCATGTGGCAGGGCGATTGGGGCTTCGAGACGAGCGAATCATTCCGCGTGACCGAAACCGGGCACGAATGCCTGGCCTCGGTGCCGCGCGGCCTGAAAGCGATCGTCTAGGCGCGAATTAGACGATTGGCGCGCCGGCAAGAAACGCCGCGACATGCGGCTCGGCGGCCAGTTCCGCAAGCTCGGCGGCGCTCGGCAATTGGGGCTTGTCGCGGCTCGCGTTCACCATGCACAGGAATCCGAGCGCCTCGCCGCGCGTCGCGCGGAACTGGTGCCAGGTCATGGGCGCGATATGCACGAGATCGTGGGTGCGCACGGCATGAACGCGCCGGCCAACCAGGCAATGCCCGCTTCCGCCCAGGATCATCACGGCATGGACGTGAAGGTGGCGCTCGAGTGTCGAGTGGCCGTCGGGTTCGACTTCGAAATAGCGCAGCTCACAGCCGAGTTCGGGCGAGGCGAACAGGGTTTGGCGCGTGATGCCCGCGAAGGGGGCGTCGCCGTCCTGCTTGTAGGCCAGAAGATCGACGCGTTCCCAGCGAAAGCCTTCCTCGCGCACGCGCAATTCCGCAAGCGGCGCTGGCGTCGCGTGTCGTGCCGTATTTCCCTCGCCCGAATCGGCCATGACGAACCTAGCGGTGAACATGATCGCGCACGCGCGCGACGAAATCGGCGGTTGCGCGCGTCACGTTCTCGCGCGCAAGCAATAGCGCCCCGCCGATCAACAACATGGTATCGCGGCCGTAGAAATCGAGCATCTCCGGCACGCGGTCGAGCGACATGCCGCCTGCCGGCACCGGCACGGCGGCGCGTACGCTATCCCATGGCTTGCGGGCGGCGGTCGCGATACGGCGGCAGGTCTCGGTCGAATAGCCGAAA
>JBJXGH010000031.1:0-25494 GCA_046153685.1 Alphaproteobacteria bacterium
CATCGCGCGCCTGCTCGACGATCCCCCTCACGTCCTGGCGACGGGCGGCGGCGCGTTCATGGACCCGGTCACGCGCGCCAAGATTAAGGAACGCGCGGTGTCGATTTGGCTGCGCGCCGATCTCGAGGTGCTGATGCGCCGCACCGCGCGACGCGGCAATCGGCCGTTGCTCAAACAAGGCGACCGGCGCGCGGTGCTGGAGCGCCTGATCGCCGAGCGCCATCCGATTTACGCCGAAGCCGATATCGCGGTCGAAAGCGCGGACCTTCCCGCCGAAGTGACGGCCGAGCGCGTCGCCGCGGCGCTTGAGAATTTCCTGCGCCCGGCCGAGGACGTCCAACGAAGACGGACCGGTTCGTGAGCGCGCCCGAACGCATTCGGGTCGAGCTGGGCGCGCGCGGCTACGACATCCTGATCGGCACGGGCCTTCTCGCCGAGGCCGGTGGCCATCTGGCGAAGCTGCTTGCCCGTCCGCGCGTGGTCGTGGTCAGCGACGAGAACGTCGCGCGCCTGTACCTCGCAGACTTCGAGACGGCGCTCGACCGCGCAGCCATCGCGCACGATCGAATCATCTTGCCGCCGGGCGAGAAAACCAAGGATTTCGCCCATCTCGCGCGGCTCATGGACGCCTTGCTCGCCAAGCGCATCGAGCGGACGACGACCATCGTGGCACTGGGCGGCGGGGTGATCGGCGACCTCGCGGGTTTCGCCGCGGCAATCGCGCTGCGCGGCATCGACTATGTCCAAGTACCGACGACCTTGCTGGCCCAGGTGGACAGCTCCGTCGGCGGCAAGACCGCGATCAATACGGCGCACGGCAAGAATCTGGTCGGCAGTTTTTACCAACCGCGCCTGGTGCTCGCGGATTTGGGCATGCTCGATTCCCTGCCGCGCCGCGATCTCTTGGCGGGCTATGCCGAGGTGGCGAAATACGGATTGATCGACGACCCCTCGTTCTTCGCCTGGCTTGAGACCAATGCCGCCGCGTTGCTGGCGGGCGACGGCGCGCTGCGCGGCCGCGCGGTCGGCGTGAGCTGCCGGGCGAAGGCGCGCATCGTCGGCGCCGATGAGCGCGAATCGGGCCAGCGGGCGCTGCTCAATCTCGGCCATACTTTCGGCCACGCGATCGAGGCCGAGGCGCGTTATGAGGGCGAGGTTCTCCACGGCGAAGGCGTCGCGGTGGGCATGGTCATGGCCTTCGACCTGTCCGTTCGCCTTGGATTGTGCGCCGCCGAGGACGCGCTTCGCGTGCGCCGCCACCTCAAGGAAGCTGGCCTGCCGACGGAACTCTCGAGCCTTGGCGGGCGGGCATGGGACGCGCGCCGCCTCGTGCAACACATGCATCAAGACAAAAAAGTGCAGGATGGTCGGCTGACCTTCGTTCTGGCGCGCGGCATCGGTCGGGCCTTCGTCGCGCACGACGTGCCGGCCGAGCGCGTGCTCCCGGTCATCGAGGACGCCCTGGCGGCTTGAAGCCATGAGCGGCCGGTCGCGCCCCGGCGACGGCGGCACGAACCGAATAGTGCCGTAACGAACGCGAGGAAATTAACCAGGTACGCAATCCCAGCCAAGCAGTCCCGGCTAAATCACCCCCGTCACGCAGCCCCAGCTTCACAAGCCCATCCACGCAATCTCAGTCACACAATCATGGAATCGGATATCTCCTTCAATCTCAACACCAGCGCTTACATCACGCTTGGCGTCATTGCCGTGCTCTTGATGTGCTCGGCGTTCTTCAACGGCGCGGAGACGGCCGTGACGGCCGCCTCGCGTCCACGCCTTCATCGCCTGGCGCAGCTCGGCAGCCGCCGCGCGCAGGCCGTCAACCGGCTGCGCGAACGCCAAGACCGGCTGATCGGCGCCCTGCTGCTTGGCGGCACCGTCGTGAACATCGCGGCGTCCGCGCTCGCGACAAGCGTGCTGATCGCCCTCGTCGGCGAGAACGGCGTCGCCTATGCGACCCTGGCGATGACGATCTTGATCGTCGTCTTCGGCGAAGTCCTGCCGAAGACATACGCAATCTATCGCCCGGTGCGCACGGCGCTTGCCGTGGCTCCGATCATCGCCGTGATCGTCACGGTTCTCGCTCCGGTAACCCGCGCCATCGAGGCCATCGTCAGCGCCATCCTGAAACGCATGGGCGTACGCCTCGAAGGCCACCACAGCCGGGAATCGATCGAGGAGGAACTGCGCGGCACCATCGAGTTGCACGCCGAGGCCACGCCCGAGGAGGGTGAGGCGCGCCTAATGCTGCATTCGGTGCTCGACCTCGGCGAACTCGATCTCGCGGACGTGATGACCCACCGCAAGGACGTCTATGCCATAGAGGCCGATGCGCCACCAGAGACCATCGTGACCGAGATCCTGGAAAGTCCTCACACGCGCATCCCGCTGTGGCGGAACACAAACGACAACATCGTAGGCATTCTCAACGTAAAAACCGCGCTCAAGGCCATGCGGGCGCATGCCGGCGACGGGCAGCCCCTTGATCTGGCGGCGCTCGCGGCGCCGCCCTGGTTCATTCCCGATTCGACCTCTCTGCTCGACCAACTCAAGGCTTTTCGCGCGCAGCGCGAGCATTTTGCCGTCGTGGTCGATGAATACGGCGCCTATGAAGGCATCGTGACGCTTGAGGACATCGTCGAGGAGATCGTGGGTGAAATTTTCGACGAGCAGGAAACCCCGGTCGCGGGCGTCAGGCCCCAGCCGGACGGCTCTCATGTCGTGCGCGGCTCGGTCGCGGTGCGCGACTTGAACCGCCAATTCGGCTGGCATTTGCCGGAAGACGAGGCCGCGACCATCGCCGGCCTGCTGCTGCGCGAATCTCGCGTCATCCCGGAGTCCGGCCAGGTGTTCGAATTCCATGGCTTTCGCTTCGAGGTCCTGCGCCGCCATCGCAACCAGATTACCTCCGTGCGGATTCGCCCGCCGCAGGAATTTCGCCGGGGCGGCCCGCAAACCGGTGACGAGGCGCCAGCCTCGAATCCGAGCATGCCTGCCGGTTCAACCGCTTCCAATTGATTTTCGCGCCCTTTCCTTCGCCCGCGCGCGCCTATTCTCGGTCCAGACGCCAACACGAAAAGGAGACGCCCATGCCCCTGTCGCCGCCCACCGCGCGCAAGGAAACCCATCTTCGGGCCATTGCCATTCGCGGCTATGAACGCGCCGACGGGCTTTGGGATATCGAAGGCCATCTGGTGGACACCAAGACCTACGGCTTCGACAACCGCGATCGCGGCCGCGTCGAACCGGGCGTGCCCGTGCACGAGATGTGGCTGCGCATCACCATCGACGGCGAGATGCTCATCCATGAAGCCGAGGCCTCGACCGATTTCGGCCCGTATAATATGTGCGCCGAAATCACGCCGAACTTCACCAAGCTCAAAGGCATCCGCATCGGCCCCGGCTGGCGCCGCCAGGTGCGCGAGGTCGTGGGCGGGGTCAAGGGCTGCACCCACCTCGTCGAATTGCTCGGACCGATCGCGACCACGGCCTACCAGACGATCTGGCCCACGATCTCGCGGCGGCAGAAGAAAAAAGAGGGCGAGGAAAAGAGCGCCAAGCCGAGCATGCTCGGAAGCTGCCATGCCTATGCTCCCGACAGCCCCGTGATTAAACGCAATTGGCCCGAACACTACACGGGCGAATGAGCGCGTAGGCCGCGCCGGTCAGCGACCCTGTAGGGCGCGCTGGGCCTGTTCGGCCGCCAATGCTTGCACGGGAGAGTCCGCGCCCGCCACCAGCGCCAGGCGCGCGCGGCTGCGGAAATAATCGAGAATGAACACGCGCACTCCGGCGGTCAGCGACGACGCGCCGCGGTGCGAATCCACGGCCGAGCAAAGCTCGGCCAGCCGGCAACGCTCACGCCGGCAAATATCCTCGAGCGCATCCCACATGGCTGGTTCAAGGCGCATACTGGTGCGTCTGCCCGAGACGGTGATATTTCGCGAAACCAAAGCGCTTGCCATGACGCCTCCATCGGTGAACGCCTCGTCCGCTAGACGCCCCAGGCTGGAAGACGTATCACGCCTCGCGTGTGTTGTAAAATTAATTGCTACTTTTGATTGTATTTTCCTCGACTGTGAAACCTTTCCGTCCACGTATTTTTTCAACTTAACCAAGGATTTATTGCCCTTCGCCGGGCGCGCGCAAGGCCAAGGCTAGGGCATGGACGGGACCTGCGAGTTCCTCGGTCAGGGCCGCGTACACCCGCCGCTGGCGCTCGACGCGGCCAAGGCCGGCAAAAGCCTCGGCCACCATGGCGACATGAAAGTGACTTTCGCCGCCCGGACGCGCCCCCGCATGGCCGACATGGCGGTGGGATTCGTCGGTAATCGTAAGCTCGAGCGGCGCAAAGCCGGATTCGAGCTTGCGGCGCATGGTTTCGGCGACGGTCATGGCTTTCGCTCCCTATGGCTCGCAAATCTTGCCACGCCAAGGGCGCGGCGGACATACTTGGGCGCATGGCGCGCGGGAACGGCAAAGGCTGGCGGCGGCGGCTCTTCGGTTCGGAGGAGCAGCCCAGGCATTGCGACGCGCCCGGCTGCGTGGCAGAAGGCATCTACCGCGCCCCGCGCGCAAAAACCGACCTGAACAACTACTACATGTTCTGCCTCGACCATGTCCGCCAGTATAATCTCACCTGGGACTACTTCGCGGGCATGTCGGTCGACGAAATCGAGTCCCAAATCCGCCGCGACACGGTATGGGAGCGGCCCACTTGGCCGCTCGGCGGACGGTCGCCCTGGCAAGTCGGCGAGGGCCATGACAGCTTCCGTTTCGCGGGCGCGGAGGAGGCGGTCGAGGCCGAGCCGTACCGGCGGCGATTTTCGGCGAGCGAGGAGCACGCCCTCGCGCTTTTGGAGGTCGAGCCGCCGGTGACCATGGCTAGGGTCAGACTCCGCTACAAGGCCCTGGTAAAACGCCATCATCCCGACGCCAATGGCGGCGACCGGGCGGCCGAAGAAAGACTCAAGGAAATTAATCAGGCCTATTCCACTCTAAAGGCCGCCGCACTACCTTAGCGGGCCGTTTCCCTCCCCGGACAATCGGACAATCCAGCCATGACCGCCCAAGCGACGCAGGCCACCGGCCAAGCTGTTTTTCTCGACAAGCCCGATATGACCGTCTCGGTGCGCCAAAGTTTTGGCATCGACATCGACATGGAAGTGCCGAGCTTCAGCAAGAGCAACGAGTATGTCCCCGACATCGACGAGGCCTACCGCTTCGACCGCGACACGACGCTCGCCATTCTGGCGGGCTTCGCGCACAACCGGCGCGTCATGGTCCAGGGCTATCACGGCACCGGCAAATCGACCCATGTCGAGCAGGTCGCGGCGCGCCTGAACTGGCCCTGCATCCGGGTCAATCTGGACAGCCATATCAGCCGCATTGATCTCATCGGCCGCGACGCGATCGTCCTCAGGGACGGCAAGCAGGTGACCGAGTTCCGCGAGGGCATTCTGCCCTGGGCCCTGCAGCGGCCGTGCGCCATCTGCTTCGACGAATACGACGCCGGCCGGCCGGACGTGATGTTCGTCATCCAGCGCGTACTCGAACTCGAGAGCAAGTTTACCCTGCTCGACCAGAACCGGGTGATCCGGCCCCACCCCTATTTCCGGCTGTTCTCGACCTCGAACACGGTGGGTCTCGGCGACACGACGGGGCTTTATCACGGCACGCAACAGATTAACCAGGGTCAAATGGACCGCTGGAACATCGTCGCCACGCTCAACTACCTGCCCCATGACGCGGAATGCAAGATCGTTCTGGCCAAGGTGCCGAGCTACGACACCCCGCAGGGCCGCGAAACGATCAAGGCCATGGTCGCGCTCGCGGATCTGACGCGCGCGGGCTTCGTCAATGGCGACTTGTCCACCGTCATGTCGCCCCGCACGGTCATCACCTGGGCGCAGAACAACGATATCTTCCACGACATTGCGTTCGCCTTCCGGGTCACTTTCGTCAACAAGTGCGACGAGGTCGAGCGCGCCACGGTCGCGGAATACTATCAGCGCTGCTTCGGCACCGAATTGCCCGAAGCGGCCGGACGCGCGACGCTGACCTAGAGGAATCGCGGTGGCGGCTGCCGAAGACAGGTTCGAGCGCTTTCGCCGGACGACGGGCGCGACCGTGCGCGCGATCGCGCGCAAGGGCGATTTGAGCGTTGAGTTCGGTGCCGAGGAAAGCGGCATCAAGGGCACCGAGATCAACCTTCCCCTGCCCTCGCGCGAGCTCGCCCTGGAAGAGCGCAGCCATGTGCGCGGCGAGGCCGACGCGCTCGCGCTGCGCATCCGCCATCACAACCCGGCGCTTTACGCCCGGCGGCGGCCCAGCGGCCCGATCGGCCGCGCGATCTACGAGGCGCTTGAACAGACGCGTTGCGAATCCCTCGGCGCAAGGCGCATGTCGGGCTGCGCGCAAAACCTTGCCGTGGCGCTTGAGGAGCGATGCAAGCGCGCGGGTTTTGCGCGCGTGCGCGAGCGCGAGGAGGCGCCGTTGGCCGAGGTCATGCGCCTGCTCGCACGCGAGGTGATGACCGGCGAGAGTCCGCCCGCCTCCGCCCGCGCCATGGTCAATTTGTGGCGTGGCGAACTCGAGTCGCGCGCGGGCCAGGATTTGACCTCGCTGGCGGAGAACATGGAGAACCAGGCGCGCTACGCCGATGTCGCGCGCCGGATCATCCGCGAATTGGAGCTCGGCGAGGAAGAAAGCGACGGCACGGATAGCGAAATCGACGCTCAGGACGCCGAGGACGCCGAAGCCGACGCGGACTCCGAAGCCTCCGATAGCGAAAGCTCCGGCACCAGCGACGACCAATCCGGCGACCAGCAGGATGCCCAATCCGAGGATGGCACCGAAGGCGAATCGGGCGCCGAGGAAGATGCCGACGCCGAACTCATGCCCGGCGGGGGCGACGACGAGCCCGCGCGCCCGGGCCGGCCCTACCGGCCCGAACAGTCGATGCGCAACGCGCCGGGCGAGCCGCCCTACAAGCCCTACACCGAGGAATTCGACGAGATTGTCGAGGCCGATCAGCTGTGTGACGCGCAGGAGCTGGCGCGCTTGCGCGTGCATCTCGACCAGCAATTGGCCAGCCTGCAGGGCGTGATCTCGCGATTGGCCAATCGCTTGCAGCGCCGCCTCATGGCCAAGCAACAGCGCGCATGGGAATTCGACCTTGAGGAAGGCATGCTGGACGCGGCGCGTCTGGCGCGCGTGATCGTGCAACCCACGTACGCGTTGACCTACAAACGCGAAAAGGAAATGAAGTTCCGCGACACCGTGGTGTCGCTGCTGATCGACAACTCGGGCTCGATGCGCGGCCGGCCGATCACGGTTGCCGCCATGTGCGCCGACATTCTGGCGCGCACGCTTGAGCGCTGCGCGGTCAAGGTTGAAATCCTTGGCTTCACCACGCGCGCCTGGAAGGGCGGGCAGGCACGCGAACGCTGGCTGGCCGACGGCAAGAAGTCCAATCCCGGCCGGCTCAACGATCTGCGTCACATCATTTACAAAAACGCCGACGCCCCCTGGCGTCGGGCGCGCAAGAATCTCGCGCTCATGCTGCGCGAGGGCATTCTCAAGGAAAACATCGACGGCGAGGCCGTGCTGTGGGCGCATAGCCGCCTGGCCGGCCGCTCCGAACAGCGCAAGATCCTGATGGTCATTTCCGACGGCGCGCCGGTCGACGACTCGACGCTCTCGGTCAATCCGGGCAATTACCTTGAGCGCCACCTGCGCGACGCCATCCGCTGGATCGAAACGCGCTCGGACGTAAATCTCATCGCCATCGGCATCGGCCACGACGTCACGCGCTATTACCGCCGCGCCATCACGATTACAGATGCCGAGCAGCTGGGCGGCGCGGTCATGGATCAACTCGCCGCGTTGTTCGAAGAGGACGAGGTCGACGAGCCCGTCCCGGCGCGTCCACGACGCGCCGCGCGCTGACGCCTCGCCCTACCCGCCGAAGATTTTCCGCAGCCTGCCCAGACCCGGCTGGACATTTGTTCCTACTACAAATACAATCTTGAGTTGTGATTCTATTTCGTGAGGGGGCCTGTGCGATGCCACCACACGTCGCCGATTGGCTTGCGGATTTGCGCCGCGGCAGCCTTGAATTAAACGCAGGCCTTCGCGCCGCGCGTGCCGCCCAGTTCGGCGTTTTGAGATACGAGGCGGTATTGGCCAGAAGAGAGGCCGCTTCCGACACCCAGAACGAGTCACTTTTGAAAGACCCGGAGAATCTGACGCGCAGGAAGTGACATCCGGCCGCCGCACGGGCGCGAACGCATCTGCTAGACTCCGCCGCCATGCTGAGGACCGCGCGCGCATTCCGCACGATTTTGGCCGCGCTGTCCGTCGCGGTGCTGTTGGCGGCCGGTCCGGGCACACGCCACGTGGCGGCCGAGGACCAAATTGTCGTGAACTATGCCGCCGTGCCGCTCGTAAGGGGCGATATGGGGCTCTTGTCCGTGGGCGGGCTCGTCTTTCGTGGCGCCCTTACGCTGACCAGCGCCGATCGCCGGTTCGGTGGATTTTCGGCGCTACACGTCTCGGCGAACGGCGAAGCGTTGTTGGCGGTGAGCGATCATGGCGACTGGCTGGCGGCACGGCTGCATTACGACCATCGCCTCTGGCTCGCGGCGCTGACCGAGGGGCGCATGGGGCGGTTATTGGCGCTCGACGGCAAGGCTCTGTCCGAGGCCGCGCGCGAGCGAGACGCGGAAAGCATGACCGTTCGCCGCGACGCCAGCACCGTCATCACCTTCGAGCGTCACCACCGGATCTGGAGTTATCCGGCAAGCGAGCAACCCTTCGCCAAGCCCCCCCGCGCCTTCGTCCCGCCGCCAGACCTTGGCCAAGCGCCCAGCAATGAAGGTCTTGAAGCCTTCGCCGAACTCGATGATGGCCGCTTCCTGGCCATCTCCGAGGGCTTGTTCGATGCGCCCGACCGGCTGGTCGGCTGGCTCGGCGACGGCACGCTGTGGCAACGCTTGTATTTCGCCGTCCATGGCTCCTACCGGCCGACGGACGCCAAAGCCCTGCCGAATGGCGATGTCCTGGTGCTGGAACGGAAGTTCCACATGATCGGAGGCTTCGGCGCGCGTCTGCGGCGCATTCCCAAGGCCGAGATCGCGCCCGGCGCCACCTTGCGCGGCGAGGCGCTCGCGGAACTGGAAGCACCCATGATGGTCGACAATTTCGAGGGTCTGGCTGTGCGCCGGGGCGAGCGCGAAACGCTCGTCTATCTGATCTCGGACGACAATTTTCTATCGGTCCAGTCGACCATTCTGATGCTGTTTGCCATTCCGGACTGACGGGCCGGGACCGGAGGGGCGGAATCCGCCCCCAAAGCGTGGCGGAAACTAGGCCGCCTTGGCGCGCGCCTTGTCGAGGCGCTGGCGGATGCGGCGCAGTGTCGCCGGCAGCTTGGCGGGGGCTGTCTTCAACAGATAGGCATCGAAGCCGCCGGCATGCTCGATGGTGCGGATCGCATTGGTCGAAAGCCGCAGGCGCACCGTGTCGCCCAAGGCCTCGGACAGGAACGAGGCGATCTGAAGATTGGGGCGGAAGGAACGCCGAGTGCGATTGTTCGCATGGCTGACATTGTTGCCCATCTGCACACCCTTGCCGGTGATCGCGCAACGACGCGCCATGGCGCTCTCCTTCTGGCAATCCGCTTCTAGTAATCCGCACGACCGGCCACGCCCTAGGACCTTGGCTCCCCAAGGCTAGGTGCCTTAAGACATTGGCGCCCCGGGGCGTTGCCCCCCCGAAGAGGTCGGTGGCGGGCGATCAATCGTGAGGCGCGGTTTCTAGGCCAGGCGCGCCAAGGCGTCAAGAAGGGCTGCGCACCCTCTCCAGCCCGACCCTAGCCTCGCTTGCCCTTCTGGAATGCGAGCAGCAATTCCCCCGCAGCCGCGCCCGGCGCGGTCCGCCCGGCGACCACGTCCTTTTCGAGCGTGGCCAGGCGCGCCTTGACGTCGGGGTGGCCGCGCAGGCGCTCGACCAAGCTTTCGGAAATCTCGCTCCACAGCCAGCGCCGGGCCTGCGCGGCGCGGCGCGGCGCGAGCCCGCCCGCTGTCTCCATCGCCACGCGGTGTTCCTCGACCGCAGCCCAGACCGCGTCGATGCCCTCCCCCGTCAGGGCCGAGCACGCCAGAACTCGCGGCGTCCAATACGGCGATTCGGGCCGAAACAAGGTCAGCGCCTTTTTAAAATCGGCAAGGGTGCGCCCGGCGGCACGCTCCAGATCGCCGTCCGCCTTGGTCACGACCAGAAGATCCGCCAGCTCGACGATGCCCCGCTTCAAGCCCTGTAATTCGTCGCCGCCGCCCGGCTGCAACAACAATAGAAACAAATCGACCATGTCCGCGACCGCGGTTTCCGACTGGCCGACCCCGACGGTCTCGATGATCACGACGTCGAACCCCGCGGCCTCGCACAAGAGGCCCGCCTCGCGCGTGCGCCGCGCGACGCCGCCGAGCGTGCCGCCCGCGGGTGACGGCCGGATGAAGGCGGAGGGCTCTCGCGCGAGCATTTCCATGCGCGTCTTGTCGCCGAGGATCGAGCCGCCGCCGCGTTGCGAGGACGGATCGACGGCCAGCACGGCGAGCTTGTGGCCGCGCGCGATCGCGTGCCGGCCGAATGCCTCGATGAAGGTGCTTTTCCCGACCCCCGGCACGCCCGTGATGCCGATACGTCGCGCGCGTCCCGTGCGCGCCATGAGGCGAGCGAGCAGCGCCTCGGCCAAAGCGCGATGATCGGCGCGCGTCGATTCGACGAGCGTGATGGCGCGCGCGAGCGCCCGGCGATCGCCCGCCGCCACGCCATCGGACAGGGCCACACCATCGGACAGGCCCTCGCCGCGCAGCTGCCGGGTCATCGCGGCGAAACGCGCAAAATGCCGAATGCCATGCTAGCGAACCCAAACATCATCGACCGAGTTTACCAGCGCCGTGAAATCGCGCCCAGCGCCGGAGTGCATCATCGCGACTGTTCGACCGCCAACGCCGCGTCCCGACTTGGCGAATCCGGATTTGGCGCGTTGGCATCTTGTGTGTCCGCATTGGACGCCGATTCTTGCTGGCGTTGCCACAGCTCGGCGTAGCGCCCGCCCTGCTGAAGCAAGAAGCCGTGCCGGCCGCGCTCGGCCACACGACCGTCCTCGAGAACGATAATCTCGTCGGCATCAACCACCGTGGACAACCGGTGGGCGATCACGATTGTCGTGCGATCGGAGGATATGGCCTTCAGGCTTTCCTGGATATCGTGCTCGGTCGCGGAATCGAGCGAGGACGTCGCCTCGTCGAACAACAGGATGGGCGGATTCTTGAGAATTGTGCGCGCGATCGCCACGCGCTGCTTCTCGCCGCCCGAAAGCTTCAGGCCGCGCTCGCCCACGCGCGTGCGGTAGCCGTCGGGCAGATCCAGGACGAAATCGTGAATACGCGCCAGGCGCGCCGCCTGCTCGACCTCCGCGGCCGACGCATGGGGCCGCCCATAGGCGATATTGTAATAAATCGTGTCATTGAAGAGCACGGTGTCCTGTGGCACGACGCCGATGGCCGCGCGCACCGATTCCTGGGTCAGGGTGCGCACGTCCTGGCCATCGATGCGAATGGCGCCCGAGATCGCGTCGTAAAAGCGGAACAACAACCGGCCGATCGTCGATTTCCCCGCGCCGCTCGCACCCACGATGGCAAGCTTGCGCCCGGGCGGGACCGTGAAACTCACTCCGTCGAGGATGGGTCGGCGGTCGTCATAGCCGAACGTTACGCGGTCGAAGACGATTTCCCCGCCCGCGACCTTGAGCGCGGGCGCGCCGGGCGCGTCCGCGATCGCCGCGCGCAAGGACTTGAGTCCGGCCAGGATCTCAAGATCGGTCAGGGATTGCTTGATCTCGCGATAGGCCACGCCGAGGAAATTGAGCGGCAGGTAGAGTTGCACCAGATAGGCGTTCACCAGCACGAAATCCCCGACCGTCATGGCGCCTTCGACCACGCCCTGAGCCGCCATCAGCATGATCAAGGTGACGCCGGTGGCGATGATCGTCGCCTGCCCCAGATTCAGGGCCGAAAGGCTGGTGCGCGTGAGCACGGCCGCGCGCTCGTAGCGCGCCAGCGCCATGTCGAGACGGCGCTCCTCATGGACCTCGTTGCCGAAATATTTGACCGTTTCGTAATTGAGCAGGCTGTCGACGATCTTGGTGTTCGCCTCGTTGTCCATTTCGTTCATGGCGCGGCGGTGTTTCATGCGCCACTCGGTCACGGCCAGGGTGTACACGATATAGCCGCCGATGGTGACGAAGGTGACCGTCGCGAAGCGCCAATCGTAAAGCGCCCACAATATCGCGCAGACCAGGGGAATCTCGACCAGCATCGGAACGATATTGAACAGCAGGAAGGACAGGAGGGTTTCCACCCCCTTCGTGCCGCGATCGAGGGCACGCGACAGCCCGCCCGTGCGCCGGTCGAGATGGAACGCCAAGGCCAAGGTGTGCAGGTGGCGGAAGACCTCGAGCGCAACGCGCCGCGCGGCCCGCTGGCCGACCTTGGCGAAAATCGCGTCGCGCAATTCGCCGAACGCGGTCGAGATCACGCGCAGAAGGCCGTAGGCGAGAAGCAGCGCGAACGGCACGACCAGCATGGGCATCGCGGCCACCGCCGACCCGCCCGACTGCGTCAAGGCATCGACCGCGCCCTTATACACGAGGGGGACATAGACAGTCGCGATCTTGGCGAGCACGAGGCAAACGACCGCCACGACGATGCGCGCCTTGAGCTCGAATGAACCCTTGGGCCACAGATGGGGCAAAAGCGCGCCAAGCGCCTGGCGCTGGCCGCCGCCGGCGCGCGGCGCGCGCGGAGCCATCCGATTGTCCGGCCCTTCCTGCTGTTTCAAGGTCGCCGCCTACCGCAGCCGTTCCGCGCCCTTGGGCGAAGGTTCGACAATGGTCGCGCGCTCGAGATCGGGTTGCGCCCGGCCGATGGCGCGCGACAGCAACATGTAAACCTTGCCGACGTCCGCGGTGAGGATCGTGGCGCTCAGCAAGTTCTCGGGATCGGTCGCATTGGCCTGCGCCAACAGCGTATCGAACTGGGTTAGATATTTTCCGACATGGCCGCGGAAGGCGCCGTCTTCCTCGTAGCGTCGCCGGATCTTTTGCGCGATGTCGCGTTCGCCCGCATCAATCAGGCTGCGCACGAAGATGCCACGCTCGCCCTTGAGGAAGCGCTTCATCTCGACCTCGGTCACGGGGCGCCCGAGCACGCGGTTCAAATCGACGCCAAGCGAATTCAAATCCTGGAGAATGAGATTGGCCGTGCGCAGGAAGCTCCGCCGCACGGCGTCGCGCTCGGCCTCGATAACCTGCTCGGCCCGCCGGCTCGCATCCGCCGAGGCGATGGCCAACGCCTCGGCCTGGGTGCGGAACACGCTGGAGACGCGCTCGGCGGTCACGGCGGCTTGCTCGAGCGCGGTGTTGAAACCGTGGGCCTGCGACTGCAGCGCTTCGGTTACCTGGCCGACGCGCGCCGCCGCATCGCCCGAGGTGTCCGCCAGGCGCTTGGCGCGGTCGAGCAGGGAAACGCCGATCTCGCGCATCTGCTGCGCCGCCCGGTCGCACGAAGCCGCCAAATCCTCGGCCTGTTGGCGAAAGGCGAGGCGTAGCACGCCGAGGCGCGATTCGGCCGCTTCCGACGAAGCCGTTAGCGCCTCGGCCTGACGGCGGAACGCGGTGCCCGTCTGCTTGATCTGCTCGGCCGCCTGGGCGCTGGTTTGGTTCAATAGGTCCGACTGGGCCCGGAACGAATCGCCGATGAGGCGCATCTGCTCGCCGGCCTGGTCGGTCGCGGTACCCAGCACGCGCGCCTCCTGGCGCAGCACCTGGCCGATGCCGTCGGCTTGGGCTGCCGCGCGCTCGGAGGCGGCGCCGAGTTCGCCCGCATGCTGGCGGAACGCCTCGCCGACCGCGTTCAGGCGCGCCTCGGCACGGTCGGCGGCGGCGTCGAGCTCGCCCGCGCGCGCCTGGAAACCCTGGCCCAATTGCTGGGTTTTCGCCGCGGCGTTGTCCGCTGTCTGCGCGAGAAGTTCCATGTCGCGCTGAAGGGCGGCGCGCATCTGATCGGATTGCGAGACGGTGCGGTCGGAAACGGTGGACACCTCGCGCGCCTGGCGCTGAACCGTCTCGTCGAGGGCCCGCGCTTGAAGGGCGAGCGCCTCGCGCATGGCTTGGGCGCGGGCGACCGCCGAATCGGCCGCTTCGTTGATCGCGCGGCTCTGGGCGCGAACCTGTTCCTCGAGCGCGTGCGCGAGGCCGCGCGAATGCTCGGCGAAACCTTGTTCGATCGCCCGCACCTCCCCCGCCAGCGTCTCGCCGAAGGCGGCCGTGCGCTCGCCCGCGCCGCGCGTGACCTCGGAAACGGTATCGATGTGGGTTCGGAAACTTTGCTCGATCGCCGCCAGCGCGCCGCGAACCTGTTCGCCGACCGTGTCCTGCGCCGCGCGCGTTCGCTCGGCCGAAATCGCGGTGGCGCCGTCGAGGGCATCGACATGCAAGCGCACGGCGCCTTCGATGCCCTGGACAAGCGCCCGCACCCGGTCAGCGAAAGCCTGCGCGACGCCATCCACCCGGGGGCCGAGCTTGGCGATCATGTCGTCGGTGCCGGCCAGCGCGGCGCGCGAAGCCGCTTCCAAGACGGCGGTTTGCACCCGCGTCGTCGTCTCGATGGCCGTCTGCACCGCACGCGCTTGGTCCTCGAGCTGGGATTGCGTGCCGCGCACGTTCGCCGCGGCACCCGCGGACGCGTCGGCGAAAGCGGCGATCTGGGAGCGCGTGGCCTGTTCGATGGACAGGGCGACCGCACGCGCACGTTCCGCCATGCTCTCGGCCATGGCGCGCGCCTCGCGCGACAGGTGGTCGCCGGCCGCGCGCGCGCCTTCGAGGCCGCGTTCGGTGGCCGTGCCCACCGCCGCCGCGTGATCGCGCGACAACGCCTCCAGCGCTTTGACGGCCGCGCCCAAATCCGTCGTGCTTTGAGCGAGCAGGCCGCTCTCCTCGGCCAGCGCGCCGCGCGCCGACTCGGCGGATTGAGCGGCCTCGATCGAGGCCTTCGACAAGGCTGCCGCCTGCTCACCGAGCACCTTCGCCATGCCGATCATGCGCGCTTCGGCGGCGCCCGTCGCTTGGTCGAGCGCCTCGCTTTCGCGCGCGAGCGTGGCTTCAACCATGGCCGCTCTGTCGGCGGCACTCGACGCCGCGCTCGACAGAGCCTCGACCTGCCGCGCCAGGGTTTCAGCCACCGCACGGGCCTTGGCCTCGGCGCGGTTCGACGATTCGATCACCTCGGTCATCTGGCCGCGCAATGTCTCGCCGGCCTGGCGCGCCTGCTGGGCCGCCTCGACCGAGGCGCGCGCCACATCGCGGCCCTGCTGGCCGAGATAGCGGCCGATGTCCTCGGCCTGCTCGGCCGCGGCATCAACGACCGAGCGCAGCGACGCGGACTGCTGCTGCAGGGCTTCTTGCACGGCCTGCGTGCGCGCGCCCGCATGGTCGGCCGAGACCGCAAGCGCGCTCGCCTGCTCGCGCAAGGTATTCTCGATTTCCGCAGTCTGGGCGCCGGCGCGCTTGGTGGCCTCGCCGAGGCGCTCGACATGGCCGGAAAACGCCAGTTCGGTCGCGCGCACTTGGCCGACGGCGTCGTCGGTTGCGCTCCGCAATATGGCCGCGCGCTCGCTGAGCGCGACCTCGATCATGGTTGCGCGCTGCCCCGCGTGCTCGGCCGCGGCGGCCAGGGCCTCGGTGCGCTGGCGCAATTCAGAGCCGAGCGAGCTCGCCCGCTCGGAGGCGCGCGCCGCCGCGGACATGAGTTCGTCGGCCTGCTGGCGAAGCTGGGTGCGGATGGCCGCCGCCTGCGCCGCGCCGTGTTCGCCGGCCGTGCCGAGGGCCGCGACCTGCCGCGTGAGACTCTCTTCCATGGAGTGGGTTTGAACGCTCAGACGTTCCGACAGCGAATCGAGCGCGCGGGTCTGTTGTTCGAGCGCGCGCTGCATGTCCGCGGACAGGACGCCCGCGCGATCGAGCCCCTGTTTCAACGCCCCGGCCTGGCGGGCGAGCACTTGATCGAGCGCCTCGGCCTTCTCTCCCGCCTGCGCCACGGCGACGCCGAGCTTGGCCGAGTGGCCGGCGAAAGTCGCATCGAGACCCAGTACGCGCCGCTCCACTTCGTCGAGCACGCCCGCGACACCGCGCAAGCGCTTTGTGGCCTCGTCCTCGACCGCCTTCAATTCTCCGCTCGCGCGCGAAGCCTCGTCGGCGAGCGCGCTTGCGTGGCCCTCGAGTTCGCGCGCCGCGTGGCGGGCATCTTCGTTCAAGCGATCGGCGATCTCGCTCAAGCGCGCGGTCTCGCGCGAAAGGCGATCGGCGGCGGCCTCGGCCTCGGCCGCGCCGCTCTCGGAGGACTCCTTGATCTGGCGGGTTTGCTCGATCAGGCGCAGCGACGCCGCCGTGCCGCGCGCCTCGATGGCATCGACCAATTGCTTCATCTCCGCAAGCGGTGCCTCGAGGGCGGACGAGGACCGGGCGGCGCCGCTGGCGGCCTTTTCCGAGGTGGCGAGCAGATCGTCCGCCGTACGACGGAGAACCTCGGTCGCTTCCGCGAGCTTGGCCGCGGCCATGTCCGACACGGAGGCCAGCCGGTCGGCCTGAAGAGCGAGGGATTGGGCGGCGGACGCGTTGTGTTCGTCGGCCTCTTTGGAGGGATAGACCAAACGGCTGAACTGCTGCTCGATGACGCGCGCGGCATGCTCGACCTCGCGGCCGCGCTGCAGATAGGCGATGAGCAGCCACATGAACGCAAGCGGCGTGGCGCAACCGGCAAGGATGGTCGCAAGCTCGCTCGGGAGCAGGGTGAGTAGCGAATCCCAACCGATGGCGTATTCGACGTACAGCGCGACAATCGCGATCCAACCCAGGGAGAGGGCGATGCCGATCGTGAGCGCGATATCGCCCGCCCTGCTTGCCGCCTTGGCCATGGTGCTATGCCGCCTTGCGGTGCCGAACGATGAGGCGAAGGATTTCGCCCGCCGCTTGGGGGATTTGGGTGCCGGGGCCGAAGATGGCATGCACCCCAGCCTCCTTGAGCGCGGCATGATCCTGGACCGGGATGACGCCGCCGCAAACCACCAGCACGTCTTCCGCGCCCGATGCGCGCAACGCCGCGATCAATAGGGGCACCAGGGTCATGTGGCCTGCCGCCTGGCTCGATATGCCGATAACATGCACGTCGTTTTCGACCGCTTGGCGCGCGGCCTCCTCGGGCGTCTGGAACAAGGGGCCGATATCCACGTCGAACCCGATATCGGCGAATGCCGTGGCAATCACCTTGGCGCCGCGGTCGTGGCCGTCCTGGCCGATCTTGACCACGAGCAGGCGCGGCCGGCGGCCTTCCTCGAGTGCGAAGCGCGCGACCTCCTCGCGCACGGCGCGGAACGATTCGTCGTCGGCATAGGCCGCGCCGTAAACGCCGGAGACGCTTTGCACGACCGCCCGGTGGCGGCCAAAACTTCGTTCGAGTGCGTCCGAAACCTCGCCGACCGTGGCGCGCGCGCGCATGGCTTCGACCGCGAATTCGAGCAGATTGCCCGTGCCGTCGCGCGCGGCCGCCGCCAGCGCCTCAAGCTTTGCTGCGCAACGCGCGGCATCGCGCGTGGCCTTGACCGACGCCAGGCGCGCGAGCTGTGCCTCGCGCACCTTGGTGTTGTCGATATTGAGCACCTCGACATTGTCCGCCGTCTCGGGACGGTAGCGGTTGACGCCGACGATGACGTCCTCGCCCCGGTCGACGCGCGCCTGGCGGCGGGCGGCCGATTCCTCGATGCGCAGCTTGGGCATGCCGATCTCGACGGCCTTGGTCA
Organism: Alphaproteobacteria bacterium; assembly: GCA_046153685.1. Lineage (GTDB taxonomy): Bacteria > Pseudomonadota > Alphaproteobacteria > CADEGL01 > CADEGL01 > CAMAPP01. The sequence goes on from JBJXGH010000031.1 coordinate 17,923, forward strand.
TGCCGCCCATGGCCTCGACCTCGGCGATGAGCGCGGAAGCGGCCTCGGCCATCGCATGGGTCAGGTGCTCGACATAATAACTGCCGCCAAGGGGATCGACGACATGGTTGATGCCGGTTTCCTCGGCGAGGATGAGCTGGGTGTTGCGCGCGATGCGCGCCGAGGACGGGGTCGGCAGCGCCATTGCTTCGTCGAAGGAATTGGTGTGCAGCGATTGCGTGCCGCCGAGCACCGCGGCCATGGCCTCGAAGGCGGTGCGCACGACGTTGTTATAGGGGTCCTGCGCGGTCAGGCTGACGCCTGAGGTTTGGCAATGGGTGCGCAGCATGGCGCTCTGCGGATTGGTGGGTCCGAAGGGCGCGATCAGCTTCGCCCACAACAGGCGCGCGGCCCGCAGTTTGGCGATTTCCATGAAGAAGTTCATGCCGATGCAGAAGAAGAACGACAGCCGCGGCGCGAAATCGTCGATCTTCAGGCCGCGCGACATGGCGGCGCGCACGTATTCGAGGCCGTCGGCAAGGGTGAAGGCAAGCTCCTGCACCGTCGTCGCGCCAGCTTCCTGCATGTGATAGCCGGAGATCGAAATCGAGTTGAACCGAGGCATGCGCGCCGCCGTGTATTCGATGATATCCGCGACGATGCGCATGCTGGGCACCGGCGGATAAATGTAGGTGTTGCGGACCATGAACTCCTTGAGGATGTCGTTCTGGATGGTGCCCGAGAGCTTGTCGGCCGCGACGCCCTGTTCCTCGCCCGCGACGATGTAACCGGCCAGCACCGGCAGCACCGCGCCGTTCATGGTCATCGACACCGAAACCCGGTCGAGCGGAATGGCGTCGAACAGGATCTTCATGTCCTCGACCGAATCGATCGCGACCCCGGCCTTGCCGACATCGCCGACGACGCGCGGATGGTCGGAATCGTAGCCCCTGTGGGTCGCGAGATCGAATGCGACCGACAACCCCATCTGTCCGGCCTTGAGCCCCGCCCGGTAGAAGGCGTTCGATTCCTCGGCGGTCGAGAACCCGGCATATTGGCGGATGGTCCAGGGCCGATTGGCATACATCGACGCCCTAGGTCCACGGACATAGGGCGCAAAGCCGGGCATCGAGCCCAGATGTTCGACCGCCTCGAGATCGGCTTCGGTATAGAGGGGCCGGACGGGAATGCCCTCGGGCGTGTTCCAGACAAGCGTCTCGGCGTCCGCGCCCTTGAGGTCGCCCCGGACAGCCGCCCGCCAGTCGTCGAGGGATTTCCGAGGAAAATCCGTCATGCCTTTGGCCTCTTTGAAGAATGGGCGAGTATATCGGCCCGGATCACGGGCCGTCCACGCGCCCGGCCCGGATTTCGCCCCGGACGACACGATTTCAGCCAATCCGGCCCGAAAGTCTATTTTAACCGGGCAGATCGCGACCCGGCGATGGCGGTAGGGAGATGGCGGCAGGGAGATGGCGGCAGGGCGAGTGCGCCCGAGGTTCCGCTCCGAGCGGGGCTCTATTCCTAGGCGGGGCTTTACTCCGGATTCCTAGGCGAGGCTTTTCTCAGGATCCCCAGCTTGGCGCGGCGCGGTTCAAGGTAAGTTGTTATTGATTATTTATTCAATATTTTATCCCACCAAGGCAATTTCAGCACAAAGCTGCACACCGACAGCAGCCATATTTGTTCAATTAGTCAAAAATTATGCCGAGCAACCCCAGCTCGCGCCAAGCGCGTGGACGGCCAAGGCCAAGGATTCCCGCTTTTCACCCGCGCGGCCGAGTACCAGAAGGCCGAGCATGGTCGCCATAGCGAGCTGAGCGCGCCCGCGCACCTCGTCCGCGCCAAGCCTGGCATCACCCGCCAAGGCGGAAGCGAAGCCGTCGCGAACGCGCGCGAGATGAGCTGCGACCTCCTCGCCCGCTTGGCCGTCCGCCGCGGTATTGACCATGAAGCAACCTCGCCGCGCCGGGTCGGCGGCGATCGCGTTCACCAAGGAATCGAGAAACGACGTGACTGCCGGTCCCCCGCCGCCAGCAGGCAGCGCCGCAAGCCAGGGCCGCGCCACCGCGTGCGCATAGCGCGCCAAGCAGGCGCGAAACATGGCTTGCTTGTCGCCGAACGCGCCGTAGAGCGATGCGCGCCGCAGCCCCGTGGCGGCCTCGAGATCCTCGATTGATGTCGCATCGAAGCCCTGGGCCCAGAAAACCAAGAGAGCCTTGTCCAGAACCGCATCTTCATCGAACGAACGCGGCCGGCCCAAATTCATCCCCCGCCAAGCTATGAGAATCAGCCCCGGGAATAATTATAGACCATTCAGTAAATAATGGCGAGAAGCGAACCGCTACCAGCGAAAGGCCGGCAAGGCGGCATTCGGCACCCACCCGGCGGCGGCGCACAGCGCGCCGAGACGCGCCGGATCGGGTGCCACACCCGGTTCGAGCCCGAGTTCGTCGGCATGAATTCCGCCGGTGACCAATACCGAATCGAGCCCGCAAGCGAGCGCGCCGGCAATATCGGTGCGCAGCGAATCGCCGATCGCCACGACGCGCGCCCTCGCCATATTGCTGAAATGGCTAAGACACCGGGCATAGATCGCGGCGTGGGGCTTGCCGTGATAGAGCACCCGCCCGCCCAGTTCCTCGTAGCGGCGCGCAAGCAGGCCCGCGCACACCACGCGCCTGCCGCCGCGCAGGACCTCGAGATCGGGATTGGCGCACAGCATCGGCACGCCCGCCCGCGCGCCCTCGGCCAAGGCCCAGTCATGGTCGGCGACCGTTTCATGATCCATGTCGACGCCGGTGTTGAGCACGAACTCGGCATCCTTGGGCGCCTCGACCCGCACGAGATCGAGGCCGTCGAGCATGCCCCTGTCGCGTTCGGGCCCCATGTGGAAACAGCGCCGGCCAAGTGCCCTGTGGGACGGATCGTCACGTGCCTTGAGCGCCTGCCACGCCGCCTCGCCCGAGGAGATCGCCACGTCGTAAAGCGTTTCCGCGATGCCCATGCGCGCCATCGCTTGAACCACCGCCTCGGCGCGGCGCGGCGCGTTCGACAGCAAGACGATCCGCGCGCCGCGCGCCCTCAGATGTTCGAGGCAATCGACCGCGCCGGGATAGGGCGCGATGCCGTCATGGATCACGCCCCACAGATCGAGTACGTAGCCGTCGTAATGCGGCGCTATCTCGGACACGCGGGAAAAGATTCGAAGCGGGCTGGGATTCATCCGCCAGTTTTGCCACGCGACCGCGCCGCGCGCCAGACAATGCGCGCAAGATCGCCGGCCGCGTGCGAGGGCGTTTTGGCTTTGCGCGACCCCTTGGGCGTTGCAAGCGCCTTCAGGTGTCGCGCGACAGGCGCGGCTCGCCGAACAGGAAGCCCTGGCCGAAATCGATGTGGTGATCGAGAAGCTCAAGCAGCACGGGCTCGCTCTCGATTTTCTCGACGATGACCTCGATGCCCGCGAGATCGAGCGCGGCTTTGAAATCGGCGAAATTGGCCAATGCGCCGCCGCCCAGGGCCGTGGCGGCATCGATCTTTATAAATCCGACATGCATGGCCTTGAGCGCACGCGCATCGCAATCGGCGCCGGAGACCTGATCGATCGAGAAGCGGAAACCCGCGCGCCCAAGCCGCGCGAGGGCCGCCGCCACCCTATCATCGCGCACGCGCGCATCGGCCTCGGCGAATTCGAAAAACAAATGCCGGCTCAAATCGCGGTTCTCGAGCATGAAATCGACGAACTCGCCCAGGAATTTCGCGTCCCCGAGCGTGCGGGGCGAAATATGGATGAAGAATCCGACATCGAAACGGCGCTGCTGGCTCTTGCGGACGAGCTGCACGCAGCGCAGCAGCAAGAGATTGTCGATGGCGGCAATGAGGCCGGCGCGCTCGGCAATGCCCAGATACCGGCCCGGCAAAAGCGTGGCGCCGTAGGCGGTGCGAATGCGCGAATAACACTCGAAATAGCGCCGGCGGCGCTGGGGCAGGCTGACGATCGGCTGGAGGAACAAATCGACGCGATCGGCCGCGATACCCTCGCGCACCGCTTCGAGGATATCCTCGTCGCCGAGATCCTCGGCAACCGGACCCTCGATGCGCGCCTTGCCGTCATGGCCATTCGCGTGGCCGTTCGTCTTGGAATTCGCGTGCCCTTGGGGTGCGGGGGGCGATTGAAATGCGAGGGAAACGGGCGCGGCAACGATTTCATCGACGAGGCGGCGCAGCACGCCGACCTCGCTTATGACCTGCTCGAATTCGCGCGCCGCCCCGCTCGTCCGCTTGTGCAGCGCCGCTTCGAGCGCGTCATGCAACTGGTGGAGTTCGGCGCGCGAACGAGCCAGTTCGCCAAGCACCTTGGACTGCTGGGTGCGATGGCCCTCGAGTTCGCGCACCAGCGCGCGACGTTCCGAGCGCCGGGCCAAGAATTCGTGAACCACCGCGCCGGCCAGCAGGACGAGAGCGCCCGCGATCCGCGCAAGTCCCTTATCCGCATCGGCGAACAATGCCGGCACGCCGAAAGCGGCAAAGCCCGCCGGCACGATCGCGCCGAAGGCAATGGCGGCATGGAACAGCGGCGACATGGCGGCGTTGAACGCTCGTGACCGAGGCGCGGCGGAGCAGGGGCGCATCCGCGCGTATGGCTCCGAGTTTCGGGCCAAGCCCTTGAAACATGGTTAATCCGGTCGGCCTGTCGGTTTCGGCCGAGCGGCGCCGACGGCCCCCGCCACCGAGGCAAAGCCGTCGCGGCGCAATAGGGCCGCGAGTTCGGACTTGATGCGCCAGACGAGGCCCGGGCCCTCGTAAACCAGCGCGGTATAAAGCTGGACGAGCGACGCCCCGGCGCGAATCTTGGCGTAGGCGTCCGCGCCGCTTGCCACGCCGCCGCAGCCGATGAGCGGGAGGCGTCCTTGGGTCAGGCGATAGAAATCGCCGAGCACTTCGGTCGAAAGCGCGAACAGCGGACGGCCCGACAGCCCGCCGGCCTCGCCCCGATGGGCACTGACCAAGCCCGCCGGCCGCGACAAGGTGCTATTGCCGACAATCAGCCCATCTACCCGCTCGGCGAGCACGACCGCCGCGATGTCCTCGCGCTCGCTCGCGGATAGATCGGGCGCGACCTTCACGAGCAAGGGCGGGCGAGCGGGTGCCATGGCCGCGCGCACCTGGCCCACGAGATCGCCGAGAGCCGCGCGGCGTTGGAGTTCGCGCAGTCCCGGGGTGTTCGGCGACGACACGTTGATCACGACATAGTCCGCGTATCGGCTGAGCGCGTGCGCGCCGCGCGCGTAATCGGCCGCCGCGTCAGGGCTATCCTTGTTCTTACCGAGATTGACGCCGATCGGGCCTCCGGACTTCTCCCCACCCGCGCGCAGACGCGCCAGGCGCGCCTCGACCACGCCCATGCCTTCGGAATTGAATCCCAGGCGGTTGATGAGGGCGCGATCCTCGCGCAAACGGAATATGCGCGGGCGCGGATTGCCGGGTTGGGGTTCGGGCGTGACCGTGCCGATCTCGACCAGCCCGAAGCCAAGCGCCAGGGCCTCGCTCGGCGCTAGCGCGCCCTTGTCGTAACCCGCGGCCAGGCCGATCGGATTGGTGATCGCGCGGTTCCAAAGCCGTTGCGCCAGGATCGGATCGTCCGGCGCGACCTGGCGAGGCGCCACGCCGCATCTGAGCGCGAGAATCGAAATGCGATGCGCCAGTTCCGGTGGAAACACGCGCAAAACAGCCGTTCCCGCCGACCACACATCGCTCATGCGCCAACTCCGCCAAACATCGCGCCGGCTCCCCTAGCCATTCCAAGCCTTGGATCCGCGACGCCGCCGCGAAATCGAGCCCAGCCACAAACCGCGCCGTCCAGGATCTCTTGGCCCCGCCAGATTTCAAGCACTAGACAATGGGCGCACGCGGTTCGTCCACGCCGTTATGGGCCAGGTCCATATCGTGGCGCGGCCCCGCGTCTCGCCCTTCCCGATCTCCATGATAGACTGCCCTGGCGGTTTCCCACGTGTGCGAGAGGGCGCGATGCAGACGCTCAGCTATATCGACGGCGCCTGGTATCAGGACGACAACCACAAGGTCATCGGTCCGATCACGCAGTCGATCTGGATGGCGACGGCGGTATTCGAGGGCATGCGATCCTTCCGCGGCACCTCGCCCGATCTCGACCGGCATTGCGAGCGCCTGCTTGTCTCGGCCCATGTGATGGGCTTGATGCCCATGCTGACCGCGCGCGAGATCTACGATCTCGTGTGGCAGGGCATCGAGCGCTTCCCGCGCGATGCCGAGTTGTATATCCGGCCGATGTTCTACGCCGAGGGCGGCTTCGTCGTGCTCGATCCGGAAACCACGCGCTTCACCCTCGTATGGCTCGACCGGCCGATGAAGGCACCGACCGGGTTCAGCGCATGTCTCTCGCGTTGGCGGCGCCCCGCGCCCGACATGGCCCCAACCGAGGCCAAGGCCGCCTGCCTCTATCCCAATGCCGCGCGCGCCATCCGCGAGGCCAATGCCAAGGGCTTCGAGACCGCGATCATGCTCGACCCCAACAGCCATGTGGCGGAATTCGCGACGGCCAATCTGTTCGTGGTCAAGGACGGCGCCGTCCAAACCCCGGTTCACAACCGCACCTTCCTCAACGGCATCACGCGCCGACGCGTCATGGCGCTTTTGCGCGATTCCGGCGTCGCGGTCGAGGAGCGCTCCTTGACCATGGAGGACGTGCTGACGGCCGACGAGGTGTTCTCGACCGGCAATCTCGACAAGGTCGTGCCCGCGACGCGCATCGAGGAGCGCCATTTTCAGCCCGGACCCATCACCCTGCGCGCGCGCGAGTTGTACTTCGAGTGGTCGAAGGCCCAGACGCGGAAATAGCCGCGCCCCGGCGCCGGGGCGGCTCTCGCTAAACCCGGAACAGCTCGGGCTCGATGGTCGCGAGAGGCGCGCAGCCGTTCGCGGTGATCTCGATCGGCATGCTGGCGCACACCGCGCCCACGCCCTGCTTGTAGAGCGCGGGCACCAGGTGAAAACACATGCCGGGCTGGAGAATCCGGGGATCGTTGGCGCGAATCGCCATGACGTGGGATTCCGACCAGCGAGGCGGAAACCCCAAGCCGATGCCGTAGGCCGCGCGCACGACAAACAATTCGCCGTAGCCGCAGGCCTCGACCGCCGCGCGCACCACCCGGTCGGCTTCGCCCGAGGTCATGCCCGGGCCGATATTCGCCAGGCCCGCCTCGAGCGCCGCGCGCGAGGCGTCGTGCATGCGCGCGATTTCCGACGGCGGCGCGCCGATCGACGAGACGCGAAAGACGGGCGCGTTGTAGCGCGCCGCGACGCAGGCCATCTCGGTATTCACCACCTCTCCGGGAGCAATGGCGCGGCCGGTCCAGGAGCTGTGCGCGAGGAAGGTGCGCGCGCCCGTGGTGACGAACGGCCCCATGGACATGGGCTCGCTGCCGTGACGCAGGGCGGCGGCGAACAGATTGCTCGCGAGCTCATGGTCTCGCATGCCGGGCTTCAGGGCGAAGATCGCCTCGCGCATCGCGGCCGAGGTGATGGCCCCGGCCTTGCGCATATACGCGAGCTCCGCCG
>JBJXGH010000040.1:0-3407 GCA_046153685.1 Alphaproteobacteria bacterium
ATTCGGAAACCCTCGATGAGGATTTTCCGTGGCGCATGAGCAAGGCCGAGTTCATCGACCATATCGCCTTCCACACCAAGGGGCTGTGGGAGGGCTTCGAATGGATCCCACGCGAGATCGTGGTCAAGGTCTGGGGCACGACCGGGCATGTCAGCGGCTTCTCGACCTTCCGCGGCAAGCCGCGCGACGCGGGCTTCCGCCAGCGCTTCATGGGCTTTACCACGAGCTGGTATCACGCCAATGGCGGCTGGCACTTGGTCTGCTGGCACCAGAGCCCGCTGATGGGCCGCATCGAGGGCGCCTCGCCGAGCTAATCGCCAGGGCGATGTCGGCGCGTTCAACGAGCGGAGGTTTGTGATGCCAGGCAAGCAACTCAATTGGGGCGTCGTCTTCACCGGCGAGAATCTATCGCTCGACGACATTTTGCGTTATGCGCGGCTCGCCGAAGACGCCGGCGCGGAGAGCCTGTGGTCGACCGAGTTGGGCCGCGACGCTTTCGTGCCGCTGGCGGCGATCGCGAGCGTTGCGAAAAAAGTGCGCGTCGGCACGGCGGTCGCGACCTTCGCGCGCCCGCCCATGCACACCGAAACCGCGGCCATGGCGATGGCCGAGTTGACCAAGAACAACTTCGTGCTCGGCCTCGGCACCGCGCCGCCGGCGTGGAACCAGAATTGGCACGGCCTTCCGGTCGAGCGACCGGTCGCGCGCATGCGCGATTATGTCCAGTGCATTCGCAAGATGTGGACCGGCTCGATCGCCAAGCCGATCGACTTTGACGGCGAGATCATCAAGGTGAAGGGCTATCACCGATTCATTCCCGCGGCCTATCCGAGCGTGCCCATCTACCTCGCCGCGGTGCAGACCAATATGCTCCAGCTGACCGGCGAGATCGCCGATGGCCTGCTCGCCAATCTCCTCAACACAACGAAGTATTTCGAAGAGGTCGTGCACCCCAATATCAAGGCGGGGATGCGGAAGTCCGGGCGCGACGGCAAGGGCTTCGAATTCGCTACGCTGAAAGTTTGCGCGGTCGACAAGGACCGCAAGCGCGCGCGCGATCATGCGCGCCACACCATCGCGTTCTATTCGACGCTGCCCTATTTCGACATTGTGCTCGACCCCGCCGGATTTACCGGGCCGAAGCAGAAGATTCGCGCCGCGTTCGCCAAGGGCGACATCCCGGCCATGCTGAAAGAAGTGACCGAGGACATGGTCGATGCCCTCGTGCTGGCCGGCACGGCGGACGAGGTGCGCGCCCAGGCCAAGAAATTCGAGGGCCTTTTGGATACGCTGATCCTCTATTCACCGACCTTCGCGGTCGAGGCGGGCGAGACCAAGGCAAACCACGAAGCGATCATCAACGCCTTCGCGCGCTGAGCAGAATCGCCCGGCACTTCCGACCGAGCCAAACGAGAAGAGGCGGCCCCGCCGGCCGCCTCTTCCGCTCGAAAGCCGCCCCTCGGGACAGCGACGCATTTCAGCTCACTGCGGGGCCGGGGCCGTCGGGGCCGGTGCGCCGCACTGGCCGCCCTTGCCACCGTGACCTTTGCCGCCATGGCCTTTGCCACCGTGACCTCTGCCACCGTGACCGCCTTCGCCGGCACCCTGGCCGCCTTCGCCGGCACCCTGGCCGCCGCGGGCAAAGGCCGTGTCGCTGAACGCGCCGGCAACCAGGGCAATCACGCCGAGGACCGCGAGAATCTTGAACCAACGGGACATATCATCCTCCTGGGAGAGTTTCGGTTCGTTTGGTGTGCCGAGAAAGGAGCTCAACTAAGGATGAGCCATAATAATATAATGTGAATATCTGTCAATAAATATTGATAGTTAACTCATATTTACGATGATTATACTTGGACTTCGGGCCATTTAATGGTTAATAGCCATGGTTGTTGAGAGCTTGAATTGGTTATTTTTGAGGTGCGAGCGCGGGGCGGAGTGACGCGCGCTCACATGTCCGGTCCGGCGGTGGGCTTTGATCGCGGCCGGTTGCAACGCTCGCGCGCCGCCGCGTTCGGCACCGTGCGAGGGCGCGCGCCGGAATTGCGGCGACGACGGGCCGTGTTCAGGTAAATTATTGAATTATATGGAAAGTGGTGCTGCCGAGAGGAATTGAACCTCCGACCTACGCCTTACCAAGGCGTTGCTCTACCCCTGAGCTACGGCAGCGCCGCGGGTCGCACCATATGCCATAGTGGGCCGAAAGCGGCAAGAATCGGTGCGTTTGTCGCGCCGAAAGAATAGGAAGCAGGCATGAAGGCTCCGCTAAGAGACAAAGCTGCCGGCGGCGCTCAGGCCGTGCCCCAGCGCGCGCCCGAGGCCACGGTACGCCTGGCCCAGGCGCTCCGCGACAATTTGAAGAAACGCCGCGTCCAAAAGGCCGCCCGCCAGGAGACCGATCCGACGGCGCCAACGGCCGAACCGGACGGCGACTCGAACGAGCCCTGACCCCTTGTCGATGCGGCCGCGCCGGCATTGCCCCGCGCGGCGCGCTTGGCCTATTGTTGCGCCGCGAAAAAAGGCGCCCCGCCGCGATCTTGAGAGCCCCCCATGTCGATCATGCCCGATAGCTGGATTCGCCACATGGCGCAGGAGCACGGCATGATCGAGCCGTTCGTCGAAAGCCAGAAGCGCGAGGGTGTGATTTCCTATGGCGTCTCGTCCTATGGCTATGACGCGCGGGTGGCCGAGGAATTCAAGCTGTTCACCAACGTCAACTCGGCGTTCGTCGATCCCAAGGCATTCTCGGACGAGAGCTTTGTCGAGCGCAGGGGGCCGGTCTGCGTCATCCCGCCCAACAGCTTCGTGCTCGCGCGCACGGTGGAGTATTTCCGCGTTCCCCGCGACGTGCTGGTGATCTGTCTCGGCAAGTCGACCTATGCCCGCTGCGGCATCATCGTCAACGTCACGCCCCTCGAACCGGAATGGGAAGGGCACGTGACCCTGGAGTTCTCCAACACCACGCCGCTGCCGGCGCGCGTCTACGCCAACGAGGGGGCCTGCCAGTTCCTGTTCCTCAAGGGCGAGGGGGTGTGCGAAGTTTCATACCGCGACCGCAAGGGCAAGTATCAGGGCCAGCGCGGCGTGACCTTGCCCCGGCTGTGAAGCCGGCGCCCGGAGCGCTGGACAGGCCCCCGGCGGATTGGCTATCAACCCCCGTTCGCGGCGGGGTCATCGGCGGCGCGCGGTGCGGGGGCGGCCGGTCGAACAGTTGAGCGCGAAGGGCCGGACGTCCCAATGGATCAAATCCGCATTCGCGGCGGAACGCCGCTGCACGGGACCATCGCGGTGGGCGGCGCCAAGAACGCTGCGCTGCCGCTGATGGCCGCGAGCCTGCTCACCGAGGAAACCCTCACCCTGTCGGGCGTGCCGCACCTCGCGGACATCACGACGCTCGCCAACCTGCT
>JBJXGH010000059.1:0-3248 GCA_046153685.1 Alphaproteobacteria bacterium
CGTGAAATTTCCCCGCTGGTGACGGCGGAAGAAGTCTCGATCTATCGGCGCGACGGCGTCGTCCTGCTGCGCGGCGCTTTCGGCGCCGATTGGCTCGACCTTTCGCGCGGCGCCATCGAACACAATCTGAGAAAACCCGGATTTCGGGCCAAATACTACGCGGGCGGCAACGGCAAGCCCGGATTTTTCCAGGACTCGTGCTCTTGGTGGCGCATTCCCGAGCTGCGGGACTACTGCTTTGGCTCGCCGGCCGCCGCAATCGCCGGCACGCTCATGGGCGCTCGCAGCGTCAACCTGTTCTTCGACAATATCATGATCAAGGAGCCAGGGGCCGACGCACCCACGCCATGGCACCAGGACGTGCCCTATTGGCCCGTGACCGGCATGCAGGTGTGCAGCGTGTGGATGCCACTCGACCCCATCACCGTCGAAAATCGCATGGAGTTCGTGCGCGGCTCGCATGGTTGGGGCAAGAGCTTCATGCCGTCGAGCTTTACCGCACCCGGTGAGGCCGAAAACATCGTGGGCGCGAATTTCGCGCCCTTGCCCGACTTCGACGCCCGGCGGGAGGAATACGAATTCGTTGCTTACGACATGGAACCGGGCGACTGCATTGTCTTCGACGGCCATGTCGTACACGGCGCGCCCGGCAATCCGACCAGCCGACCACGGCGAGCGTTGATTACGCGCTGGACGGGCGACGACGCGCGCTACGCCGGCGACAAGCACGAGCGGATTGGCCCGCCCTTCCCGCGTTGCGGCCTGAAGACCGGCGAAAGGCTGACCAGCGAGACCTTCCCCGTGGTCTGGGAAGCGCCGTCGCCTTGACGATAGCGAGCGGCGGGTGATTGACTGATCGAGGCGCGATTTGTGTCGCCCTGGGCTTCGACCCGGCGGCACTTCGAATAATTGGGGAAGATGCGGACATGAATGGGCTCGACGGCAAAGTAGCGCTGATCACGGGGTCGGGCCGGGGTATGGGCCGGGCGCACGCCGAATTGATGGCCGAGCGCGGCGCCGACATCATGGTCCACGATGTGCGCCGCGAGGACGCGGACGAGACCGCCGCCCTCGTCCGCGCCAAGGGGCGGCGCGCGATCGTGTCCTATTCTGACGTCGCCGACATCGCCGCCATGCGCGAGTACGTCAAACAGGGCGAACGCGATCTTGGCCGCATCGACATCCTGGTAAACAATGCCGGCATCGGCGCCGAGCGTTCCGGCATCGAGGGCGTGACGCCCGAATGGTTTCGCCGGATGCTGGACATCCACGTCAAAGGCAGCTTCTTCACCACCCAGGCCGTTGTGCCGGGCATGAAGGCGCGCAAATTCGGCAAAATCCTCAACGTCTCGTCCATGTGGTCGATGACCGGAAATCCTTACGGCGCGACCTATATCGCTGCCAAATCGGCCCTTCTCGGCCTCACCCGAGCCTGGGCTCTGGAGCTTGCGCCCTGGAATATTTGCGTCAACGCGGTCGCGCCCGGTAGCGTGTATTCGCAAATGGTCATCGAGCGCGACGGCCTCGAGGCCGCGCAAAAGCGTTGGGACTTAATCCCGCTCAAGCGCCCCGCCCAGCCCGAGGAGATTTCCTACGCCGTGTCCTTCCTGTGCTCGCCGGAGGCCGATTTCATCACCGGCCAGGTGCTGAGCCAGAACGGCGGCTTTGCCATCGTCGGCATCTAGCCGGCACGGCAGCACCCGCATGGAGCTAGGCTACTTCAACGTCCTGCCCCAGCGCGACGGTGCCAAGCGCCCGCGTCAGGCCGTGGCGGAGGCGCTTGAGCAGATCAGGCTCGCCGAGGATGCGGGCTATTCGACCGCCTGGTTCACCGAGCATCACTACACCAATTTCTCTCTCGTTCCCTCGCCGCACCTCCTGGCGGCCTACCTCGCGCCACAGACCAAGCGCATCCGCTTCGGCGGCGGCGTGCATGTCCTGCCGCTCTACAATCCCGCGCGCCTCGCCGAGGAAATCGCCTTTCTCGACGACGTGACCGAGGGCCGTTTCGTCCTCGGCCTCGGCGTCGGTTTTCAGGATTTGGAATTTACGCGCCTTGGCCTGTCGCTCACCGAAGCGCGGCCACGCTTTTACGAGGCGCTCGACATCATAGAGCGCGCGCTGACGCAGGAAGAATTCTCGTACGATGGCCGGTTCTACAAGATGCCCGTGTCCTATCTGCCCTATCGGCCGAAGGCGATGGTGCCGGTGACCATCGCGGGCGGGCCCGACGATGCCGAGCTTCAAGGCCGGATCGCGCGCAAGGGCTATACCCCTTTCATCTCGGGACAATGGAAGACGGCCAAGGAAATGGCGGCCCAGCGCGCGCGCATCGCCCATCACCGCGCGGCCTTGGGCTTTGCCGGCGATGCTTTCCCCCTCGCGGTCAATCGCTTCATCCACGTAACCGAGAGCCGAAGCGAGGCCTTGGCGGCGGCTGAACATCTGCGCTACTCGTACCGCATTGCACACAATCTGCGCACGCCCGATTACAAGACCGTGCGCCATGCCGTGGTCGATATGCCCGCGCACAACGAACCCGATATCGAGACCATCGCGCAAAACGCGATCATCGGTGGCTGGAGGAAATGCGCCGAGCAGGTCGCCGAGGAATTGCGCCTGTTGCGCCCGAGCCATCTGTCCTGCGTAATGCAGTTCGGCGGCATGAGCCACGAAGGCGCCATGGCCTCGCTCGAGCGCTTCGTCGCCAAGGTTTTGCCTGAAGTGCGCCGGGCGGTGGGCGATCTGGCGGCGATCGGGCCTGCGGCCGCGCACGCCGCGGAATAGACGGGGAAGCGGACATGGACTTGGAAATCGCGGGCGAAACCGCGCTTTGCCTCGGCAGCACCCAAGGCTTGGGCTATGGCTGCGCGGAGGCTCTTGCCAAGGCGGGATGCAAGGTCGTGATCAACGGCCGCAACGAAGAACGCGGGCGCGCGGCGGCCGCCAAGCTCGGCGCGCATTTCATCGCGGGCGATCTGTCCAAGGACGACGCGCGCGCGCGCGTGTACGAGGACGCCAAGCGCCATCTCGGCCATATCTCCATCCTGGTTACCAATTCCGACGGCCCGAGCTACGGCCCGTTCACCACCAAATCGCTAGGGGATTGGCGCGCCGCTTTCGAGCTGTGCATGTTGCCGCCCATCGACATGGCAACCCGCTGCGCGCCCGCGATGGCCGAGCGCGGTTACGGCCGCATCGTCAATATCAGCTCGAGATCGGTGAAGGAGCCGACGGCTTGGGCGGCG
>JBJXGH010000063.1:0-13423 GCA_046153685.1 Alphaproteobacteria bacterium
CGCGGCCGCGACACGCTTCAAATCGCCCGCCGGCACCGAAAACGCCCGACGCGCCCGGCCGAGTGCTATATCGACGAGATCGGCCGCGACCGCCGATGCGGTCGGTCCCGCGCCGGCTCCACGGCCCTCGAATACCGTATCGCCGACGAAATTGCCTGTCGCGACGACGGCGTTGAGCACGCCCTCGACGTGCGCGATGGGTGCATCGAGGGGCACCATGCAGGGATGCACGCGCTGCTCGACGCCGTGCTCGGTCATGCGCGCGTGACCCAGGAGCTTGATGCGGTACCCGAGTTCTGCGGCGTATGCAATGTCAAGCGGAGTGACGTGCCGGATGCCCTCGACGTGTATGCCCGCGAAATTGGGCTCGCAGCCAAAGGCCAGCGCAGTCAGCACGGCGAGCTTATGCGCGGCGTCGGTGCCATCAATATCGAAGCTCGGATCGGCCTCGGCATAGCCTAGCTTCTGCGCCTCGGCGAGGACGTCGTCGAAAGTCCGGCCGGTCGTGCGCATCGTCGTCAAAATGTAATTGCAGGTGCCGTTGAGGATGCCGTAAACCCGACTGATGCGATTGGCCGCCAGGCCCTCGCGCAGAGCCTTGACGATCGGGATGCCGCCCGCGACCGACGCCTCGAAGGCGAGCGTCACGCCCGCGTCTTCAGCCGTGCGCGCGAGCGCCGCGCCGTGCATAGCGAGAAGCGCCTTGTTCGCCGTCACGACATGACGCTTGGCGGCGATCGCCGCCTCGACCGTCGCCTTCGCCGGTCCGTCCGAGCCGCCGATAAGCTCGACGATCACGTCTGCCTCGGCCTCGCGCGCCATGCACACGGGGTCGTCGAACCAGCGGCAGCCGGAAATATCAACGCCCCGGTCGCGGCCACGATCACGGGCCGAAACGGCGGTTAGCGCGAGCGCGCGGCCACACCGGCGTGAAAGAATATCGGCATTCTCGACCAACAGCCTGACCGTACCGGCACCGACAGTGCCGAGGCCCGCCATGGCGATACGCAACGCCTGCGCCATTTCCTCACTCCATTCGGATCGACCCTGCCGTTGGGATCGAGCCGGTTATTCGGTCGGGCGCACGCGGCAAGACTCGGCCCCCCCGAACCCTCGCCCGCGAAATAGCCCTTGCCCTCAATAATCGATGTAAATGTCCACGCGGCGATTGGCCGAAACCGCTTCCGGACGCAGATCGAGATAGCCCGGATCACTCTGAGGCATGGCTCCAGCATAGACCCGGTCAGGCTTCACGCCGTTGCCGACAAGGGTACGCGCAACTTGCTCGGCGCGCTCGGATGATACCGGGCTTTGAGAATACCCGACCACGCGGAGCGTGCCGCCGCGCTTACGTTGCTCGGTGGCGATCTCGCGCAGCGCCGCTAGATCGGCCGCGCGCATCTGGGCGGAATTGGCATCGAAAGACACCGATCCGATTTGCGCCGAGACTGTCGTTTTCCGCGGCGGGTAGGTTTCGAGCGCGCGCGGATCGCGAGGCCCGCGCGAAACTGCAGCGGGCGGCAATACCGGAGGAGCGGGCGGTGGCGCCGCATAGGTAAGAGGCGGGGGGGGTGGCGGCATTACGGCCGCTTGGGCCGCCACCTGAGCCGAAGCTGGCGGCGGGGCCAGGGGCGCCTGGGAGACCATGGCGGCGGCGGGCGCAGGCGATGCGGCGCTCGGCGGCGGCGCGACCGGATTTCCGGGCACGAGCGGCGCCTGCGGCACAGGCGAAGCGGAAGGCGCGCTCGGTGGGCCTTGAATTACGGTAGTTTGCGGAGCTCCTGCGGTATTGGCCTCGGCCGGCGCGGTCTTGGCCGCTCCTGCTATCTGGACCGAGGCCACAGGTTTCGCATCCTTCGCGGCCTCTTGCTTGATACGCGGGGGCGCCGATTTCGGCGGCGGCAAGTTGGGCTGCTCCGGCTTTACCACGGGTTCGGCGTATTTCACGCCTTGATTATCAGCGGTCAGTTCCTTGACCAGACGCTTGCGGTCCTCCGCGGTTGTCTGGGGAACCGGCGCCTGACCAGGCACGCTCGACAAATTCGGCGTGCTTTGGTCCCTACCGGGCACGCCGGTGCCGCCTGGCCGCGCAGCTTTCCCGGGCGGCGGCGAATCGTCACCAAATAAGTCATCGACTGTCGAGCAAGCCGAGACCGCGGCGCCGATGGCAAACGCCGCAATCAGCCGCCGCCAAGGTTTCCAAGACCCGGCCCGTCGTGTATGAAAGCGCCACATTTCGAGGGTTGAACTCCGCTTCGCCGCTCTCCGAGCGCACGCCGCATCCGGTTGCCTTGCCGCTGGATCATACAAGGGGCTTGAATGAACGATCAACCGGGCGCTCCCAATCCGGCGGAACTCGCCTCGACCGTAGCGGGCATTGCCGAGCGCAGCCAGCGTCTTTTGCTCGATTACATGAACAAACAGGGCGGCGCGCCGGGCAATCTCGACCCCCTGAATGTCCAGCAGCCCTTTCTCGACCTCATGTCGCGGATGATGGCCGATCCGGCGAAGATGATGCAGGCGCAGATCTCGCTTTGGCAGGATTACATGAACCTGTGGCAGAGCGCGGCACGGCGCATGATGGGGCAAACGTCTCCACCCGTCGCCGAGGCCGCGCGTTCCGATCGCCGCTTCAAGGACGCCGAGTGGCAAGACAACCCGTTCTTCGACTATCTGAAGCAGTCCTACCTGCTGACCTCGCGCTGGCTGCTCGACACCGTGAACCAGGTCGAGGGCCTCGACGACAAAACAGCCAAAAAGATCGATTTCTACACACGACAATTTGTGGATGCGATTTCGCCATCGAATTTTGCCGCGACCAACCCCGAAGTGCTCCGCGCCACTCTCGAATCGCGCGGCGAGAATCTGGTCAAAGGCCTGGACAATCTGCTCGCCGATCTCGAGCGCGGCAAGGGGCGGCTGCAGATCAAGATGACCGATCTCGACGCCTTCGAGGTCGGCAAGAACGTCGCGGTCACGCCGGGCAAAGTGGTTTTCCGCAACGACCTGATCGAACTCATTCAGTACGCGCCGCGCACGGCCCAGGTCCACCGGCTGCCGCTGCTCGTCATCCCGCCTTGGATAAACAAGTACTACATATTGGATTTGCGGCCGGACAATTCCTTCGTCCGCTGGGCAGCCGATCAAGGCCACACGGTGTTCGTCGTTTCGTGGGTCAATCCAGACGAAAAACTTGCCGCCAAATCCTTCGAGCACTACATGCTCGAGGGCGTGCTGGCTGCCCTCGACGCCATGGAAAAGGCCACTGGCGAGCGCGAGCATAACGTCATCGGCTATTGCCTCGGCGGCACGCTGCTGGCGAGCACGCTGGCCTACATGGCGTCGAAACAGGACGACCGCGTGAAAAGCGCGACGTACTTCGCCGCGTTGACCGATTTTTCCGAACCCGGCGATCTCGGAGTTTTCATCGACGAGGAACAGCTTCGCCATCTCGAATCGGGAATGAACGAGCGCGGCTATCTTGAGGGCGCGCACATGGCGACGACCTTCAACATGCTGCGCGCGAACGATCTAATATGGTCGTTCGTGGTCAACAACTACTTGCTCGGCAAGGAACCGTTTCCGTTCGATCTTCTGTATTGGAATTCCGATTCCACGCGCATGCCGGCGGCGATGCACAGTTTTTATCTGCGCAAAATGTATCAGGAGAACAAGCTGATCGAACCAGGCGGCATCAAGTTGAACGGCGTGCCCATCGATCTGCGAATCGTGAAAACGCCCTCCTTCATGCTCTCGACGAAGGACGACCACATCGCGCCCTGGGAAGCGACCTATGCCGCGACCCAAATATTCTCGGGCCCCGTTCGTTTTACACTTGCGGCATCCGGACATATCGCGGGCGTGGTCAGTCCGCCCAGTCCGAAAAATCGCTACGGCCATTGGACGAATACGGACAATCCGCCGACGCCTTCCGCTTGGCTCGCAAGCGCCGTCGAGCACCCGGGATCCTGGTGGCCGAGCTGGGCTGCGTGGATCGCTTCCTATGGCGGCGGCATGGTTCCCGCGCGCGAGCCCGGCAGGGGTAAGCTCAAGGCGCTGGCCGATGCCCCAGGCACTTATGTGATGGTCAAGGCCCAGGCCTAGGCGCTCCGCGCGATGAATTTCGGCACCATTTTCGACGCCTCCCTCGCCATGTTTCCGGCCAAGGAGGCCTTGATCCACGGCCCGCACCGGATCAGTTACGCCACGCTCGACGAACGAACGAACAGGGTGGCCAATGGCCTCGGCGCGCTCGGCATCGGCCCAGGCGATCACGTCGCTGTGTTGGTCAAGAACGATTACCGCTTCGTCGAAACGATTCTGGGCGCGTTGCGCGCCGGCGCGTCGAGGAGGTCATCGAGTTCTTCGAACTCGAACGCTATCGCAGAAAGCGCGTTTCCGATCTCGCCTACGGCATCCAGAAGATCGTCGGGGTCGCGCGCGCGCTATGTGGCGAGCCGCGCTTGCTGTTGCTTGACGAGGTAGCCTCCGGACTCAACCGCGAGGAAAAGGAGGATTTGGCGCGCTTTCTGCTCCGCCTCAAGCACAGCCAAGCCATGACCATGGTATGGGTCGAACACGACGTTCGCATGGTTTCGGAACTGGCCGATACGATCGCGGTTCTCGACTACGGCAAGCTCGTGGCTTCGGGCGCGCCCGAAGCCGTGCTGCGGGACCCGAAAGTGCGTCGGGTTTTCCTGGGCGACGTGGACGAAGGCTGACGCGCGCCGATGAAGCCCCTACCCATCGGCGCGATTGCCAGGGTCGAATACCCGACCGATGCCGGCCATTCGGCGGCGGCTATGGGCAATACGGGCGTCGCGGTCGTCTCCTCGATCGCGCTCATCGGCTTCATCGAGATGGCGTGCGCGAGCCATCTCGAGCACCTGCTCGATGCGGGCGAAGCCACGGTTGGCGTCGGGTTCCATTTCACCCATCTCGCCCCCGCCCCGCTCGGCGCACGGGTGACCGTGCGCGCCAAACTCTCGGCCGTGGCAGGCCGCAGTATCGATTTCGAGGTCGAAGCCCATGACAACGCGCGGCTGCTGATGACGGGGCGCCATCGCCGCGCGGTCATCGATCTCGCCGCCTTCATGACGCGGAACGGCGCACGCGATCAGGACTTGTAAACGAAGTCCTTGTGCTGCTTGGCGTAACTCTCGTAGCGCCGGGGCGCGTCCTTCAGGTCGAAGATTTCCTCCGGCTTCAAATCACGGATGTGCTTGGCGGGCACTCCGGCCCAAAGCTGGCCCTTGGCGATACGCCGGTTAGGCGGCACGACCGCACCCGCCGCGACCATGGCGCCCGATTCGACGACGCAGCCATCCATCACGCAGGCCTTGAGGCCGAGGAAGGAGCCTTCTTCCATGGTCGTGCCGTGAATCATCGCCATGTGGCCGATCAGCACGCCAGACGCGATCAAGGTCGGGAAATCGCTATCGACGTGGACCACGGTGCCATCTTGGATGTTCGAGCCTTCGCCCACCACGATGCGGTTGACGTCGGCGCGCAGCACGCAGTTGTACCAAATGGATGCGCGCGGCCCGACGACGATATCGCCGATCAGCACCGCGCCCGGCGCTATGAACGCCGATTCGTCGATGCGCGGCCATATGTCCTTGTATGGCAGAAGCAATCCTCCGCCCGGCGCCGTCCTGCCGTTCACCCGCCCCATCGCTCTCTCCACGTTAGGCTCCAAGTCGCCATCACGCCCGCCCATCGCCGTCGATAGGCATGGCGAGGACCTTGGCGCGCCGCGACAAGGCCCATGTGTACTGCACCGGCCAATTTCGAAACTCGGGGTCTAGTCCCAGTTCCTGCTGGGCATGCAGCGCCCAATTCGGGTTGTAGAGCAACTCCCTCCCGAGCGCGACCAGATCCGCGCGCCCCTGACGCAGTATCGCCTCGGCATAATCGGCATCCATCACCATGCCGACGCACATGGTCTTAAGGCCCGCATCGCGCCGCACGCGTTCGGCGTAGGGCACCTGGAATCCCTGCTTGGGCCGGACGCGTCCCGCCGAGGTCACGGTCGGGCCGACCACCCCGCCCGAGGAACAATCGATCACATCCACCCCGCGCGCCTTGAGCGCGCGCGCGAGTTCGACCGTGTCCTCGATGGTCAAGCCACCGTCGATCAGATCGACCGCGGACGCGCGGTAGAACAGCGGCAATTCCTGCGGCCATTCCGAGCGCACCGCCTCGGTGACTTCGAGGGCAAAGCGCATTCGGCGCGCGAACTCGCCGCCATAGCCGTCATTGCGCCGGTTGGACAGGGGCGACAGGAAGCTGTGGATCAGATAGCCGTGCGCGCCGTGAATCTCCAGAACTTGGAACTCCGCCGCGCGCGCGCGTCGCGCGGCCGCGGCCCAAGCCCCGACCACCTCGCGAATCTCCACGACCGATAACGCGTGCGGGGTGTCCCAGCCCGCCGCCATCGCCTCCGCCGAGGGCGCCACCGTGGCCCAGGGCGCATCGCCTCGCGCCTGGTCCGCAGCACCCAGCGGCCCGCCGCCCTCCCATGGCCGCTGCCCCGAGGCCTTGCGCCCGGCATGGGCGATTTGAATCCCGGGCAGCACGCCGTGGCGCTTGTATAGCTCGGCGATGGCCTTCAACCCCGGCACATGAGCGTCCGACCAAATCCCCGTGCAGCCATGGGTGATGCGCCCGCGCGCCTCGACCGCCGTGGCCTCGACCAGGGCAACGCCTATGCCGCCAAGGGCGAAACGCGCATGATGGGCCAGATGCCAATCCCCGGCATGGCCGTCCTTCGCCGTGTATTGACACATGGGCGACAGGGCGACGCGATTGCGCGCCACCACTCCGCGCAATTCGATGGGAGAAAACAGCGCGCTCGGTTCTGCCATGTTCGGGGACCTTTCATCGATGACACTCCCGGAATTTCGCCTTCGGGATTTCGCTTCCAGCGCAATTTGGGTAACGATCGTCAAGCACCCTGCCCTGTACCCGATGGGGGCCACCGGGTTCAAGGGCGAGATTGCGACGAAATACCATCGCGCCGGCGGCGTTCAGGGTGCTTGAATTGCGCGCCGAAGTCGCGCAGTTTTTCGGCACGATCGGGGAGGATGAAGTGGCAGCCAAAGGCAAGACGAAAGCCGCGCGCCTGGGGCACCGCGAGGTGCCTCGCTTCAAGGCGGCGGAGTTCGCCGAGCGCATCGAGCGCGCGCGCGCGCTCATGACCGCGCATAAGCTCGACGGCCTCATGGTCTGCTCGGAGCCCAATCTCGAATACCTCTCGGGCTTCATGAGCCAGTTCCCATGGAACAGCCCGTCGCGCCCTTGGTACTTCGTCGTGCCCCGGGTCGGCGAGGCGACCGCCGTCATCCCGGAATTGGGCGAGACCAATTGGGCGGATTCGTCCTGGTGCAAGCGCGTCGTGTCCTGGCCCTCGCCCACGCCCGAGAACGAAGGCCTCGACCTCATCGCCAAGGTCGTCGCCGCGATCCCGCGCAAATACGGCCGGTTCGGCGTCGAGCTCGGCCAGGAAACCCGCCTTGGCATGGCGCCTGGCGATCTGTTCCGCATCCGCGACGCGATCCGCCCGTTTGAGCTGGCCGATTGCGTGCCCGTGACACGGACCTTGCGCCTCATCAAGTCCAAGGCCGAGCACGCCCATATCCGCCATGCCGTGCGCATCGCCTGCGATACCTTCGACGCCCTTCCTGGCTTCGTGCGCCTGGGCGATAGCGAGCGCGAGATTTGCCGCAAATTCGCGGCAACCGCGCTTTTGCTCGGCGCCGATAAGGTGCCGTTCACGGCGATCGGCTCTGGCAAGGGCGGCTATGAGAGCATCATCCAAGGACCGACCGAACGTCGCCTGGCCAAGGGCGACATCCTCAATATCGACACTGGCGTGAAGTACGCGGGCTATTTTTCGGACTTCAATCGAAATTTCGCCTTCGGCTCGGCCCCCGACGACGCCAAACGCGCCCATGAATTGCTCTGGCGCTCGACCGAGGCGGGGATTGCGGCCGCGCGCCCCGGCAACAATTCGGCCGACGTGTTCCACGCACAAGCCAAGGTCATCGAGGACGCGGGCATCGTCCTTGGCAATGTGGGTCGCTTCGGCCACGGCCTGGGAAAGGTCATGACCGAGTTTCCCTCGAACAAACCCATCGACAAAACCCCGCTCGTTCCCGGCATGGTGCTGACCATCGAACCCTCGCTCATGTACGGCAAGGGGAAGATTCTCGTTCACGAGGAAGACCTGATCATCACCGAGGGCAAGCCGGTCCTGATCACCCGCCGCGCGCCCCGGGAACTGCCGGTGGTAAAAATCTAGGGGCGCCAAACGGCTCATGAGAGCAACGCGTTCAAACGAAGGAGATAAGGGCGGTGATTATCCATAGAAACGATATGAGCGCGGGCATGAACCGGTTTCTGAGAGCAATTGTGATGGCCGGATGGGTGGCCCTCATCATTGTGGCGCCGGCCTCCGCGCAAGTGCCGCAGGCGTCATCGTTCGAAATGACGCGCCATGCGGCCAGGCTTTTGGCCGAAGGCAGGTACCGCGACGCAGCCATACGCGCGACGGAGCGAATGATGGCCGACCCGCGCGATGGCGCCGCCGCCATGGTGCGCGGCATGGCCTTGAATCGAATGGGGCGCTACGACTTGGCGGCGCGCACATTCGGGGCGTTTGAGAAGGCGGGCGGAACGAATCAGCACCTCGACTTCGAGTATGGCGTGGCGCTCCTGCGCACGGGGAAGCATGCGGATGCGAGAGCGCGATTGGAGAAGGCGCGCACGTCCAATCTCGGCAACCTGCCGCTCATTCAAATGAACCTGGGGCTTGCAAGCGCCGGACTTAGGCAGTGGGACCAAGCCGAGGCCGCGTTCAAGGCGGTTGGCGAGGCGTCGGCGCATAAGCCCGACTCGCTCCTGCTTCTATCGGGCCTGGCCAAGCGGCGTGGTGACGAGGCGCAGGCAAAGCTCCTCTACGAAGAATTGATGCGATTGGCGCCGGATTCGGAAGCCGCCAAGACGATCAAAACCATCGCCGCCGAATTGTCGAAGAAGTCCTAATAAACAAGTTGATGACGGAGACATCGATGATGAATTGGATTTTCAAGACAGCTCTTCCGGTGGGATTCGCCGGCATGGCATTAGCACTCGGCCTCGGTCTCGGCGCGCCGTCCTTCGCGGACTCGCGCGCAGACTCCAAAGGCTCAACAATTT
This sequence comes from Alphaproteobacteria bacterium, assembly GCA_046153685.1. Classification (GTDB taxonomy): domain Bacteria; phylum Pseudomonadota; class Alphaproteobacteria; order CADEGL01; family CADEGL01; genus CAMAPP01. The sequence goes on from JBJXGH010000063.1 coordinate 9,199, forward strand.
CTCCGCCGGGTTCGAACGCATCGAACCCAGCCATGACGAGTACTTCCTTTTCGTCATTTGAATCCGGGGCGCTGTCGGCGTTCATGCTTATATTGCTCGGCGAAGACGACGTCCAACCGGATCAAGCGTCGAATTTTGCCGCAATGATGCTCAATTCGCGGGCCCTCTTTGGGCCGCCTGCCTCCACGGCGACTGCGGCCACGTTTGACCCCGCACCCACGCCCACGCCCATGGACATAGGCGAAGGCGGCGCCGCAACCGGAACCATCATGTAGCGTGCGGCGCATTCGCGACCTCGGCACGGCCATCGACATCGGCACGCGAAGTGCCCCGGACCGATGCGAAAACGCGATCGAACGTTGAATTGCAGAGGCCTTGGCCCAATCGGATTGCCGCCCGCAGCCCGTCGCGCCCTGATTCCCATCCTGGCGCGACGTTCGCATCTTGGCGCGTTGCTCGACGCGACTGTGCGCCGGGTGCGCCCAAATGCACCCTGTTCGCCCCGAGCAAGAACCCCCTAGACTGGCCCCATGCGAGGGAGGATCCATGCCATGGCCAAGACAACGCCGCGCCGCGCGCCGCCCAAGTTCAGCCGCGCCGAGTACGAAACGCGCATCGAGCGTGCCCGCGCCGCGATGACGGAAGCCAAGCTCGACGCCATCATGGTGACGAGTCAGCCGAACCTGCCCTATTTCGCGGGCGCGGAACTGCCCATCGCCTGGGAAAGCCCGACGCGCCCCTGGCATCTCGTCGTGCCGCGCAATGGCGAACCCGTCGCCGTCATTCCCTATTCGGGCGAGCGCGAATGGCGCGAGACATCGTGGATCGCGGACCTGCGCATGTGGCGCTCGCCCAATCCCGCGAACGAAGGCCTCGACATCCTGGCCAAGACCTTCGGTGAGATTCGACGCGTCCATGGCCGCATCGGCTGCGAGCTCGGCCCCGAATCGCGCCTCATCATGGCGCCGGGCGACCTCATGCGCCTCAAGGACATGATGCGGCCCATCGAGATGGTCGATTGCGCGTTGCTCGTGACGCGCCTGCGCTTCGTCAAATCGAAGGCCGAGATCGCGCACCAACGCCATATCTGCCAGATCGTCTCGGATGCATTTGCGGACCTGCCCAAATTGTTCAAGCCCGGCATCACGGACGCCGACCTCGTGCGCCGCCTCCAGGCCGATATCCTGATGCGCGGCGCCGACAAGACGCCATACATGGTGATCGGCTCGGGCAAGGGCGGTTACGATTCGACCTCGATGGGCCCCATCGGGCGCAAGCTCGTCAAGGGCGACGTGTTCCAGATAGACACTGGCTCGCGCTGGGGCTTTTATTTCTCCGATTTCTGCCGCAACTACGCGGTCGGCAAGCCCTCCGACGAGGCAAGGCGCGCCTACGACACCCTGTGGCGCGCGACCGAGGCCGGAATCAAGGCGGCGCGGCCGGGAAATACTTCGGCCGATCTGTTCCGCGCCCAAGCCACGGTCATCCAGGACTCAGGGTACGCGGTCAACGATATCGGCCGCATGGGCCATGGCCTTGGACGCAATCTGACCGAGCCGCCCTCGAACAAGCTCGACGACAACACCGTGCTGGTCGAAAACGCGACCATGACCATCGAGCCGAGTCTGGCCTTCGGGCGCGGCCGGACCATGGTGCACGAGGAGAACCTGATCGTGACACCCGCCGGCGGCAAGCTTTTGACGACCCGCGCCCCGCGCGAGATGTGGGTGCTGCGGGCCTAGGCCGAAAACCGACCAACCGATTGGAGGCGGCCCCATGGCCGATGACGGCAAGGTTTCGCTCGCGAGCGACGGCGCGCTCGCGCGGTTGATCGCTCGCCAGAAGCCCGGCCATGCCCTCGAACAGGAATTCTACGACGCGCCGGAATTGTTCCCGCGCGACATGCGGCATTTCTTCATGCGTCATTGGTTGTGCGCGGGCCATGTCGGTCGCGTGCCGACGCCGGGCGATTATTTTCTGTACGAGCCCGCGGGCGAATCGGTCATCGTCGTGCGCGGACAGGACGGCAATCTCCGCGCACTTGCCAATGTCTGCCGCCACCGCGGCTCGCGCCTCTGCCGCGAGGCGGAAGGCCACGCCAAGGTCTTCGTCTGCCCCTATCACGCCTGGGCCTTCAATCTCGATGGCGGATTGCGCGCCGCGCGCCACATGCCGGCCGATTTCGACGGCGCGGCGCTAGGTCTCAAGAAAATCGCCCTCGCCGTCGTCGAGGGGCTGATTTTCATCTCCTTCGCCGAGCAACCGTTGGCCTTGAACGAAGTCCGCCGGACTCTCGCTCAGGGCTACCGCCCCCATGGCTGGGCGGACGCGCGCGTCGCGCACCGCGCGCGCTATACCATCGACGCCAACTGGAAGCTGGCGGTCGAGAATTACGTCGAGTGCTACCACTGCGCTCCCGCCCACCCCGAATACTCCCTGCTCCATGCCAATGAGCAGCCGCGCGCGAAACTCGCGCGAATGACGGCCGAGATGGACGCGCGCGCCCAGGCGCTCGGCATCGCCATCGAGAACCGCGACCACTGGGCGCTTGACGCCGCGCCCGGCGAGGAAGCGGCCTATTGCGTGCGCTATCCCATGTACGAGGGCAAGCGCTCGGGCTCGAACGATGGCGGGCCGGTGGCACCGCTCATGGGCGCGTTCAAGGACTACGACTCGGGCTCGACCTTCATCCATGTCGGGCCCGCGAGCTTCTTCCTTGCCTATCCGGATCACGGCGTGATGTATCTGTTCGTTCCCAAATCGCTCCATAGCTGCGAGATGGAGGTGGTCTGGCTGGTTCGGGGCGATGCGGTCGAGGGACGCGATTACGACCGCGAGCGCCTGATCTGGCTGTGGCACATCACGAGCGCGGCGGATAAGCGCATCATCGAGGACAATCAGAAGGGCGTGAGTTCGATGTATTACGAGCCCGGCCCCTACGCGCCCATGGAAGTCAATTGCCGGCGCTTTCTCACCTGGTATTTAAAAGAGATCGCAGCGCCGCCCGCGCGCTGAGTCCGGACCAAACCGGCCTCGTTGCAGGCAAAAAAAAGCGGCGCCACGCGGCGCCGCCCGCCTCGTCGCGGCGCTCGAGGGATTGCTAGGCCGCTCGGATTTCCTTGAGGAAGCGTTCGACCTCGGTCTTGAGGGTCTCGGATTGTCCGGCCATGGAGGCGGCGGCGCTTAGAACCTCACCGGCCGCCTTACCGACCTCGCTCGATGATTGCGACACCCCGACGATGTTCTGCGAGACGTCCTTGGTGCCTGCGGCCGCTTGCTGAACATTCCGCGCGATTTCCTGCGTCGCCGCACCCTGTTCTTCGACGGCCGAGGCGATGGTCGTTGCGATCTCGCTGATCTCACCGATGATGGTACCGATATCACCAATCGCATTGACCGCCGATCCCGTGGCTTCCTGAATGGCGGAGATTTGGCCGGCGATTTCCTCGGTTGCCTTGGCGGTCTGGTTGGCGAGTGTTTTGACCTCCGAGGCAACCACGGCGAAGCCCTTGCCCGCGTCGCCGGCGCGCGCGGCTTCGATGGTGGCATTCAGGGCCAGGAGATTGGTCTGCGAGGCGATGTCGTTGATGAGGCGCACCACGTTTCCGACTTTTTCGGCCGCCTCGGCGAGTGAACGGACGGTAGCGTCGGTTTGCCTGGCCTTTTCGACCGCCTTGCCCGCGATCAAGGAAGATTGTGAGACTTGACGGTTGATTTCCGAGATCGAACTGGTCAATTCCTCCGCCGCCGCGGCCGCAGTTTGGACATTGGCCGTGGCCTCCTCGGATGCGGCGGCAACCGTAGTCGTCTGCTGGCTGGTTTCGTCGGCCGCGCGCGACATGGTGGAGGCGGTCGACTGCATTTGCGTGGAGGCGGACGTGACGTTCTCCACCACGCCCATGACAGCGCCTTCCAGGCGCTCGGCCATGTCCATCATGGCGCGCTTGCGTTCATCCTGGGCGCGCCCCTCGGCGGCCCGGCGTTCCTCGATTTGTTTGGTTTCGGTCTCGCGCTGTTCCGTTTGCAGGCGTTCCATTTCAATCATGTTGTCTTTGAAGATTTGAACCGCCTTGGCCATGTTGCCGATCTCGTCCTTGCGCGCGACGCCCACGACATCGACCGTCTTATCGCCGGACGCAAGGCGCGTCATCGCATCCGTCATGCGCTTGATCGGACCGGCCATGCCGGCCATCGCGATCCACACGCCGCACGCGGAAATCAACAA
>JBJXGH010000066.1:0-9476 GCA_046153685.1 Alphaproteobacteria bacterium
GGCTTCGCGTTTTCCAATTGTCCCATGAGCCCGACCGGCTCGCCGGCGACAACCCATTGACCTTCGGTCCCGCCGATCCGCGAAAGTCCGACGAGGAGCGAATGATATCCGTCGCCGTGATCGATTATCAAGATAAGCCCGTAGCCGCGAAAGGGCCCGGCAAAGGCGATTTGGCCGTCGAAGGGGGCGACGACTTGGGCTTCGGGCCGGGTTTCGATGGTAATGCCCTTTTCCGAGGCCGCGCCGCCCTCCTGGCCGAAGGCTTTTACGACCGTGCCCCGCACCGGCAGGAGCATCTGGCCGCGCGCGGCACTCATGGCGCGAATGGCCGAGGGCGCCGCCGAGGCGACCACGGCGGACTCGGCGCGCTCGGCGGGGCCGGGTTCGGATTTCTCAGCGCGTTCGGGCCTATCGGTGCGTTCGGACCGGCCACCGCGCTCGGCCGTGGGCGGGGGGGGTTTGGCGGGCGAGGGGCGGACGCGGCTGGCCTCGATGCGTTCGAGCAGTTCGCGCAGGTCCTTGGCCTCGGCGGCGAGGCGCACATTGCGCTTGCTGATGGTCAGGCGCTCCTTCTCGCGCGTCTGGGCGAGTTTTTCCTTGCGCTCGGCCAGCATGCCGAGCCGGTCGCGTTCGGCCTGGAGCCCGTCCAGGGCCGCGGCCAATTCGACCCGGCGCGCGGCGATATCCTTGCGCAGCGCGACCAAGGCCTCGATTTCGGTCTGGATTTCGCGGCCGCGCGCCTCGACCGTGGGAATGGCCGCGCGCAGCAGCAGCGCGCCGCGAATGGTGTCGGCGGGCGGGACGGGGCGGGCGACCAGGGCCTCGGGCGGCAAGATTGCGATGCGTTCGAGGGTGGCGAGCAAACGCACGAGCTGCACGCGCTGGCCCCCGAGCGCCGTCAGACGCGTCGAGAACTCCTTGTTCAGCGCATCGAGACGCCGCTCGAGCAGGGATATCGAATCTTCGCGATCTTGCGCGGCGCGCGCGGTGGTGATCGCTTTTTCGCGAATCTGCTCGACTTCGCGCGCCAACGCCTCCGCCTCGCGCGACAAGGCCGTCTCGCGCTCGCGGCCGTGCTCAAGCTGCTGTTCTACATCCTGGAGGCGCTTGCCGCTTTTTTCCGGTTTGTCCGCGGCGCGGCCGAAATCGGGAAAAGCCGCGGACACGAGAGCCAAGACCAGCGCAAGACGCGCGAGGAACCTGCCCGTCGCGCAGTGCGAAAGGATTCGCCGGCGCGTGCGCCGCGCGTCTTGTCCCGAACATGGCCGAAGGCCCCCGGCCATCGGAATGGTGTCAGGCGCCCAGCAAGGCGGCGCGTTCCGGGAACTCGGTCTCGGGCAGGTCGATACCCCACATCTTTTCGAGATTGTAAACGCGGCGGGTTTCGGGCTTGAAAATGTGGACGATCGCATCGCCGCCATCGACGAGAACCCAATCGCCGACGGCCGCGCCCTCGATCGGTACGCGCGGGCGAGCGGGCGTCTTCAGGACGTGCGCCAGCTTGTCGGCGAGGGTGGCCATGTGGCGCTGTGAACGGCCCGAGGCAATCACCATATAATCGGCGATCGCCGATTTGCCCGCGAGCGCGATGGTCACGACATCCTCGGCCTGGCCATCGTCGAGCGTGCGCAGGATGAGTTCCAAGATTGGGTCTTTCTTGAGCTTCGGATTGCCCGGCGCCCGGGCACGCGGTGCGGCCACCGCCGAATTGGCGGCGGATTTGGGCGCCGATTTTTTGGCCTTAGCCGGCTTGGCTGCATCCGGTTTGGCGAATTTGCCTGGCCGGGGACGGGGGGTTAGCGCGCGCGGGGCGATGATGTGCTCCTGGATTTCTGATTTTTGCGCCCGGTCTGGGACGAAGTCCGCGCCTTGGACGAAGCCATTCTCGTCAATCGCACCTGCCGTTCGCTCTTGGCCCGGCGCGCGCGCAAGGCCGTGGACGATGTCGGATCGAGCGCGGTGCGAAAGAACACCCAGGCGGGTGGAAGCCGATCGGCGAGCTTGGCGCCCCACCGGGCATCCAAGCGCCAGCGTGCAAAGTGCTCGGCCGCCGCGCTATCCAATGCCGGCGCAGCATACGTGGGACGGTCGAAAATCGCAATCGGAACCTCGGCGAAAAGCTGCTTCCAGCCGCGCCAGCGCACCAATTGCGCGAGATTGTCGGCGCCGATCACGAGCACAAAGCGCACGCGCGGGTAGAGGCGCTTGAGTGCGCGCACGCTATCGATGGTGTAGCGCGTTCCGAGGCGCGCCTCGATATCGGTCGCGCGCACGCGCGCAAGATCGGCCCCGCGCGCGCGGGCGCGGCGCGCGGCCGCGCGGGCCTGGACGAGCCGCTGGGGGAGGGGCGCCATGCCCCGTGCGGGCTTCAAGGGATTTTGCGGCGTGACCAGCCACCAGATTTCGTGGAGGCCGAGATGGGCGCAAGCCAACCGGCTGAGATGACGGTGGCCGTCATGGGGCGGATTGAACGAGCCGCCCAACAATCCGATGCGCGCGCCCGGCGGATGGGGCGCGGCGGGCAGGCCCGACAAAGCAAGAAGCGCCGCGCGCGAATCCGCCTCGACGCGCGCCCGCGATTCGGCGCGGGCCTTGGTTTCCGCGCGAGATTTGGGCTCCGTCGATCGGCGCGGCGATGGGCGCGCGCGCGTCATGCGGCCTTGGCCTTCTTGCGCACGGTGGCGAGCAGGGCGTCGAGCGCCTGGGTCACGCCCTTGCCCGTGGCGCCTGAAAGGGCGAGCGGAGTCTTGCGCGCCGCGCGGGCCAGGGCCGCGCATTTGCGTTTGATCTCGGCTGGGCTCAGCGCGTCGCATTTGTTGAGCGCCAGAATCTCGGTCTTGCGCTCAAGGCCGTGGCCGTAGGCGCGGAGCTCGCGCCGGATGGTGCGATACGCCGCCACCACGTCCTCGGCCGTGCCGTCCACCAGATGGAGGAGCACCCGGCAGCGTTCGACATGGCCGAGAAAGCGCGTACCCAAGCCCTTGCCCGCATGGGCACCTTCGATGAGGCCGGGAATATCGGCCAGCACGAAGCCTTCGTCGCGGTGGCGCACGACGCCGAGATGGGGTGAAAGGGTGGTGAAGGGGTAATCGGCGATCTTCGGCCGGGCCTCGCTGACCGCGGCGAGGAAGGTCGATTTGCCCGCGTTCGGCATGCCGACCAGACCCGCGTCCGCGATCAATTTCAAGCGTAGCCACAGCCAACGCTCGACGCCTTCCTTGCCGGGCGTGGATTTGCGCGGCGCGCGATTGGTCGCGGACTTGAAGCGCGCATTGCCGCGCCCGCCTTCCCCGCCGTCGCAGATGACTTGGCGCTGGCCGGGCTTGGTCAGGTCGGCGAGCAGAGTTTCGTTGTCGTCCTCGAAGACTTGCGTGCCCACGGGCAGGCGCAGGACGATGTCCTTGCCGCCGGCGCCGGTGCGGTTCGCGCCCTCGCCGTTATGGCCGCGTTCGGCGCGGAAATGCTGCTGATAGCGATAATCGATGAGCGTGTTCAGGCCATCGACCGCTTCGACGATCACATCGCCGCCGCGCCCGCCATCGCCGCCATCGGGGCCGCCGAATTCGATGAACTTCTCGCGCCGGAAGGCGACGATGCCGTTGCCGCCATCGCCCGAGCGCGCGAAGACCTTGGCTTGATCGAGGAACTTCATGTCATCCCGCCGACCTTCTGCCGGCACATAAGTAATCGGTATAGGGGGAAGTATAGGCGGGCGGGGTCGGATCGCCCGCGCGTTTTCCGCCAGCGCCTCGCCGCGAAGTCCGCCGCGCGCTCGCGAAACCGAAACGAGTCTCGAATACGAAAGAGGCTCGGATACGAAAAGGGAATGGCTCGCCATTCCCTTTTGAAATATCCAGCCCCTTCGGCGATCCGGCCCCGTTGGCCATCCTGCCCCATTGGCCATCCGGCAGGGAGATATTGGCCGGCAGGGAGATATTGGCCTTGTGTATTTGTCCGGGGCTTATTTTCCCGGTCCGGCCGAGTCCACCGAAACCAGGGTACGGTCGCCCGACGAGCGGAACTTGAGCTTGCCGCCTACGAGGGCGAACAGCGTGTAGTCGCGGCCCATGCCCACGCCGTCGCCGGCATAGAAGCGCGTGCCGCGCTGGCGGACGATGATGTTGCCGGGAATGACGGCTTGGCCGCCGAAGCGTTTCACGCCCAGGCGCTGGCCGCCGGAATCGCGGCCGTTGCGCGAACTGCCGCCTGCTTTTTTATGTGCCATGGTGTCCTCCGCGTCCTCAGGCCGCCGCGCCCGGGCGGATATCGGTGATACGCAGCACCGATAGGTGCTGGCGATGGCCGCGCTTGCGGCGGAAATTCTGGCGCCGCTTCTTGCGGAACACGATGATCTTGGGCGCGCGCATCTGCTCGAGCACCTCCGCGACCACAGCGGCACCCGAAACATAGGGCCGGCCGATGGTACGGCTGGGGCCGTCGGCGACCATCATGACCTTGTCGAAAGTGACTTCGGCGCCGGCATCGCCGCCGAGTTTCTCGACGAAGATCACGTCGCCCTTGCCGACCTTGTACTGCTTACCGCCCGTCTCAATGACTGCGAACATGGTTGGCCCGCGACCGTGAAGCTGAAACCCAAAATGGGAAAACGACCGGCACCGGAAGTGCTGCCACCCGGCCCGGCCGTACGAGACCAGGATATTAGCCGCCCAGGGCGCTCTGTCAATGAAATCCGCTCGCCCTAAGAAAGGCTTAGCACCTCAGTGGCTGGGCCAGACGCCTCGAATCCTTGTGCTTTTAGGATGCCCCGGGACGGATTGGCCTCAAGCGCCAGGCGGGTCGTGGGGTTGAGCACCGGTGGGGTCAGCCAGGGGAAGGGCGGATTTTCGCCCGAATCGGCTGTTCCAGGCCCCGCCGATCGGTCCGGTCCGGACCTTTTAGGTGGGCCCGCCAGTTGGGGGGATGGGCCCACCAGTTGGAGCGTCATATGGGCGTGGCGCTCGCGGCTTTGGGTGCGCCGCTCGCTGCCGTGAAAATCCGAGTTCTGCCAGTGATTGGTCGCGACGCGCGGAGCGTCGTGGATGTGCGCGGCATTCTCGGTGCGCTCGACGACGCAGCCCTCGCTGGCGCCAACCAGGCTAAAGATCGCGGGCACGCAGAGCGGGGTTTGGGCCAGCAGGGTTCGCGCTGCGGCAAAATCGCGGCAGGTTTCGAAGACCAGACGCAGAAGATGCGCGGGCGGCAATGCGCGGCTGCGCGCAAGGCGCAGGCGGTTGATCGCCCAGTCGAGCACCGCCGGCAATCCCAACCCGAATGACCCGCCCATGCGCGCCATGGGTGGCTGGTTGAGCGCGGCGGCGAAACGCCCCGGCGCGTGGCCCTGCACAACGCCCGCAAAACCCGGCCATGTCAGGTTCACATACGGTCCGTGCGGCGTCTTTGCGCGCGCGGCGACGAGATTGCGCCCGAGGCCGTCGAGCGGCCAATCGAGTGTGCGCGCCATGCGCCAACCGGGCCCGTTCGGATCGGGGCCGATTGCGACCGTGCAGCCCCATTCGTGCGAGAGGTTGAGGAAATGCGTGCCCGGCGCGTCGAGATGATGCGCGGCGCGGTCGATTTCGCCGCCATAGGGATTGCCGGCGCGGGCGAGCCAGGCGCGCGACCGGCCATCGGCGAAGCGCACGAATGCCCGGCCGTACATGGCGTTCGCCTCGGCCAGTAGATCGATGGCGCGTGCGTTCTCGCGCGCGACGAGTTCGCCTGCATCGACGGTGTCGTGAAGCGGGATTTCGGGCAGCTTCGCCGTCATGCCCGCGCCTCGCCTCAGCCGCCCGGCTTGGTGAATTTGAGGACGAAGCGATCGCTTTCGCCGATGGCTTCGTATTTCGCGCGGTCCTTGTCCTTGAGGCGCAAAGTCGGCGGCAAGGTCCATACGCCCTCGGGATAATCCTTCGTGTCCTTGGGATTGGATTTCACGTCCGAGCGGCCGACATATTTGAACCCGGCGCGTTCGGCGGCGGCTATGGCGTAATCCTCGCGCACGTAACCGCTCTTGGCCTTCGGGTCCTGCGGGACGGCTTGGGAGGCGCGGTGATCGACGAGGCCGAGCGTGCCGCCCGGCTTGAGCGCGCGGAAAAACGACTTGAGCACGGCTTCATCCGTGCCGCGCGCGACCCAGTTGTGCAGATTGCGGAAGGTCAGAACCATATCGACCGAGCCCGGCGGCACGATGTCCCCGCCATCGGCGGCGAAATCGACGATCTTTACCTTGCCGAAGCGCTTGGGGTCGGCGGCGAGCTTTGCCTCGAAGGCGCGGCGGAAGGCACGGCCCTCATCGGTCGTCGGCACGGAGGCGGCGGCGTAGTACGTGCCGCGCGCATCCAGATAGGGCGCGAGAATCTCGGTCCACCAACCGCTTCCCGGATAGATCTCGAGCACCGCCATGTCGTCGCGCAAGCCGAAGAAGTTCAAGACCGGCTCGGGATTGCGGTAGGCGTCGCGCGCGCGGTTGGCGGCGGCGCGATCGGGGCTGGCGATGGCCGCTTGCAGGCGCGCATCGGTGGTCTCGCACGCGGCGAGCAGGGGGGCGAGCCCGAGGCATAGCAGGGCGAACAAGCGGCGCATGGTCTCTCCGGGGTATTGGTGATCGGCGGTAGTCTAGGCGCCTCGCCGCGCGCGCGCCATGCGCGTCCGGGACCGTGCAATCGCGCGAGGGGCGCCTTGTGCCGCCGAGCCAGGCTCGATGTTTCAAACGCCGGATTCGGTGCGCGCTCGCGTGTTGCGGGCGTGAAGTCCTTCCACTAAGCTCCGCCGCCCTTGGAAGGGACTGCGGAGGGGTGCCAGAGCGGTCGATCGGGGCGGTCTCGAAAACCGTTGTACTCTCAATGGGTACCGTGAGTTCGAATCTCACCCCCTCCGCCAATTTCCAAAAATAGGACTCTCTCTACGTCGCGCCGCTCTCCGAAAAATCCCGAGATATCGCGAGCTTTTGCGGCTCAATAACTAGACCGACCAAGGCACCAAAACGCCCCTCTTGGCCTGGTTTTCTTCTCTCTGGGCCCATTCTCTCCGTCACAACTAAACCGACCGCGAAAACGGTTTAGTTATCGACCCTCGATATTTTAGACACTTAGCGGGCGCCCGATCACGCAGGGTTCGCGACATCGAGCGCTTGCCGATAGCGACCGACATCGAATCTCTCGGTTTAACCGACCCCTTGAAGCGGGAGGAAGCGCTTATGCTCGCGACGGTATCGTGGCTCCTTCGGGAGCTTCCACTATTTCTCATCACCGCCGTCGCCACGCATTGCCTTGACTGCCAGGCCACAGGCACCGCTAGTCAATCAGAGAAGAGACTCATCCGTAGAGCGACAATGCCATCTAGGCGACATGATACAATGCGAAGGCATGGCAGATTCGCTTGTACTGACTCCCAATACGCTGCTGGTTTTCATCGATGAGACGGGGAATGAAGATTACAGCGATCCGAACAACCCGACCTTTGGCCGGGGTGGATGCGCGGTGCTGGGCGAACAGTACAAGACCCTCATTAGAAAACCATGGCGCAAACTCAAACGCGAACGTTTGGGAGGAGCGACGAGGCCGTTCCACGCTACGGAATTCGAACAGACACGGCCGACAAAGGCGCAGATCACGGGCATCAACCAGTTTCTAAAACGACCCTTCTGGCGCTTTGCCATCATGAGTGACGGCAGAACAGCACTCCCAAAGGACGTTGACGGACATCGTGCCGTCTCACTGTTCACCGTTAGATTCATTAGCAGGTTGGTTGCCAACTACGCTGCGGATGTTGCGCGCGTAGCGCTCGTGTTCGAAGCTTCAGGCAAGGGCGACGACCTTGTTAGACGGGATTTCGATCTCGCCAATATGCAGGTCACAAACCGGTCGGGTCGCCTCATCGAAGTCGGTGGATATTTCATGGAAAAGAAATGGATGGAGACCGGTCTGGAGGTCGCCGACCTTGTCGCGCACACCGCCGGCCGTCAGCGGCGTTACCAATTGCGGGGGAAGACTGGCCCGCTACCGGACTTCGAGGCGATGTACTGGCATAGCCCAATACCGCCAGCTTTCATGTCAATTGACACGGTGGTCTTGAATGAGCTGTCGATAGAAGACAAAGGCGACATCTGAAAACATGCAGCCTAAGCAGAAAAAATCCTTACTCAACCGCATATTCATTGACCTGCGCAGGAGATTGATCGTGCTCATCGATCAGGCTTGCGCACGCGCGGTGAGGACGACATTTGGCGCGCGGATCGTGGACCGTATTTTTCCGAGCGTGCGCCCCGTTCTCTGCGCCTCTTGCTTCAACGATCACGGCCTGAGACTCGACGCCGCCGACATTGGATTCGAGCACGCACTTGCCTGCCCGAATTGCGGAGCTACTGGAACCAAAAAACTAAATCCTTACTTTCTGGAGATTCTAGCCTCGCGGTTCTTCGTCCGTGGTTCAGTAACCCGGTTTAAATATGGCTCCGCCCCGTTGCTTCAGTTCAACGACCGCCGTGGCCCCGACTATGAAGCGCCCCAGTGGCTTCGTCGGGACGTGGCATTGATAAGCGAAAAAGCCAAGATCGGGATTTTCGATTACGGCCCTCGATTTTGGATGTTTGGCGAGGTTGAGCCGTTGAAGGCGCTGCAGGACCTTAAAACCCGCCAACCAATCATTGACCGCATCCTCAAGGAATATCCCGTACAGACCCTGCCCAAAGGTGAGGTCATTTACCGGCTACGGCGTAATCCAGAGGACCCCATGAACCCCACCGAATACGACGCCGCGCCGGACGAGCATCTTGGAACGTACAGGCTCGATGGCCCGCTGCTGCCCGTTCTCTACTGCTCAAAGGATACCGAAGGCTGCGTTCATGAGTGCCGGGTGACGGTTGAAGACGAGCTATATCTTGCGACCTTGATGCCGACTCGTGACCTGAAGCTTTTGGATTTGACGGAGCTACTCCGTGAGGAGGTTAGCGAATTCGAAAGTCTCGATAACGCTATCCACATGCTGTTCTTCGCTGCGGAACATGCCTACGAAATCAGCCGCGAAATCGCGAGCGCCGCGCAGAAGGCAGGTTTCGACGGATTGATCTACCCGTCTTACTACAGCCAAGTCCGATCCGGAGAGATGCCGCTGGAGACAGCGTATGGCATTTCGGTTCGCCGTTTCCCTGGAGCGAAGAAATCCGGAATTTTCGAGAATGTCGGTATCTTCGGCCGGCCGGTTAAGGATGGACGGATCGAGGTTTCCTGCATCAATCGTCTAATGTTGCACAAGGTCCGGTATGACATTCATTTCGGACCCGCTCGGAAAAAGTACCTAGTGGCAGATGAGCGCCACTGAACACCGGTCAACTCACGCCACAGGACGAGGCAATGTCAACTCCGCCCCATTGCAAAATCCCACATCTCACGCTGCCGATCCCAGCCCACCGGCACGTCCCTCAGCATCAGGTTAACTGACAACCCAAATGATCTGACGACGCACAGTTGCGATATCGA
>JBJXGH010000069.1:0-2576 GCA_046153685.1 Alphaproteobacteria bacterium
GTTCGCCACGGCGACGCTGGACTATGGAACGCAAGTGTTGTGGCCCGATCACTGCGTGCAAGGCACCGACGGTGCCGCGCTGCATCGGGATCTTACGCTCGCCCACGCCCAGCTCGTCATCCGCAAGGGCTATCATCGCCATTGCGACAGCTACTCGGCCTTCGTCGAAGCGGACCGGAATACGCCGACCGGCCTCGCCGGCTATCTGCGCGAGCGCGGCATCGAGCGCCTATTCGCCGTGGGTCTGGCCACGGATTTCTGCGTCGCCTGGTCGGCGCTGGATGCGCGCCAGGCGGGATTCGCGGTCGCGGTCATCGAGGATGCGTGCCGCGCCATCGACACGGGCGGCTCGCTCGCCAAGGCGTGGTCCGACATGAACGCCGCCGGCATCCAGCGCGGGATATCGGCGGAATTCTAAGCCCAATCCGAACGGATGGAATCGTCTAAACTCTTCCTCCTCTCCCCCACGCGCAAGAGCGCGCGGGGAGAGGAAGAATGCGTTGGCAGATACCGCAATCGAATCACGCTCTAGAGCGAGTTGTTGCCGAATTGAATCGGGCGGGATTCCCAAAGGGAGCGAAGTGTGATTCATCCTTACGGCCGGGAGGAGGCCGGCAAGGATGGCGCATGTGGAAGCTCTTCGCATTCGGGTGATCAAGGCTGTGGTTGAAGACGGTCTGTCACGGAACGAGGCGGCACGGATTTTCCGCGTTGGGATCGCGAGCGCGATCCGTTGGGTGAAGGCATTCGGGCAAACACGCCAAACGGCGCCCTTGCCGACCGGCGGGGACCGGCGTTCGGTCCTGAAGCCGCATCAGACTTGGCTGCTGGAGTTGCGGCGCAAGGAGAACGATTTGACGCTCGAGGCGATCGCCGAGCGTTTGCTCCGCGCGCACGGGGTCAAGGCCCACAAGTCTATGCTGTCGCGCTTCTTCGCCGCCCAGGGGATCAGCTTTAAAAAAAACCGTGCGCGCCAGCGAACAGGATCGTCCCGACGTCGCTGAGCGTCGGGAGGCGTGGCGGTGCGCGCAGAAGAGCCTCGGCGGCCGGCTGATCTTCCTCGACGAGACCTGGATGACGACGGCGATGACGCGCCGTTTCGCCTGGGCCAAGGTCGGCACCCGCGCCATTGGCCATGCGCCGAACGGTCATTGGAAGACGACGACATTCCTGGCAGGCCTCACCTGCGAAGGGCTGATTGCGCCCTTCGTGCTCGACGGGCCGATCAACGCCGCGTGCTTCTTGGCTTATGTCGAGCAAATCCTCGTCCCCGTCCTGCGCGCGGGCGACGCGGTGATCCTCGACAATTTATCGAGCCACAAGAACGAAGATGCGGCGCGTCCCATCGCTGGTGCCGGTGCGCGTCTCCTGTTCTTGCCGCCCTACAGCCCCGATCTCAATCCGATCGAAATGGCCTTCGCCAAACTCAAGGAACTATTGCGCCAAGCCCAAGCCAGAACCGTCGATGCTCTCTGGAGCCTCGTTGGCCGCATCCTCACCCGCTTCACACCCGAAGAATGCGCCAACTACATCCGGCACTGCGGATACAATCCGCTTTGATCGCAACTCGCTCTAGGCGCCGTCGGCTCGGGAGTAGCAGCCTCGACGATCACTGCACGCGTTGGTTCGGCGGGCACTTTTCCCAATGGCTGTCGGCGCGGGCGAAAACCTGCTCGCCGCCGCGCTCGATCGGCTTGCCCTGCGGACCCATGACGACTTCGATTTTCCAATAGGGTTGCAGCGGAAAGCCGTTGACGTTGTATTTGAGATCGCCGCGCACCGAGGGCAGCGGTTTGCTGCGCATCGCCCGGGCCAGCGCCAGCGTGTCGTCGACCTTGCCGCCGACGGACTCGACCGCGCTGGCGATGAGCGCCACGGCGTCGTAGCCCTGGGCCGCCAGGAACGACGGCAATTGGCCGTGCTTGGCGGCGAAATCCTTGATGAACGCCTGGTTCTTCGGGTTGGCGAGATCCGGATTCCAATGGCTCGCCTGAGTCGCGCCGATCGCGGCATCGCCGATCATGGGCAGCGTCACATTGATGATCGTATATAAGGTGTAGAGGCGAACGCGCTCGCGCATGCCCGACGTGGCCCATTGCTTGATGAAGGACGGGCCCGATGCGCCGGGCGCGAAGATCATGATCGCTTCCGGCGCGAGCGAGCGAAGCTTCGAGATATCGGCCTGGAAATCGGTTTCGCCGAGCTTGAACAGAATCGTGTCGACGACCTTGCCCTTGAAGGTCCGCTCGAAACCGGCGGCATTGTCCTTGCCCGCCTGATAGTTCGGCGCCATGACGTCGACGGTCTTGATCCCATCCTTGGTCATCAGCTCGCCGGTCGCTTCGGCGCCGAGATCGTTGGCGAACGAGGTCGACACGAACAGCGGATTGCACATGGCGCCCGCCAGCGGCGTCGGCCCGGCATTGGTTCCGACCACGATGGAGCGCGCCTCGAACGCCATCGGCGCCACCGCCATCATCACGTTGGATGCGGGAACCCCGGCGATGATTTGCGCGCGGTCGCTTTTCAGCATCTTCTCGACTTCCTTGACGCCGACATCGGTCTTGGCCTGATCG
>JBJXGH010000077.1:0-9024 GCA_046153685.1 Alphaproteobacteria bacterium
GGCGAAGCCGGCGTGCCGCGCGTGGTCATGAGCCGCAACGCCCACGCCGCTCCCGACCGCCCGCTCGCGCGCGATTCGGCCATCGGATATTTGCGCGCGCGCTATCCGCGGGACCTGGTGGACCAACCCCTGTTCTGGTCGCCCGCCGGCGCGCGAGCGGGGGAATGCGCCCGGCGCCCCGGTGAATGGCCGCGCATTCGCCCGTTCCGGATTCCAGCGCGCGCCGCCGAAGCGCCGCAGAGTGCGACCCGCACGGTTCTTTTCGCCGACACCTATGCGGCGTGGTGGTTGCCCCATTCGTGGATATTCCTCAACGGCGACGAAGTCCTGGCCGCGATACGTGGCTTGGCCGCGGCGATCGGCACGATGACGAACACCCACCTTGTCGTGCGCGCCAAGAACAAACCTGAATGCGACTTGGACGCTCTTCTTCATCACGTTCGGCCACCGCCCAATTGCGAGATCAAGATGCGCGACGTGCCGTTCACCCAAGACCTGGCGCGCGCCGATTTGTTGGTTGCCTTCCATTCAAGCACCATCGAGGAGGCAATCGCCGCGCGCCGGCCGGTCCTCATCTGGGGCAGCACATCGCGCCATGCCTATATGCCGGCGCGCGAAATCGCCCCCACGCGTACCGACCGGGGTGCCATCTACCGCATAAATGCCGGTGCCCGGTTGGGGCCGATGATCGCGGCTATTCTCGAATCGCACGCGGGCCTGCCGCTCACCGACTCTGAAATAACGCCCTACATCTGGCCTCCAGCCACGCCGATGGTGGACGACCTAGCCGTTGAAATTGCCATGGGCCCGGCACCCCGATGTGGGCCGACGAGTGCCTTCATGAACCGCCATATGCCAGAAAGC
This sequence comes from Alphaproteobacteria bacterium, assembly GCA_046153685.1. GTDB lineage: Bacteria > Pseudomonadota > Alphaproteobacteria > CADEGL01 > CADEGL01 > CAMAPP01. Next base: position 865 of record JBJXGH010000077.1, read on the forward strand.
CAAGGACTTCCGAAATGAGCGCATCAGGGCAACGGCCGGAATCGCTGCATCGGAACGTCCGATGCCCAATCTGCCATGGAAACGCGTTGAAACCGCGCGAGGAGCGTTTGCGCGACACGGACTCGATCGGCGTCCTCGAATGCACGGCGTGTTCGCACGTTTTTCTCAACACGTTCTCGCACATCGACGACGCCTACTTCGCGCGCGGCGCCTTCATGAAAGACAAGCCGTTCGTTTCGACCATAGAGGACCGCCTGCGCCACTATGCCCACGAGACCGAAGAGCGTGCCGACCGCGTCGCGCCGTTGGTCGTCAACAAACGCGTCCTCGATTTCGGGTGTGGCGCCGGTGGATTGATCGAACGATTGGCGCCCCTGGCCAAAAGCATCGAGGGAGTCGAACCAACCGAGCCGTTCCGGCAATGGCTTGCCAAGCGCGGCGTCGTCGCCCATCCCGACACCGCCTCGGCCAAAGGCCCCTATGATGTCATTCTTCTATTCCACGTCTTGGAACATCTTCCCGATCCCGTGAACGTCCTGACGCAATTGGCCGCGAAAGTCGAGCCGGGCGGCAGGCTTTACGTGGAAGTGCCGCACGTAAACGACGCCTTGCTTACGATTTACCGAGTGGAAGCGGCACGTAAGTTCCTCTTCTTCAGCGACCATCTTCAATATTTCACGCGTCGCAGTTTGGAAGAGGCCATATCCCGAGCGGGACTCGTGGCGACGTCGATCTCCGGACACAACCGATTTGGCGTTGCCAATCACTTGTATTGGTTGGCTAACGGCAAGCCCGGCGGGCATGTCGAGTGGAGCTTTCTGGAGACGCCGACGGTTTCGCAAGAATACGCGCGCGCGCTGGCCGCGGCGGACATGAGCGACAGCCTCGTCGCCGCCGTGACGGTAAAGCAGTGACGTTCGGAATGAATTCTCACACACTCATCACATGCACGACGACATAAATCGATCCAGTCGAGCAGTTTTTTGATCGGGAGATGACAATGCCTGTGTCCACCTATGTGCAACCAAGCAATTCATCGCAAGTCGTCCCCACCTATGTGGGCGCAATCGATGCTTCGACATCCGTCATGTCGCGCGTCGCGGCCATGTTCGCGTGCCACGAAAATTCGTCGTTGAACATGCAGATCAAGGTCGATGCCGGTGCGATTTACGATGGCACGAACCTTACCGAGATCGCGCAGCAAACAAGCGGAACGATCACGGCGCCCGTGTCCAACCCGCGCATAGACCGCGTGGTCATAGACCGGCGCACCGGGGTTCTGCAAGTCGTTGCCGGATCCGAGGCGGTATCGCCCGTGCCCCCCGCCATTCCTTCGGGAAAGCTTCACTGTGCGAGGATATCTCTCGCGACGGGTCAAACGACGATTGCAAATGCCAACATCACGGACGAACGGCAGATTTTTACCCTGGGCACGACGTCCTTGGTGTTTTTGAGTATCGGCGCCGGATTGACGGATGATGGATCCGGAAATTTGAAGGTCGCGATCGGGAATGGTCTTGGTTTGAGTGGCAATACGATCGTCGTGCTGGCCGCGGATAGCTCGCTCGCGGTCGGGCCGTCGGGGGTTCAAACCAATCTGGCGACCGATCCCGGTTTGGAAGTCAGTTCCGGCCTCAAGGTCAAGCCAGGCAACGGCCTTCAACTTTCCGCGAGCGGTGTCGAAGTCAAAGTCGCGGACACGTCCTTGGCGACGAGCGCGTCCGGAGTGCAGGCGAATCTCGCGACCAATCCGGGCCTCGAAGTCGGCACCGGCCTCAAGGTCAAAACCGCCGACTCCTCGCTCGCCCTAAGCGCCTCGGGTTTGCAAGCCAATCTCGCGACCAATCCGGGCCTCGAAGTCAGCGCCGGCCTCAAGGTCAAACCCGGTGATGGAATCGCATTGTCCGCAGGGGGTGTGGGCGTCAATCTGTCCGCAACGCCCGGGCTGGAGTTCAGTACTGCTCAGATTCAAGTCAAGGCCGATGCCGCGAACCGGGGTGTGAGCGTGGATTCGAACGGCGTTGGGATGTCCATTTCGTCCATGACCGAGTTGACGACGGGCGATTCGAGCGCCGACTTTCTGCCGATTTACGATACCAGCGCCAGCGCGCACCGCAAGATCAAGCCTGCGAATCTCGGCATCGCAACGGGCAAGCTGGTTCAACGAAAATACCTGTCCTATGCCACGCACCAAGCGATCACTTCGTCTATTCCGTTCGACGATACCATCCCTCAGAATACCGAAGGAACCGAAGTGTTGACGCAAGCCATTACACCGACCAAGAGCACGAATATCCTGCGCGTGTCGGTGTTCGCGAATGCAAGCGGGTCTGGCGGCAACATCACATATACATTGGCGCTTTTCCGCGATTCGGGTGCCGATGCCAAGTATGCGACAGGCGATATTGGAACCCACAATCGAGTAGTGACGTCATCGTTCGCGTTCGAGGAAACTTCCGGGGTTACGTCTGCTACGACTTACAAGCTACGCGTCGGCCCCGAACCGTCCGGAACGATTTACACGAATGGTTCGCCTTCGACTCGATGGTTTGGTGGCATCTTGGCGTGGACCATGATCGTTGAAGAATTGGAGCCGTAATAGGAACGAAGGGCGCTCGGTTTGGCTGACGCCATGATTAGATCGGGCGCCCTTTCCTCTCTTCCGTTTTCGTGACACCCAGAATCAATCCCATCCTTAAACAAACGCAAATCGGGGCGTTGTGTCCCCGCCTCGGCGGCGAGCTGCCGGCGGGCGCGGACGGCGCGCCCACGGCGCCGTGGGCGTTGCCGGCGGACGTGCTCGCCTTCAGCCATGGGCGCGCGGCGCTGTCGTGGCTGCACCAGGAACGCGGTCCGTTCCGGAGCGCGCTGCATGCCGCCTATACCTGTCCGAGCATGCCGGAGCATTTGGATCGTCTTGGCATCGCCCGCGACGCCTTCGATCTCGGCTGTACCGAGGCGGCCGTCATCGAGGCCGCCCGTGCCCTGCCGGGGCCCGTGCTCGTTCTTGTCCCGGCCCTGTTCGGTGCCGCGCCATGGCTCGACGCGGCGGCAATCGCCCGCGCGCTCGGCGCCCACGGAGCGGTGCTGGTCGATGCGGCACAAACCGCCTTCGGCGCGCTCGATATCCCATGCCCGCCGAACGGCTTCGTTCTGTCCTGCCCGCGCAAAGCCTTGGCCATCTCGGACGGGGCGCTGCTTCGAACGGACCAAATGCGCGACGGCGAGCGCGATTCGGTCGCCCGCTTGCCCGAGGCACGCGAAGCCGCCGCGCTCAAATTCCAGGCGCGCGCCCTGTTCGCGAGCGGACGCGAAGCGGACGAAGACGAGGCCCTGCGCGCAAACAAGGCGGCGGAGGCGACCTTGCCCGCCGCACCCCATCGGATGAGCGATTCGGCGCGCGCGGCCTTGGCGCGCATCGACGCCGATCGGCACCGCGCGCGGCGGCGCGCGAATGCCGCGACGCTGGCCGACGCATTGCGCGGCCGAATCGCATGCGCCTTGCCCCCGGGCGGAGTGCCGTTTCATTTTCCGCTTCTGATCGCGAACCGCGACGAGGTTTTGCGCCGGATGCAGCGGCGGCGGCTGTTCGCGACCGCGCTTTGGCCCGATGCGCGCCTCGATCCCGCGCGCCATCCCCGCGCGGCCCGCCATGCCCGGGAATTGCTGGCCTTGCCGATCGATCAACGCCACGACACGGCCGACATCGCGGCGCTCGCGAATCTCGTGCGCGCATGTCTTTAAGCCTCGCCTTATACGGCGAAACCCCGGGCGCCCTGTTCGAGGACGTCTATTTTCGCCGGGACTTCGTGGCGCTTCACGCCAGGCCCGACGAGATCGACGCGCTGGAGCTGCCCGGATTTCGCCACGCGGCGGCGGTGCGCCACATTCCGGGCGAGGACGGCGAGGACATGGAAACGCCGTGGGGCTATGGCGGCCCGATCGCGCGCGATGGCGCGGCCTTCTGGGAAGGGCTCGGCTTGTGGCGCCAACGCCAGGTCGATCGCGGCCGGGTCGCGGAGTTCATCCGCCTGCATCCCTTCATCAATCCGCTGGCGCTACGCGGCTTCGTCGACAATCTGCGCTTCGATCGCTTGACCGTGCTGGCGGATCTGACCGAGCCGGCCGCCACGCGGCGGCGGCGCTATACCAAGGGAACGCGGTATTCGATCGCGTACGCCGAGCGCCGCTTGAACTTGCGCGAACTCGACCCCTCCGATGCGGGTTTGTTCCGCCGCCTATACGAGGAAGGCCTCGCGCGCAATCAGGCCGAGCGCGGTTATTATTTTGCGCCCGGCTATTACGAGGAGTTGTTGGCGCAGCCTTTCACGCGGGCCTGGGTGGCCGAGCGCGACGGCGAGGCCCTGGCCGTCGCCTGTTTCCTGCGCGGCGGGGCTTTTGCGCATTATCACCTTTCGGGCGGCGGCGAACCGGCGCGGATCTCGTTCGCCCATTACCTATTGGTCGAACGCGCGCTCGATCACTACCAAGGGCAGGGCTGCCGCTGGATGCATCTCGGCGGCGGGCGCACGGCTTCGCCGGACGACGCGCTGCTGCGCTTCAAGACGCGCTTCAGCGCCTTGCGTATTCCCTTTTACACGGGCGGACTGGTCCATCGCCGCTCGGCGTACGAGCGATTGACCAAGGGCCGCACCGACCGATTTTTGAGTTACCGCTTTCCCCCGACCCCCGATCTGTCGCGCGAGCAAGTGACCTTGAACCCGGCCGAGCCGGGCGATTTCGCCGCCTTCTTTCGCATCAAATGCGATATCGACAACATCGTCTGGTCGGGCCATGACCGCCCACCGTCCTGGCCGGGTCTCGAATCCTGGTTTCAACGCCATGAAGCCGGGGGCACGGGGCGGCGCATTTTCATCGCGCGCTGCGCGGGTCGCGCGGTCGGCTATGTCTATGTCGACGATCGCGGCACGCACTTCGAAGCGACGATCGGCGTGGCCTCGGGCGAGGCCGGACGGGGCCTGGGGCGCGGGATCCTCAAGGAAATGGCGCGCGTCTGCGCCGATGGCGCGGGCCGTCCCGTCGAGGCGTGGATTTTTCCCGAGAACACGGCGAGCGTGCGCGCCTTCGAGGCCGCGGGTTTCGTGTTCGACGAAGGCCGGCCGGCCAAGCCCTTTCCCATGCCCTTCGCCGGAGCGGAGCCGCGCAAACAGCGCTGTTGGGTATGGTGCCAAGCCCAAGCCGCGGGCGCCGCGCGACAAACAGGAGCGACGGGGCAATGAAGATCTGCGTCGTCACGGGCACGCGCGCCGATTACGGCCTGCTCGCCCCGGTCATCGAGGCCTTGCGCGCCGATCCGCATTTCGTCGTGCAGATCGCCGCCACGGGCATGCATCTATCGCCCGAGTTCGGCCTCACCTACCGCGAGATCGAGGAAGATGGCCACGCCATCGACGCCAAGGTGGAGATGCTGCTCTCCAGCGACACGGCGATCGGCATCGCCAAGGCGACGGGGCTCGGCCTCATCGGTTTCGCCGACGCCTATGCCCGGCTCGAACCCGATCTCGTGATGCTGCTCGGCGACCGGTTCGAGGCGCTGGCCGCCGCGACCGCCGCGCTGGTCGCGCGCATCCCCATCGCCCATCTGTCGGGCGGCGACGTGACCGAAGGCGCCTTCGATGAAGCCATGCGCCACTCCATCACCAAGATGTCGGCGCTCCATTTCGTCGCCTCGGCGGACGCCGCAAGGCGGGTGCGCCAATTGGGCGAAGATCCGGCGCGCGTGTTCCAAGTGGGCGATCCCGGGCTAGACCGGCTGCGCACCATGACATTGTTTTCCCGCGCCGAGGTCGAGGCGAAGCTCGGTTTCCGCCTACGCAAGCGCAATTTTTTGATCACGTTCCACCCCGTGACCCTCGATGCCGTGCCTTCGGTCGCGCAGTTCGAGGAATTGCTCGCGGCCCTCGCGGACCTGCCGGCCGATACCGGCCTGGTGTTCACCAAGCCCAATGCCGATCCCGAGGGCCGCGCGCTCGCCGAACGCCTGGACGCATTCGTCGCGGGGCGCGAGAACGCGGTCGCGCGCACTTCGCTCGGCCATAAGCTTTATCTGAGCGCGATGGCTGCCGCCGACGCGGTGATCGGCAATTCCTCGAGCGGCTTGCTCGAGGCACCCTCGCTCGGCAAGGCTTCGGTCAATATCGGCGGCAGGCAAGGCGGACGGGTCCGCGCCCGGTCGGTGCAAGATTGCGCGCCCGATCGCGCCGCCATCGCCGCCGCGATCGGCGCATGCTGGGGCAAGGATTGGCACGGCGTCGAGAATCCCTATGGCGACGGACACGCGGCCGAACGCATCGTGCGCGCGCTCAAGGCCGCGGGCGATCCGCGGGTTCTTCTCAAGAAAAAATTCCACGATCTGCCATGAAGCCCGCGCGCGATACATCCGTGTTCGTCATCGCCGAAGCCGGCGTCAATCACAACGGCTCGCTCGAGCGCGCGCGCGCGCTGGTCGCCGCCGCCGCCAAGGCCGGCGCGGACGCGGTCAAGTTCCAGACCTTCAAGGCCGAGAAAGTCGCCGCCGCCACGGCGCCGAAGGCCGAATATCAGAAAGCGGCCACGGGCGCGGGCGAAAGTCAGCTCGAGATGATCCGCAAGCTCGAATTGCCCGACGCGGCCTTCCAGGCGCTCGCCCAAGACGCGGTCGATCTCGGCATCGAGTTCATGTCCACGCCGTTCGACGCGGACAGCCTCGACTTCCTCGTGCGCACCGTCGGCATGAAGCGGCTCAAGATTCCCTCGGGCGAGATCACCAACGGGCCGTTCCTTCTTGCCGCGGCGCGCGCGGGTCTGCCGCTCGTCGTCTCGACGGGCATGGCGACGATGGCCGAGATCGAGGACGCCTTGGGCGTCATCGCCTACGGCATCACGGGCGCCGCCGAGCCGCCGGGCGCTGGCGCCTTCGCGCGCGCCTATGCCGCCGCGCGCGACCGATTGGCGAGCCTCGTAACCTTGCTTCACTGCACGACCGAGTATCCAGCACCCTATGCCGAGGTTCACTTGCGCGCGATGGACACGATGCGGGCGCGCTTTGGCCTGGCGGTCGGCTATTCCGATCACACGCCGGGCATCGCCGTGCCCATCGCCGCCGCCGCTCTCGGCGCGGTCGCCATCGAAAAGCACTTCACCATGGACCGCGCACTCCCCGGACCCGATCACAAGGCTTCGCTCGAACCGGGGGAACTTGGCGAGATGGTGCGCGCCATCCGCGTGGTCGAGGCGGCCTTGGGCGAGACGGTGAAAGCCCCGCAACCCTCGGAGCGGCACAACATGGCCGTCGCGCGCCGAAGCGTGGTGGCCGCGCGACCCATCAAGAAGGGCGAGGCTTTCGCGCCCGCCATGCTCGACGCCAAGCGGCCGGGAACGGGAATCTCGCCGATGCGTCACTGGGAGCTTCTCGGCAAGACGGCGCCGCGCGACTTCGCGCCCGATGAAGCGATCGAAGACGAGGCGATCGAAGAGGGGACGGCGAAGACATGAGCGGCGGCAAGCTCATCATTCTCGGCGGCGGCGGGCACGCGCGCGTCGTCATCGACGCGCTGCTCGCCCGCGGCGCGACCATCGAGGGGCTTGTCGATCCCGCGCTTGCCGCCGGCGGCAAGGGCGCGTTCGATATCCGCGTCCTTGGCGGCGACGAGGCCCTGATCGGGCGCGATCCGGCTTCGGTGCTGCTCGCCAACGGCATCGGTTCCACCCAGAGCACCGAGCGCCGCCGCGCGCGCTTCGAGTATTTCATCGGTCTGGGCTTCGCCTTTGTCCAAGTGATCCACCCCTCCGCGACTCTGGCGCGCGACGCATGTCTTGCCGAAGGCGCGCAGGTCATGGCGGGGGCGGTTTTGCAAAGCGGCACCGCGCTCGGCCGGAACGTGCTGGTCAACACGCGGGCCAGCCTCGATCACGAGTGCCGCATCGCCGACCATGTGCACATCGCGCCGGGCGCCACGCTGTCGGGCGGCGTCGCGGTCGGCGAGGGCAGCCATGTCGGCACCGGGGCCATCGTCATCCAAGGCGTGCGCATCGGGCGGAACTGCCTCATCGGCGCGGGCGCGGTGGTGCTCAAGGACGTGCCCGACGGCGCCACGCTGGTGACGCCGCAAAGCCGCGTGACGGCCGGACCCGCTTCGTGACGTGCGTGCTCGTTATCGG
>JBJXGH010000079.1:0-3801 GCA_046153685.1 Alphaproteobacteria bacterium
CACCCCCGCGACTTGGTATAAGGCCGCTTTTCAGAACGCGTCGGGGCCCGTACGCTGTGCCCCATAACACGGGAGGATTCACTCAATGCAAGTCGAGAAAAAGATCACCGACCTAGGCCTCGTGCTACCCGATCTCGAGCACGAATACAAAAACGCGCCGTCGAAGGCGAAATTCCACTCGCACACCGCCGTTGGCAACACGCTTTATCTCGCCGGCGCGACGCCCTCGAGGGACGGCAAGCAATTCATGCCGGGCGTGGTGGGCAAGGACTTGACCGTTGATCAGGCACGCGAAGCGATGACCCAGTGCTGCCTGGTCATGCTCGCGCACGCGAAATACGCGCTCGGCGATCTCGACCGAATCAACCGCTTCGTGCAGATGCTCGCCTATATCAATTCGGCGCCGGGTTTCACCGACCAGCCGCCGATCACCAACGCCGCGACTGAGTTGCTCGAGAAGCTCTATGGCGAAAACGGCCTCTGTGCGCGCGCCTCGATCGGCTGCCAGGGCCTCGCCACCAATCACTCGGTCGAGCTGGTGACCATCGTCGAGTTTAAGGGAACCGAAATTCGCGCACCGCTGCGACGGGATGCATTCAGAAAATAACACAAGCAAAAGGCGGCCTCGCGGCCGCCTTGCTTCACCTCACCAACCCAGACCCTTCCTCCCCTGTTAGGGGAGGAAGGGTTCATGAGTTCGCTTCAGATTTTCTTACTCCGCCGCCACCGCGGCCACTTTGCCGCCTTGGCGGCGCTGGCCGAGGCGTTTGGCCGACGGCGCTTTGTAATACTCGCCGTCCTTCATGATCATGATGAAGTTCTCCTTGTCCTGCAGCAGCGTGACGTCTTGCGTCACGTCGCCATCGACCAGGAGCAGGTCGGCGAGGTAGCCGGGCTTGACGATGCCGACATTCATCTTCATCAGCTCGCCACCCCATTGCGTGGCGGCGCGCAGCGCCTCGAGCGGCGTATAGCCGAACAGATTAACGAAGTGCTCGAGATCGCGGGCGTTGACGCCGACCGGGGCCCAGGCGAACCCATAATCGCCGCCCGGCATGGCGCGAATACCGCGCTTGCGGATTTCCGTATAGGTCTTGATCGTGCTCTCAAGCGTGCGCTTGAGACCCCATTTCTCGACCGTCGGTTCATCGAAGCCCCAATCCTTGGCTTCGTAGGCCGTCGTGTAGATGATGCCGGCCGCCGGCGCCATGAAAATGTCTTTCTTCCTGGCTTCCAGCATGTCGATGGTTTCTTCGGTCGCGAAATCGGCATGGTAGATGATCGGGATGCCGTGCTTCAGCGCCATGCGGACCGCGCGGTCGCCGCGCGCATGGGTCGCCATATTGAGCCCGCGCTCCTTGCAGACCCAGACATAGGCGGCAACTTCCTCGTCGCTATAGGCCAGCGCTTCATTGCCGCAATTGCGCTGGAACTGATCGCCCGAGATGTTGATCTTGATCGTGTCGCAACCCTCACGCGCGCAAAGCCGTGCGGCGCGCATCACCTCGACCGGGCCGTCGGCCAAGAGGCCAACCGATTCCCGATGCATGTGCAGCAGGCGCTCATCGCCGAGCCCGCCGGTCGAATTGATCTCGGGTGAGGCGGCGCGCATGCGTGGCCCGGGGAATTTTCCGGCGTTGATCGTGTCGCGCAGCACGGGCTCGATGCGAATCTTGCTGGTACCGGCAGCGGAGAACAGGCTGGTGAAGCCCTGGTCGAGCATGATCTTGGCGTGCTCGAGCGCAAGCACCATGTGCTCTTCCGGAGGCAACTCGCCGATCCCCGGCAGCATCGTGCAATTGGTGTAGGTGACGTGGGCGTGCGGCTCGACCAGTCCCGGCATCAACGTAGCGCCGGCGGCATCGACGACATCGGCATCGCCGGCCTCGATCTGGCCTTTGCCCTTCGCCACTTTGTTGATCTGATTGCCTTGGACGAGCACCTCGCCGGCATAGGATTTTTTGCCGGTGCCGTCGAAGATCATGACGTTCTTGAAAAGCTTGCGACCCATTAGCGGCCTCCTTGGGGCTTCGTGGGGCGCCACGCCATGTTGTTGTTGCTTTTCTAGGCGGCGTGGCGAATGGCGAAGAATAGACCAGGCCTCGGGGCTTTGCACCACTTTTGACCCCAATCGGGCTGCGCCTCAGCGCCCTGGATTAGGCGCCGGTGCCCGCGCGGTCAGTTTGGCACGGAGCGCTTCAGGCAGCTCCTTTTCGGTCAAATCGCCGGTCTTGTGCCTGAGGTAGAGCCGCGCCATGCGAATCAACGCTGGGGCGTCCTCGGGCGCCAGCCGGCTGAAGCGCAGCAGCGCCTTGCCATGGCCACGCACCGAGGCGTTGCACGGGCTCGGGCAGCCATTCAGGCAGGCCGTGCCGCGTAGCGGCACGCCGCCGCCATCCTTGGCCAGAGCCGCTTCGAGCGCATCGTACAATTTGGCGCCCTCGGTTTGCTCGCCCTCGGGCACGCGCCGATCGCGCACACAGGTGCGGCAGACGAAGAGTTTTCCGGCATCCTTGACGGCCATGGCGCATCCCCGAACGAGCGTCCGCGCGGGCGACGACCGACGCGGCGCGCGCGACGATAGACAAGCGCGCACCAGGGTGCATCATCTTTTGCGTGACACGAATTGGGGGAAGCGTCATGGCGACGGTGGTACAGACGGACTTTGCCTGGGCTGACAATGAAATCGAGCGGGCCATCATCGAAGGGGCGGGGCATCGCCTCGTGATCGGGCCATCGGCCGCCGCGCCGCCGGCCGAGATCGAAGCCCTGATCGGCGCCAATGACCCGAGCGCGATCCTGACTTGCTGGGCGCGTATTTCGGACAAGGCCATCGCTTTGCCGAAAAACCTCAAGATCGTCGCGCGCTATGGCGTTGGGCTCGACAATATCGACGTGCCGGCCGCGACCATGCGCGGCGCCTGGGTCACCAACGTGCCCGACTATTGCGTCGAGGAGGTTTCCGATCACGCGGTCGCGATGATCCTTGGTTGGACGCGGGGCCTTGTGAGTTTCGACCGCGAGGTCAAGCGCGGCAAATGGGATCCCTCGGGCGCAAGGCTGCGGCGCACCGCGACACTGACCGCCGGCATTCTAGGCTTTGGGCGCATCGGCCGCGCCACCGCGCGCAAGCTCAGCGGCATCGGGCTCGACGTGCTCGCTTATGACGTCGCGGTCAAAGGCGGTGTGCCCCATGCCGAGTTGGTCAGCCTCGACCGGCTGCTGCACGATTCCGACGTGATCATCGTGCATTTGCCGCTCAATGAGGAAACCCGCCACTTCGTCGACGATGATTTTCTCAAGCGCATGCGCAAGGGCTCGTTCCTGGTCAATGTCAGCCGCGGGCCCGTGGTCGACAATGACGCGCTGATCCGCGCACTCGACAAGGGGCTGATCGCAGGCGCGGCGCTCGATGTGGTTGAGGGCGAGCCCAACCCGCCCGCCGCGTTGATTGCGCGTCCCGATGTGATCGCGACGCCGCATATCGCGTTCTCGTCGGATGAATCGCTGGCCGAACTCAGGCGCCGCGGCGCCGAGGAAGTGGTGCGGGTTCTGAAGGGCGAAAAACCGCAGAACCCGTGCAACAAGCCGGCGGGGCGGTAGCGGCGGTTCGCCGGACGTTGCTACCGCAATGTCGTCATGGCCGTGCTTGACCCGGCCATCCCTCGCGCGGCGGCTCGGGCGCTGGACGATTCACCACAAAGACACCGAGGCACGAAGGGAACGCTCCTCGGTGTCTTTGTGCCTTTGTGCCTTTGTGGTGAATAGAGCTGGATGGCCGGGTCAAGCCCGGCCATGACG
>JBJXGH010000090.1:0-13640 GCA_046153685.1 Alphaproteobacteria bacterium
CGCCCGTAATGGGCAAGGGTGCGCGCGATCAGGCGGTCGGCATCGCGCCGCACGCCGACATCGGCGCGCACGACGATGGCCTCGCCGCCCGCTCGCTGGACCTTCTGCTGAACGGCCTTGGCCTTCTCGACGGTGGAGCGGCAATTGATCACCAGTTTCGCGCCCTCGGAGACAAACCGCAGCGCAATCTCGGCCCCGATGCCGCGCGAGCTTCCCGTTACCACGGCGATCTTGTTCTTAAGACGCATGTTTCCCCCTGTTTCGCCACGGGGCCATGGTACAGGGCCCCGCGCCGGCAGGGCCAGCGGGGCGGCGGTCGAGCCAGGGGGCCGATGATCGAGCCTGGGACTAGCGGTTGAACAAGAAGGCGCACACCCCCACGGCCGCGATCAAGCCGGCGAAATCCGCCACCAGCCCCGCCGCGAGCGCGTGGCGCATGCGCCGCACGCCGATGGCACCGTAATAGATCACGATCACGTAGAACGTGGTTTCGGTCGAACCTTGGATGGTGCTGGCGAGATAGCCGATATAGCTGTCGGGCCCGACACTTGGGTCTTTGAAAAGCGAGGCGAGATAGCCGTAGGCGCCCGAGCCCGACAGCGAACGCATGAGCGCCATCGTCAGCGCCTCCGCCGGCAAGCCTAGATGGGACGTGACGGCGCCGATGGGTCCGATGATGCGATCGAGCGTGCCACTCGCGCGCACCATGGAAATCGCCATGAGAATCGCCACCAGATAGGGAATGATGCGTACGGCGATCTGGAAGCCGTCCTTGGCGCCTTCGACAAACGCCTCATAACAACGCACGCCGCGCGCGACGCCGAAGCCGACGAGCAGCGCCGCCAATCCCGGCACGATCCAAGGCGAGATCGCGCGGCCAAAGGCGAGGGTGAGCGGCACGAGCGACAGCACCACGCAGAGCGCGAGAACCGAGACCCAGAACGGCGCCGCTTTGGCGCCCGCCTCCTCATCGGCGGCCGGAGAGGGCTTGCCGGCAAAAGAGGGCGCGGCATCCGCCCAGTCGTCCATCGCCGCGGGCGAGGAGATCGCCGCCGCCCCGCCCGGCGGACCAAAGGGCGAAAACCGCGCGAAATATCGCGCCGCGAGAATCGCAACCGCGGTCGAAACCACCGTCGCGAACAGGGTCGACGCGACGATTCCCGCGGGATCCGCCGATCCCGCCGCGGCGCGCAAGGCGATCACGGTCGTGGGCAGCACGGTCACGTTCGCCGTGTTGATCGCCAGGAACATGACCATCGCATCGGTCGCCGTGCCCTTGTGGGGATTGAGCGTGTCGAGTTCCTGCATGGCGCGGATGCCAAACGGCGTGGCGGCATTGCCAAGGCCGAGAAAATTGGCCGAGGCGTTCATCACCATGGCGCCCATCGCCGGATGATCGGGCGGCACGTCGGGAAACAGCCGCGTCATCAGCGGCCGCACCAGGCGCGCGATCAGCGCAAGCAGACCGCCCGCCTCGGCGATCTTCATCAATCCGAGAAACAGCGTCATGACGCCGATCAGGCCAAAGGCGAGCGTCACCGCATCGGCCGCCGCGGCCAACATGGCCGACGCCATCGCCTCCATCGGCGCATTTCCCACCCCATCCCAACTCCACTGACGGTACGCCGCGGTACCGAACGCCAGCCCGATCAGGACGACGAAGACGGTGTTCATGAGAACCTTTCCATGCGCGAAGGTGATCGCGGCGCAAGGGTTATCCACAATCGAAACCGGTTTGCGAAAATTACAAAAAGGCCTTTGAATAAAGGGTTATTTGCATCGCGCCGCGCGACGTTCGAACCTCGAACGAGGTGCGCGCGAAACGTGAACGCAGCGGGTTCGAACGTGCCGCTTCCGTTCGCTCCAGCGGAGAGTTTCTCCATGGTTTGCCCTAAAGGCATTGGGTGCTTGCATTTTTGTCAAATTCAGTTAACTTTGGAGTCAACCCCATATCTTGTTCGTCGGCAATGGGGCCGCCGACTACACGTTGAGGGAGTCTCCCATGGCTGCAAAAGCCAAGAAGGCCAAGAAGCCTGCGAAGCGTAAGGTTGCGAAGCGCAAGTCCAAAGCGAAGAAGCAATAACGCTCGCCGTTCCGTCGCCCGCCTTCGATAATCAAGAAGGCGGGCGACGCTTAAAGCCTAAATAGGAGCGTTGAGGATCCCGCTCCGAAAATACGGATCCTCATAAATCTCCCCTTATTTAGTCCGTCGATTTGTCCAACCGAGATTTCGGACGGACTTAGCGTGCGCTGCGAATACTTTGGGTCATTTTCCTGTCCCGCGCGCACTCCATCCCGCCATATGCGGCTCGAAAAACAGTGAATTTCCATACCGAATAAATTCCTTGAGTGTAAGTAAGGAAATCTTACATACTGCCGCCATGGCGATGGGACGACGGATCGCGCAAGCGCGTAAGGAAGCAGGGCTTAGCCAACAGGCTGTGGCCAATCGCTTCAACATTTCGCGCGCGGCGGTGGCGCAGTGGGAGAACGGCGACACCTTTCCCGGGTCATCCAAGCTCGAAGGTCTGGCGGATGTTCTGGGCGTAAGCCTGGAATGGATCGCGACGGGGCGCGGGCATAGGGCGACCGCCGCTGGGTCTGACGGCGGGGCAGGACAGCGCGGTGTGCCCGTGATCGCGATGCAGGCGGCGGCACTGTGGCCCCAATATCCCCCGGGCGGCATTGAGGGCGCGCCGAAAATCTTGACCGAGATAGCGCTCGGCGCCAACGCCTTTGCGCTGATCATCGAGGATCAGAGCATGTCGCCCGAATTCACCGAAGGCGACAAAGTCATCATCGATCCCAACGTTCTGCCCCGGCCACGCGATTTCGTGATCGCCGTCGTCTCGCCCGATAGCGGGCCGAGCTTTCGTATGTACCGGCCGGGGGAGCGCGGCGGCATCGAGACGATCGAATTGGTGCCGTTCGACGCTGCCTGGCCCACCCAGACGATCGATCCGGAAAATCCTGGCCGCATCATCGGCACCATGGTCGAGCACCGGCGCTACCGGCGCGCCTAGGCCCAGCGCTCAGCTTCGCGTCGCCACGGTATCAAGCATCGTCAGGCGCTTCAGCACGAAGGCCGCGACCCGGCCCATGACCGGCAGCCGAACCAAGCGATAGATCGCCAGGCGCAGCGTCACCGAGCCCTCGTAGCGCGCCATATCCGGCAGGCGTGTCAGGCGCTCGATCGTTTTGTCGACGACGGGGCCGATGAAGCGCCGGGTCTGGCGCAGATGCGCCCCCGGCGCGCGAAGATGCAGAATCCGATCGAGATATTCGGCGTTGCGGCCGAAAAGGCGGTAGCCAGCCAGCTGCAAGGGCCGCGGCAGCCAGTGCAGAAGCCAGGTTCGACTATGGGAATCGTACGGCACCCAGCGATGGGGCAGTTGGTGATAGGCAAGGCCGCCAGGGCGCAGCACGCGGGCTTCCTCGGCGTAGTAATCGTCGAGCACGTCGTCGGTCACGTGTTCGAGAACTTGCTGGCTGAACACGAGATCGGCCACACCGTCCGCCAGGGGCAGCTTCCGGCCGTCATAGAGCGCGAGCCGCGCCTCGTCGATCGCGTAACATTCGCGGAACACCCGGTTCATGCGCGGCATATTTTCGCCGCCGATATCGACGCCGCGCACGCCCCTGTAGCCGAGCGCGAGCAGAAAGACGGTGATCTGGCCCGCGCCGCAGCCATGCTCGACGATGACGAGCTCTCGCCCGCCGGACGCGCGCTCAAGCGCGGCCAGGCATTCGAACAGGATCACAAGATGCATGGGCGGACGATCGCGCGCGCGCCGCGCCTCGGCGACAAACTCCGCCCAAGGGACATCCAAGGCCGAGCCCTCGCCGCAGGCACGCACGAGGGCGTGATAGGCCTTGCCGATGCGGCTCCAATCGCTCATCGAGCCCTCGACGCGGCGGTATCGCGGCGGAATGCCATTGCGTCGGTCACGATCGGCCAACTTCCACGGCCCGATGGGCGGCCGAAGGGGAAATGGTGGGCGCACCAGGACTCGAACCTGGGACCCGCTGATTAAGAGTCAGCTGCTCTACCAACTGAGCTATGCGCCCGAAGCGTGAAGCCCGCCGAACGGCGGGCCGAGGCGCCGTATAGCAAAGGGGGGGGGATTTGTGAATAGCGCTTGCGCGGGATGAAAAGCGCGCACGCATGGCCGACGCGCCCGCCGCGCGACGACGCTACCGGCCCATCAGCGGCACGCCGAGTTGAGCCACGCGCTTCGCCGCCCTCGTCGTAGGACAAAATCTCGCCCTGCGCGGGCTGGCGTTTCAAATCGTAGAGCGCCGCCACGGTGCGTGCGGCATTGCG
The DNA here is from genome assembly GCA_046153685.1 of Alphaproteobacteria bacterium. Lineage (GTDB taxonomy): Bacteria > Pseudomonadota > Alphaproteobacteria > CADEGL01 > CADEGL01 > CAMAPP01. The sequence continues at coordinate 4,325 of JBJXGH010000090.1, forward strand.
GAAGGCCGGATGGCTGGTCACGTCCTCGGCGCGCTCGCCGCCGATATAGACGGCCCGCCCGTCGCGCAGATCTTCAAGATGGTCCATGCCGGCAAGATGATCCTTGCCGGATTTGAGCGCGGCGGAGCCTCCCTCACGGCATATATATTATCTACTTAGCTTTTTATCGAAATGCCGTCGAGACAAGGAAATGCTGCTGGCGCGATGCGTGTCGGTTTCCCGAACGCGGATCACGCCAAACCGAAACCGGGCGCGCAACGCGGCGCGGCCCCGCAGGGTTAGCCCATTCCCCGGCCCATGCGCACGTCGCGGTGGACCGAGACGCTCATCAGCAGACCGAAGCTGAACATGAGGGTCAGCATCGCCGTGCCGCCATACGAGACGAGCGGCAGAGGCACGCCCACCACGGGTACCAGACCCATCACCATCGCCATATTGATAAAAACGTAGAGAAACAGCAGCGTGATCACGCCCATGGCGAGAAGACGGCCGAAATGGTTTCGGCTCTTGAGCGCGATGCTCAGACCTTGGGCGATCAACAGGCCGTAGAGCACGATCAGAACAAAGCCACCGGCCAGACCGAATTCCTCGGCGAACATCGTGAAGACGAAATCGGTCTGTTTTTCCGGTAGAAAATTGAGCTGGCTCTGCGTGCCTTCCATGAAGCCCTGGCCGAACAACCCACCGGACCCGAGCGCGATCTTGGACTGGAGGATGTGGTAACCCGAGCCGAGCGGATCGCTGCTCGGATCGAGGAAGGTGTGGATGCGCTTCTTTTGGTATTCGTGCATGAGCTCCCACGCGACCGGGGCCGACAGCGCGAGCAGGCCGAGCGCGGCCCCGTAAATCCAAAGCCGCACTCCGGCCGTGAACGCGATCATCGCCGTCACCAAAAGCAACATGATGGCCGTGCCGAGATCGGGCTGACGCATGACGAGCACGCCGGGCGCCAGCACCAAACCGAGCGGAATCAAGAGCCGGCTTAACCGGCCGACCTCATCGACGCCAACGCCGTGAAAGTGCCGCGCCAGGGCAAGAACGAGGGCAACCTTCATGATTTCGGACGGCTGAAGCTGGAAAAATCCGAGCGACAACCAGCGCTGCGCGCCCATGGCGCCCGACCCAACCAGCGCCACAGCGACCAAAAGGCACAGCGCCAACAGATAGAGCGGATACGCAAGGCGGTACCAAACACGGATATCGACGACACCGGTGAACGCGAGGATCGCCAGCCCCATGGCAAAGCGCCCCATCTGCCGTGTGGCCCAGGGCTCGAAATTCCCCCCGGCGGCCGAATAGAGCATGGCGAAGCCGATGGCCGCGACGGCAATCAGGAGCGCGACGACGAGCCAATTGAAATGCCAAAGTTTTTCGGACCAACCGAGCGATGCGGGGCCGAGGCCGCCGGAATCGATGAAGACCTCGCGCTGCACCTCAGCCCTCGCTCGTCTGGGCGATGGTGGGTTGCTTACGCGAGGGATCGCGCTCCATCAGGAGCTTCAGCACGTCGCGGGCGATGGGCGCCGCCACGCGCGAACCGCCGCCGCCGTGCTCGACTATCACCGCCACAGCATAGCGCGGCTCGTCTGTCGGTCCGAAGCCGACGAACAACGCGTGATCGCGCTGACGCCAGGGCAATTCCTCGTTTTTCTTGACGCCGCGTTCGCGCTCCTTCTCGGTGATGCGCCGCACCTGGGACGTCCCCGTCTTACCGCCAAATTGCAGATTGGGATCCGCAAGGCGCACGCCATAGGCCGTACCACCGGGTCCGTTGACCACCCCGTCCATGCCGCGCACGACGAGCGCCAGGGCCTCGGGCGAAATATTCAGGCCCGCGCCCTCGTGCACGGGCGCCGGATCCTCGTCCGGAGGCGAACGCACCAAACGCGGCACGACGGCGCGCCCGCCATTGACCAAGCGCGCGGTCATGAGCGCGAGCTGCAGCGGCGTCGCCAGCACGTATCCCTGACCTATGCCGGCGATCAGCGTTTCGCCCTGACGCCATACCTGGCCGAGTGCCTCGCGCTTCCATTCGCGCGACGGCATGAGACCCGGCTTCTCGCCCGAGAGCGCGATGGCCGTGGGCCGCCCCAAACCGAACTTCTTGGCCATGGCGGTGATGCGGTCGATGCCGATGCGCCGCGCTGTCTCGTAGAAAAACACGTCGCACGACTGGCGTATGGCGGTTTCCATATCGACCGAGCCATGACCCTCGCGTTTCCAACAGTGAAAGGTGCCATCGCCAAATTCATAGGCACCCGAGCAATGCACCCGCTGGGAGGTATCGACAAGGCCCGATTCGAGCGCGGCGAGCGCAACCATCATCTTGAACGTGGACCCAGGCGCGTATTGCCCCGCGATTGCCTTGTTGACGAGGGGATGCTTGCTGTCGGCCAACAGCGCCCGCCATTTCTCGCCGGACAAGCCTTCGGCGAAGGCATTCGGGTCGTACCCTGGCATCGAGGCGAGCGCGAGCACCTCGCCCGTGAGCACGTCCATGGCGACAACCGCGCCGCTTTCCTCGCCGAAGCGCTCATAGGCCATGCGCTGGACCGGAAGATCGATGGTCAAGCGGACTTCGCGGCCCTGCTCGCCTTCCTCGCGCGACAGTTCGCGGATGATTCGCCCGACCGCGTTGACCTCGACTTCCGAGGCGCCGGCCGAGCCGCGCAAGGTTTGGTCGTGCAAGCGCTCGACGCCGTCCTTGCCGACCGGGAAATTGGGCAATTCGAGCAGCGGGTCGTCGTCACGCGCCTGATCGCTCTCGGACACCGCGCCGACATAGCCGATGAGATGCGACAGCTGTTCGCCGTGGGGGTAGAATCGGCTGCGCCCCACATCCGTCGCCACGCCCGGCAAATCGGGCGCGTTCACCTCGATGGTCGCAACCTCGGTCCAATTCAGATTTTCGCGCACAGTCACGGGAATGAAGCGGCGCGAGCGTTCGAGCTCACGCAGAATCTTGGCGCGCTCGTGATCCGTGATCGGCACGATCTGCGCCAGGGCATCGAGCACCGCCCTTGCGTTTCCGGCCTTTTCCGCCACCAAGGTAACGCGGTAGTTCTGGCGGTTGAGCGCGAGCGGTTCGCCAAAGCGGTCGACGATGCGCCCGCGCTGGGGCGGCAGAAGGCGAAGATTGATCCGGTTGTCCTCGGCAAGCGTCGCGTAACGCTCGGCTTCGAGAATCTGCAAATGGTACAGCCGTCCCAGGATGGCGGTGAATAGCGCGATCTTGCCGCCTGCCAGCAGGAAGGCGCGGCGCGAGAACGTCTTGTAACGATCAGTTTCCCCCCGCATGACGGAACCCGCCACCCTAGAGCCTTGGCAGGAAGGCGCGCTGCACGCGCACCAGCACCCAGGCAAGGCAAGGGAACAGCACGAGCGTGAGCAGAAGTTGGGTCAGCGCGGGTTCCGGTCGCACCGCGCCACCGAGGACTACCGTCGCGGACAGATAATTGACCGCCCCCGTCACGCACATGACCGCGGCGAATGCCGCCCAGACGTGAAAAAATCCGCGCCCCGCCAAGAGACGGCGCTGGAAGCGCACGAGGCCATGGACGACGAGGAACAGCAGGGCGTTGAAGCCGAGTGGCGCGCCGGAGAAGACGTCCTCGAGCACGCCGATGACAAATACCGCAGCCGCGGGCATGAAGGCGGGCCGATAGAGCGCCCAATAGAACACCGCCATCAGCGGCAGAAGCGGCATGACGGTACGATAATCAGGCAATGGCAGGGGTATGGCGTTCAAGACGACCAGCAAAACGGTCGTCACGAACGGCGCCAACCTGCGACCGAGCCGATCGATCTGCTCGAACAGCGCAAGGGTCACGGTCGTGCGGGTGGGCGGGCCGATACCGGCGGCAGGACATCCCCCATCCCGAAATCGGCGAGGCGGATATATTCGAGGCGGTCGAGCTTGGCCAAGGGCTGAACGCGGATCTCGCCGCCCGAAACTTGGGCGACAATGCCGACAGGAATGCCGGGTGGAAAGATGCCGCCTTGGCCCGAGGTCACGATGCGGTCGCCAAGCCGCGGTTGGGCCTCGACGGGTAGAAAGCGCAGGCGTGGCCGGTCGGAATTGTCCCCCGAAAGAATCGCGGCGTGGCGCGATTGTTCCATCACCACCGGCACGCGCGAATTGATATCGGTCACCAACAGGATGCGCGCAGCGCGCTGCCCGACTTCGGTCACGCGACCGACCAGGCCCGTGCCATCGATCGCGGCCTGACCCCGGCGCACTCCGCCGGCCTCTCCCGCCGCGACCAGGAGGCTGCGCACATAGGCGCTGCTCGAATCGGAAATCACGCGCGCCGAAACCACGCGCGGCTCCTGCGGCGGCTGATAATTCAGCATCTCGCGCAGAATGCGCGATTCGGCTTCCATCTGGCGGGCGGCCTGCTGCCAATGCCGCAAACGCTCGTTTTCCAGCCTCAGGCGGCTGTTTTCCTCGCGCAGATCGAACAGCGCGTGCGTGTCGTCGATCATGTCTTGCACGGTCGCGGCTGGACGCGATACCGCATCCAGCACCGGCGCAAAAGCATCCGCGACCGTGATACGCAACCGCTCGGCCAGCAAGACGTCCGCCTTGCCAATGATGATCATTCCCGCCGCCGCGAAAAACAGCGCGGCATAGGCAAAGCGATGAATCGCCGCCCGCATCGGCGTCGTCAGTCGCACGATCATGCCCGGCCGATAGCGCACGATTGCGTCCCTCGTCTGGGAATCAGGCGGCATACCCGCGCGCCCGCCTTTCCCCTCCGCACCACTTTTATCTTACCCCATCCGCGGCCGGTTGGGACGCGGAAATTCTTCTTAATACGGATTGATCAGCACGTTTCTGAGCACGCGCATTTCCTCCAGGCACCGCCCGGTGCCAAGAGCCACGCACGACAGGGGATCGTCGGCGATGGATACCGGCAGGCCCGTGGCGTGGCGCAAAACGAAATCGAGATTGGACAGCAAGGCGCCGCCGCCCGTCAGCACGATACCCTTGTCAACGATATCCGCGGCCAGTTCCGGCGCCGTGTTCTCGAGCGCGACCTTGACCGCATCGACGATGGCGCCCACGGGCTCGGCCAGGCTCTCGGCGATCTCGCGCTCGCTGATCACAAGTTCCTTGGGCACGCCGTTCATCAGGTCGCGGCCCTTGATCTCGATCACGCGGCCATCGACGCCACCATCGGGCGGGCAGGCGCTGCCGATCTGCTTCTTGATCCGCTCCGCCGAGCCCTCGCCGACGAGCAAATTATGATTGCGGCGGATATAGGCGATGATCGCCTCGTCCCTCTTGTCGCCGCCCACGCGCACCGAGCGCGAATACACGATGCCGCCGAGCGAAAGCACGGCCACCTCGGTCGTGCCGCCGCCAACATCGACGACCATCGAGCCGGTCGGCTCCGTCACCGGCAGGCCCGCGCCGATAGCCGCCGCCATGGGCTCTTCGATCAGGAACACGCGGCGCGCGCCCGCGCTTTCAGCGGATTCCTGAATGGCGCGGCGCTCGACAGCCGTCGAACCCGAAGGCACGCAGACGATGACCTGAGGGGACGCGAAGGACCGCCGGTTATGCACCTTGCGGATGAAATGCTTGATCATCTCCTCCGCGATCTCGAAATCCGCGATCACGCCGTCGCGCAAGGGGCGGATGGCGTGGATATTGCCCGGCGTACGGCCGAGCATCATCTTCGCCTCGTCACCCACGGCCAGAACGTGCTTCTTGCCGCGCACATCCGCGATGGCAACCACCGAAGGCTCGTTGAGCACGATGCCGCGCCCCTTCACGTACACGAGCGTGTTCGCCGTGCCGAGATCGATGGCCATGTCGGCCGAAAGCAATCCAAGTAATCTGCCAAGCATCTATTTTCCGAACCCTGCGCGCCCGTCACGGACGCCGTTCACGCATTTAAACCAACGGGGCAGGCGGCCGGAGCCGCCCGCCCCACGACATTCCATGGCCTTGCCCCGAGCCTAGCCGCCGAAGGCGGCTGGCGCGGTCCTCTCGCGCTTCACGAGCAATTTGTTCAGCGCATGGAGATAGGCCCGACAGGACGACACCACGGTGTCGGTATCGCTCGACTGGCCGTTGACCGTCTTGCCTTTTTCCTCGAGTCGCACGGTCACGCCCGCCTGGGCGTCCGAACCCTCGGTGACCGCATCGACTTGGTAGAGTTTCAAGGTCGCGCCGTGCTGCACCAGTTCGTGGATCGCCTTGAAGGTGGCGTCCACCGGCCCGTCTCCCACGGCCTTTGTCGATTTGCGCACGCCATCGATCTCGAGTTCGAGTTCGGCGGCCTGCGGCCCTAGGGTACCGCAGGTCACGGCGAGCGAGATCAGGCGGATGCGTTCGTTGCCGGAACGCGACTCCTCGCCCACCAGCGCGACGATGTCCTCGTCGAAGATTTGCTTTTTCTTGTCAGCCAGGCTCTTGAAGCGCGCGAAGGCGTCCTCGAGTTCGTTCTCGCCGGGCTCGTAGCCCAAATCCTTGAGCTTGGAGCGGAAGGCGTGGCGTCCTGAATGTTTGCCCATGACCAGGGTCGAGCGCGTGAGGCCGACCGATTCGGGCGTCATGATCTCGTAGGTCGTGGCGTCCTTGAGCACGCCGTCCTGGTGGATGCCAGATTCGTGCGCAAAGGCATTGGCGCCGACGATGGCCTTGTTCGGCTGGACGTTGAAGCCCGTGATCGAGGACAGAAGACGCGAGGCGTTGGTGATCGATTCGGTCTTGATCCCGGTAAAGGCGCCGAGCGCGTCGCGCCGCGTGCGCAACGCCATGACGATTTCCTCCATCGCGGCATTGCCCGCGCGCTCGCCGATGCCGTTGATGGTGCATTCGACCTGGCGCGCGCCCGCCCCGATGGCGGCCAAGGAATTGGCCACCGCCAGGCCGAGATCGTTGTGGCAGTGCACCGAGAGGACCGCCTTGTCGATGTTCGGCACCCGGTTGAGCAACATGGCGATCAGCGCCGCAAATTCGTGGGGCACCGCATAACCCACCGTGTCGGGAATATTGATCGTCCGCGCGCCCGACTTGATCGCGCTCTCGACGCAGCGGCAGAGAAAATCGTGATCGGTGCGCGAGCCGTCCTCGGGCGACCATTCCACGTCCTCGCACAGATTGCGCGCATGCCGGATCGAATCGACGATGGTTTCGTGCACCGCCTCTGGTTCCATGCGCAGCTTCACGCGCATGTGCAGGGCCGAGGTCGAGATGAAGGTGTGGATACGCGGGCGTTTGGCGCCCTTGAGGGCCTCCCAGGCGCGGTCGATGTCCTTGCGCGAGGTGCGGGCGAGGCCTGCGACCTGCGAGGTCTTGACGGCGTGCGCGACTTCGCGCACGGCCTCGAAGTCGCCATTGGATGCGATGGGAAATCCGGCCTCGATGACGTCGACGCCCATTTCCTCAAGCACTTCGGCAATGCGCAGCTTTTCGTCGAGATTCATCGAGCAGCCAGGCGATTGCTCGCCGTCGCGCAGCGTGGTGTCGAATACGATAATTCGGTTGCGGTCTTGTGCGGTATTCATGGTTCCAATCCCTTCACGGACTCAAGGTGTGGATGCGAAACGCATATCTCCCCTGAACGGCCGCAAGGCGAACGCGGCGACGGCTCAGGGGCACCTAAGTCGAAGGGACAACGCGAGACCACGTGCGGCAGACGGACGGACGGCGCGCGCACGCATGCGCGTCGCACCACCTTGTCCCTCGGTCGCACCAAATGCCATCTTACGTCTCGCTATAACGCCGAAAATTCCTGCCGGACGCCCGACCGTCGCGCCGAATATCAAGGCGTCAGGAAGTGCCGATTACCTTATCCTTACGCCTATTTCGGCAGGTTACGCAACGATTTTGTCGAGATTAGGGCGGAATCCCGCAAGTACAGCCAGGACTTAGCCTCCGCCGCCAGGGCTCGAACCCACCGCTTTCACCGAACCTCCCCCGGAGTCCCTGCCGGCGAACCGGGGGCAAGCCCCCGCCCTAGTTCTTCGCCTTGTCGACGAGCTTGTTCTTGGCGATCCAGGGCATCATCGCGCGGAGCTTCTCGCCCACTTCCTCGATGGGATGGGCGGCTGCGCGCCGGCGCATGGACTTGAAGCTCGTTTGCCCGACCTCGTTCTCGAGCATCCAGTCGCGCGCAAAGCGGCCGGACTGAATGTCGTCGAGAATGCGCTTCATTTCCGCCTTGGTTTCCTTCGTCACGATCCGCGGCCCGCGCGTGTATTCGCCGTATTCGGCGGTGTTCGAGATCGAATAGTTCATATTGGCGATGCCGCCCTCGTAAATCAGATCGACGATCAGCTTCACCTCGTGGAGACACTCGAAATACGCCATTTCCGGCGCATAGCCCGCATCGACCAGGGTCTCGTAGCCCGCGCGGATGAGTTCGACCAAGCCGCCGCACAGCACGACCTGCTCGCCGAACAGATCGGTCTCGCATTCCTCGCGGAACGAGGTCTCGATCACGCCCGCCCGACCGCCGCCGATGGCGGCGGCATAGGACAGGCCGATTTCCTGCGCATTGCCCGAGGGGTTCTGCGCGATCGCCAGAAGGCATGGCACGCCGCCGCCACGCTGGTATTCCGAGCGCACGGTGTGGCCCGGCCCCTTGGGCGCGACCATGAAGACATCGAGATCGGCGCGCGGCTCGATCAGGTTGAAATGGATGTTGAGGCCATGGGCGAACGCGATTGCGGTGCCCGGGCGCAAATTGGCGCGCATGTCGTCGCGGTAGAGCGCGCTCTGGCCCTCGTCCGGCGTCACGATCATCGAGACATCGGCCCATTTGGCGGCATCGGAGGGCGAGAGAACCTTGAAGTTCGCCCCCTCCGCCTTCTTCGACGAGGGCGAACCTGGACGAAGCGCGATCACCACGTCCTTGGCGCCGCTATCGCGAAGATTGAGGGCATGGGCGTGGCCCTGGCTGCCATAGCCGAAGATGGCAACCTTCTTCGACTTGATGAGATTGATGTCGGCGTCCCGGTCGTAATACACGCGCATGTCCAACTCCCTCGGATTGGCCGGGCTCAGCGCCCAGGCACCATGATACCCACGCCGAGCAGGGCGATCACGCCACCCGCGGCCCGGTCGATCCACTGCTTGAAGCGCCCGTACGCGAGCCGCGCCGGCGCCGTCGAGAACACGGTGGCCACGATCACGTACCAGAGGAACTCGATGAAGAACACCGAGACGCAGGCAAGGAGCGTGAACCACAGCGGCGGCTCGGGCGGCAACACCGCCACGAAGACCGAGCTGAAATAGGCGGCCATCTTGGGATTGGACAAGGCCGAGAACAGGCCGCCGCGGAAGGCGTCCATGGCGGCC
>JBJXGH010000102.1:0-41167 GCA_046153685.1 Alphaproteobacteria bacterium
GCGAGGTTGACGGTAATGCGCTTGGGCGGCAGCGCCAGGCCGAGCGCACCGAGCGCCGCGCGCACCCGTTCGCGCGATTCCCCGACTGCCTTGTCAGGCAGGCCGACGATGGTGAAGGCGGGTAATCCCGCCGACATTTGGACTTCCACATCGACCAGCCGCGCTTCGATACCCTCGAAGGCAACCGTACCCACCCGCGCGACCATGACGAACGTCCCTGCCCCCGGTGGAGCGTCGAAGCCGCGCCCCTCCGCGATCTTACGTGGGTGGTCCGGGCGGCGAAAGCAGCGCCGTCTCGCCTAGCGCCGGCGCTTCATTCCGGCGGCTCCATCCAAAACGCGTTGTCGACCACGGTGTATTGCCAATAGCCCAAGCGCGCCAAGGGTCGGAACTTGTCCATGTCCACCATGCCGTCGGTCAGGATTGCATCGTCGATATGGATGCCGATGACCTCGCCGATGACCATGACATTGCCGTGATCGGGGGCCTGGGAGGGCAGGCGCACGGTCTGGAAATATTTGCACTCGAGCGCGACCCGTGCCTCCCGGATGCGCGGCGCCTTCACATTGTTGCACGGCGCGGGCGTGAGCCCGGCGCGTTCGAATTCGTCGACATCGTGCGCGAAAGGTGCCGAGGACTCGTTCATCTTGTCCTTCAAATCCTCGGTCACGATATTGACCACGAACTCGCCGGTTTCCTCGGCGTTCCAATGCGAATCCTTGCGCAGCTCGCTCTCGGGCCGATAGGACGAACTGAACATCACCATGTGCGGGCGTTCGGCGACCGCGTTGAAGAAGGAATAGGGGCCGATATTGCACACCCCCGCCTTCGACACCGAGGAAATCCAGCCGATGGGGCGCGGCACGATCAGGCTCTTGAACGGATTGCGCTTGAGCCCGTGCTGGCCGGTCCTGGGGTCGTAGAACATATCGGTCGTCTCCACTTTTTGTCGGCTCGGTTCAGCGCTTGGCGCGCGAAGCAAGGCGGCGTTCGATCGCGTCCCAGATCAGGGCTTCGATGGCGATGCCGTCTAGGCGGTTGATTTCCTGGATGCCGGTCGGCGAGGTGACGTTGATCTCGGTCAGGTAATGGCCGATCACGTCGATGCCGACGAAGACGAGGCCTTGCTCGCGCAGCGCCGGGCCGATAGCGGCGCAGATTTCGCGGTCGCGCGCCGAAAGCGGCGATTTTTGCGCCGCCCCGCCCGCGTGAAAATTGGCGCGCGCCTCGCCCGCCTGGGGCACGCGGGACACCGCCCCCGCCGGCTCGCCATCGACCAGGATGATGCGCTTGTCGCCCTGGCGCACCTCGGGCAGATAGCGCTGAACGATGATGGGTTCGCGGTAGAGGCCGGTGAACAATTCGAGCAGCGCGTTGAGATTCTCGTCCCCCGGTGCGATATGGAACACGCCCGCGCCGCCATTTCCGAACAAGGGCTTGACGATGATGTCCTTGTGTTCGGCGCGGAAGGTCAGAACCTCGTTCCGGTCGCTGGTGATGAGGGTGGGGGGCAGAAGGCCCGGGAAATGCGTGACGAACAACTTCTCCGGCGCGTTGCGCACATGGACAGGGTCGTTCACCACCAGCGTCTTGGGGTGAATATGCTCGAGCATGTGCGTCGCGGTGATGTAGGCCATGTCGAAGGGCGGGTCCTGGCGCATCAGAACCACATCCGCCGTCGCCAAATCCAGGGTTTGGAAAACGCCCATGTTCGCGTGATTGCCGGGTTCACGTCGCAACCCAAGAATGGGACGCACGCGCGCCGTCACTCGGCCATCCCTGAGACTCATGTCCTGCGGGCCGTAATGGAACATGGCGTGGCCGCGACGCTGGGCTTCTAGCGCCAGCATGAAGGTGCTGTCGGTGTCGAGATTGATCCGTTCGATCGGATCCATCTGAATGGCGACGGACAACGCCACGCGGTCACTCCTTGCTTTGCAGCTTTATAGCTCGCACCACTATAGGCCGTGATGCGGTGCTCGCCCAAGGCCCATGGCGCGGCCAACAGCCCTAATTCAGACGGCTGCGGATCGATTGCAGCAGGGCGGCCGCTTGGTGGCGCTCGCTATCGCCGCGCGCAAGGAGAAGATGGCGCTCGAGGTTGTCGGCGGCGGCGCGCAGATTCCCCAGTCGGGCCTGAAGCAGCCCCGTCTCGCGCCACAGCTCGCCCCGGTCGGGCGCGAACAGGCGCATGGCATCGAGCGCGCGTAGCGCCCCCTCGATCGATCCCGATTGAAGCTGGCGCAGCTTCACGTTGTTTTGCAGACGAAGGAGGATATCCCGGTTGCCAAGGGCCGCATGGTGTTCGGGGCGAAGCTCGGCATCCGCGCCGGCGACCGCGCGCAAGAGCTCGCGCAGCTCGCCCGCCCCGTGCGTGTGTCCACCGCGGAACGGATCGGCGATTATCGCACCCCTGCCGTCGATCACGCGCACCAGGAAGTGACCGGGGAAATTCACACCCTCGATGCGCCAGCCCTGGGCGCGGCCGGCATCGATGTACAAAATCGACAGGGCGACCGGCAGGCCCTTCTTGCGGTCGATCACGCGCATTAGATTGGCGTTCTGCAGGTCATCGTAGGTTTGGGTGTCGCCCTTATAGCCATGACGATCGAACAGCGCGCGGTTGAGCGCGGCGACTTGCGCGCTGCCATCCGCGCTTGCGCGTTCGCCCGCGACGTCGGCGCGCAATTCGGCCAAATGCGCGCGGTAGCGCTCGAGCGGGACGCGCGGCCGGTCGAGCGCCGCGAGCGCCAGCGCGCCCTCGGCCAAATCGAAGTCGTCGCCGGCTTGCGCGCCGATGGCGCGCAATACCGCCTCGGCGCCCTCGCGCGTGTTCATGCGCCCTTGCGTTTGGGGTCGTCCTTAAGGCGCACGTGGTTCACCATGTTGCGCACATAGGCCGTATCGCGCACATGGCCGATCACGCGCCTCATTTCCATCTCGTCCTGTGCGATGCCCATGAGATAGACCGTGCCGTTGACCACCTCGACCGAATAATTGACCGCTTGCACGCCCGAATCGACCAGAAACCGGCCGCGCAGCTTGGTTGCGATCCAGCCGTCGCGCGCGCGGTCGAGAATGCCGCTTTGATCCTCGACCTGGATTTCGTTGATGAGCTCTTTCACGCCGTCCGCCTGCCAGGCGAGGCGCGAGGCCTCGATGCGGGTTTCGGGATTGACGACCGATCCGGTCAGCAGCACTCGGCCCTCTACGATCGACAGATCGATCTTGCGATACAGCGCCAGGTCCTTCTGCGCCCACAGGACGTTGATCTCGGCGCGGATGCCGGCGTCCGATATGGCGTCCTTGATGGGGCGTTCCTGGGCCGCGACCGTGCCGGCCGAGGCGCCGACGCCGACCGCCGTGCTGACAGGCGTGCACGCGCCCAAGACCAAAACCGTGCCCGCGACGGCCAACGAACCGATGAGACCGAGATTTCGCCGCGACAAGAGCGCCATGTCCTGCCTTATCCCGGGCCGAAGCCCGATCCGCCATTCCCCCCAAGCGGCTTAGTGTAGGGATCGCCCATCCGGACGCCAAGCGTCCCGAATATGGCGCGGCAGGTATCCGGCGCCGATCAATACGGCGTCGAAGCGCAGCGCGCTCTCTGATAGATGGGGGTGGCGGCTGAGGAAAAATTCCGCCGCGCGCACGATACGGGCCTTGGCGCGAGGGGTAATCGCCTCGGCGGCCAGCGTGTCATCTTTGCGGTTCTTGACTTCGACGAAGACAAGGGTTTGCCCACGCGTGGCTACGATATCGACTTCGCCAACCGGCGTGCGCAAGCGCCGCTCGAGAATCCGGTAGCCCTTTAGGCGCAAGACCATCGCCGCCAGCGCCTCCGCGTGGCGTCCGCGCCTTTCGGCTTTGGCGCGCTCGCTCATTCGCCCTTCTTGCCGCGTGCGAGCGCACGGCGATAGATCTCGCGGCGAGGCATGCCGGTCGCTTCGGCAACCACCGCCGCCGCGTCGCGCAGCGTGAGCCGATCCAGCGCCTCGTCGAGCAGCGCCTCGACATCGTGTTCCGCGGCTTCCTCGGGTGCCGGGCCCTCGACCACGATCACGATTTCACCCTTGGGCGCACCTGTCTCGGCGTAATGGCGCGCGAGTTCGTCGAGCGTGCCGCGCCGGACCTCCTCGAACATCTTGGTCAACTCCCGCGCGACCGCCCCGTACCGCGAGCCGAATATGTGCGCCATGTCCGCCAGCGAGTCCGCAAGGCGTTGCGGGGATTCGTAGAACACCAAGGTCGCGGCGATCTTTTTAATCTCGCCGAGCGCGCGACGCCTGGCGACCTCCTTCGGCGGCAGAAATCCCGCGAACAGGAAACGATCGGTCGGCAGGCCCGAGATCACGAGCGCGGTCAGAACCGCGGAGGGGCCGGGCAGGGCCGAAACCGCGTGACCGGCGGTGATCGCCTCGCGCACGAGCTTGTAGCCCGGATCGGCGATGAGCGGCGTGCCGGCGTCCGAAACCAAGGCCACGACGTCGCCCGCCTCGATGCGCGCGAGCAAAGCAGGGCGCGCGCGCTCGGCATTGTGTTCGTGATATGGCGTCATCGGGGTTTCGATGCCGTGCGCGCGCAGCAGAACCCCAGTCGTGCGCGTGTCCTCGCAGGCGATGACATCGGCTTCGGCCAGCGCCCGGGCCGCTCGCGCCGAGAGATCGCCCAGATTGCCGATGGGTGTCGCGACCAGGAGCAAGCAGCCGCGTTTACTTCCCGTCGCCGTCTGGTTAGGTTTTCTCGGTTGTCGTTTTTTCACCAAATTGGCGTCTCGCAAGACATGAAAGCCCGGTCATCGATGGCGCTGGCGCGCGCGGCCTTTGGGTCAAGGGCACGGCGAATGCTGCTGGCCGCTCTCGCATGTGCGCCGCTCGCCGCCCAGGCGACGACCGTAGCGGAGCCGCCGGCCGCGCGGCAAGCAGCGGTCTCGTCGCCCCAGGATGCCCAGCCACCGATATTGGGCGGCACGCACGCATCCCAACCCGTCCAGGCTTCGGCCCAACTCGCCCAAGTCGCACCGCCGGACAGTGGCAAGGTGCGCGTGGGCCTCATCGTGCCATTGAGCGGTCCCAATGCTCGTATCGGCCGCGACATGCTCGATGCGGCGCAACTCGCCCTCTTCGATGCGGCGGACGAACGCATCGTTTTGCTGCCGCGCGACGACGAAGGCACGTCAGAAGGCGCCGCCAAGGCGGCTGTCGCCCTTCTCGATGCCGGGGTCAAACTGATTCTCGGGCCCTTGCTTTCGACTACGGTCGAGAGCGTTGCCGCGCCCGCGCGTAACGCAGGCGTGCCCGTGCTCGCGTTCTCGACCGACCGGTTGGTTGCCGGTAATGGCGTGTATCTGCTCGGCTTTCTGCCCGGCTCGCAGGTCGAGCGCGTGGTCGCCCATGCCCAGGTCCAGGGCGCGCGGCGTTTTGCGGCGCTCGCGCCCAAGAACCCTTACGGCAATCAGGTGATCGAGGATTTCCGCCGCGCCGTCCAGGCTCTCGGCGCTCAACTCGGCCCCGTGCGCCAATACGAGGCGAACGACGACATCAGGCAGGTTGTCCGCCAGCTCGCGAATTACGACGCGCGCAAATCGGCCTTGGCCGCCCAACGCGCCGAGCTGCGCGCCAAGAAGGACGAGGCATCGCTCCAGGCGCTAAAACGCCTCGAAACCGCCGAGACCTCGGGGCCGCCGGATTTCGATTCGCTCCTGGTGGCTGAAGGCGGGGATAAATTGCTCTCGATCGCACCCCTTCTGCCCTATTACGACATCGATCCCACCCAGGTGCGCATTCTCGGTACGGGGCTTTGGGAAAATTCCAATGTGCGCTCGGAGCCCGCCCTTGCGGGCGCCGTCTTTGCCGTGCCGCCCTTGGCGCCGCGCGCGGCGTTCGAGAAGCGCTTTCGCGATGCCTATGGCCGCGAATCGGCGCGGCTGGCCTCCATCGCCTATGACGGCATGGCGCTCGCCGCCGTGCTTGGCAAGGCGGCGGCGCCCGATTTCGGCGCGTCCCGCTTGACGCAGCGCAACGGTTTTGCCGGGGTGGACGGGGTTTTTCGCCTTCTGTCCACGGGGCTTGCCGAGCGCGGTCTTGCGATACTCGAGGTTCAGCGCGACGGTTTTCGCATCGTCAGTCCCGCGCCCGAGGCTTTCAATCCCTAGGCCAGCAGGCGCCCGAGAACGGCATCGAGGCGCTGTCGTCCGGCTGCGGTCGCACCGATGCGCTCGTCATCGAGTGTAAGAAGTCCAGCTTCGATCAAATCCGCCACCGCATCCATGTTCACGACCTCCCTTAGCTCGGATTTGGTTTCGCGCCGAATATCCGCGCGCGCGATTCCCGCCGCGAGGCGCAGTCCCATGATCAACATTTCCTGCGCGCGCGCTGTGGCACCGAGATCCTCGCTTTCCGCCGTGCCATGACCCTCGGCTTGGGTTGCCGCCAGCCAGCGCTCGGGCGAACGCAATTGCCGCGTCGCGCGCTTGGTATCGCCCTCGCTCAACCGGCCATGGGCGCCCGGCCCGATGCCGGCATAATCGCCGTAACGCCAATAGACGAGATTGTGCCGGCATTCGCGTCCCGGCCGCGCATGGTTCGAAATCTCATAGCCCGGAAAGCCCGCGGCCGCCGTCATGTCCTGCGCGATTTCGTATAGCCGGCCGGCAGCGTCGTCGGACGCAGGGCGGAGCGCGCCGCGCCGCCTTAACGCCTCGAAGACCGTGCCGGGCTCGATGGTCAGCTGATAGAGCGAAAGCTGGTCGCGCGCGCGCGCGAGCGCCTCTGCCAGCTCCGCGCGCCAGGATTCCTCGCTTTGCTCGGGCCAGGCATAGATGAGATCGAACGAGACGGTGGGAAACGCCGCGAACGCCTGGTTCAGCGCTTCCCGTGCTTCGTTGGCGTCATGATCGCGACCTAGAAAACGCAAGACCCGGTCGTCGAAGGACTGCACGCCCAGCGACAACCGGTTGATCCCCGCCTCGGCCAACTTGCCGAACGCCGCGCGGTCATTGGGATTGGCCTCGAGGCCGATTTCGATGTCCGGCGCGCCGTGCCAGCGCGCGCGCGCGCGCTCGACCACCGCCGCGATCGTCGCGGGCGCCATGAGGGAAGGTGTGCCGCCGCCGAAGAAAATGCTCGTCAATCGCCGGCCGGGCGTGCGGGCGGCGAAATGGTCGAGCTCGGCGAGCAAGGCCCGGCGCCACGCGTCGTGATCGACCGCGCGGCGGACATGAACGTTGAAATCGCAATAGGGACAGCGCGCCCGGCAGAACGGCCAATGAACGTAAAGCGCGATCTCGGGCGGGTCGGTCAGGGCGGCAGACATGCGTCGGCGAACAGCGCAAAGGCGCGGGCGCGATGGCTCATCGCATGTTTTTTCTCGGGCGTCATTTCGCCGAATGTCTCTTGATGGCTTATGGGCACGAAGATGGGATCGTAGCCGAAGCCGTGTCCGCCGCGCGGCGGCCAGACCAGTGTGCCGTCGATCCGGCCCTCGAAAATCTCCAGGTGGCCGTCGGGCCAGGCCAGCGCGAGGGCGCAGATGAAATGGGCTGCGGCGTCGCGCGAGTCGAGCGCCGTGATCACCTTTTCCATGGCGAGGTTGAAATCGCGCGCGGGTCCGGCCCAGCGCGCCGAATGGATGCCCGGCTCGCCGCCGAGCGCCGGCACGACAAGGCCCGAATCGTCGGACAAGGCAGGAAGGCCGGTTGCCTGAGAGACCGCACGGGCCTTGATCGCGGCATTGGCCGCGAAGCTCTCGCCGTCTTCCGTTGGCTCGGGCACGAAAAGCTCGGCGGCCGAGGTGATTTCGATGCGTCGGGACACCAGCAATTCGCGGATCTCGCGCACTTTGCCATGGTTGTGGCTGGCTATGACCAGACGTCCGCCTTCGAGCCGCCGCGCCATGGCTCGCTCAGCTTGCGCCGAGCGCGAGCTTCTGCAGCGCGACCAATTCATCAATGCCCTTGCGTGCCAAGCGCAGCATCGTGGCGAATGCATCTTCGCTGAACGGTGCGCCCTCGGCGCTCCCCTGCAATTCGACCAGCATGCCCGAACCTGTAATGACGAAATTCGCGTCCGCCTCGGCCATTGAATCCTCGGCGTAGTCGAGATCCAGCACCGGCTGGCCGCCGTGCACGCCGCATGACACGGCGGCCACATGGTCCTTGAGCGGCATGCGCGAGATCGTCTTGTCCGCGAGAAGCTTGGCGAAGGCCATGCGCAAGGCGACGTAGGAGCCGGTGATCGCCGCCGTGCGCGTGCCGCCATCGGCCTGCAGCACGTCGCAATCGATGCGGACTTGCCGCTCGCCGAAGGCGCCGAGATCGGTTACCGCGCGCAGGCTGCGCCCGATTAGGCGCTGGATCTCCTGAGTGCGCCCGCTTTGTCGGCCCCGCACCGCCTCGCGTTCGGTCCGGGTGTTGGTCGAGCGCGGCAACATGCCGTACTCCGCCGTCACCCAGCCGCGACCGGTATTGCGCAGGAACGGCGGCGGCTTATCCTCGACCGTCGCGGCGCACAGCACATGGGTATTGCCGAAGCGCACGAGGCACGAGCCTTCGGCGTGGCGGGCGAATCCAGGCTCCAGGGTGACGGCGCGCAATTCGTCGGCGCGACGACCCGAAGGCCGCCGACTTGAAGCGAGGGAACTTGCCGCCGCAGGCGGGGCGGAAGCGGACATGCGATAACCTGTGCGTTGGGGCGGATGGGTGACGTTATCGGGGCGGCGCCAATTCGTCCAGGCGGGATGCGTTGACGTGCCATACACCCCTTCCTAGATTCGAGTCTTCCACGGGATGGTTGACATGAAACCGGACTCGGCCGGGAAACCGGCGGTTATCAGTGAATTGAACGAGCGTTCGCGGGAAATTTTCCGACGCATCGTCGACGCCTATGTCGAAACGGGCGAGCCCGTGGGGTCGCGCACGTTGTCGCGCTTTCCGGGCATCAGCCTTTCACCCGCCTCGATCCGCAACGTCATGGCAGATCTCGAGGAAGCGGGACTGCTCTCGGCCCCCCATACTTCGGCGGGGCGCGTGCCGACGGATGCGGGCATGCGCCTGTTCGTCGGCGGCCTATTGGAGATCGGCGGACTGACGGCCGAGGAGCGCGAGCGAATCGAAAGCCAGTGCGCGGCCAAGGGGCGCGGTGTGAACGAGGTGCTGCAGGAAGCCTCGGGCGCGCTTTCGGGTTTGTCTCGCTGCGTCGGCCTGGTCGCGGCGCCGCGCCTTGAACGGGCGTTGAAGCATATCGAATTCGTGCCCGTTTCGCCGGGCCGGGCCTTGGCCGTCATGGTCACCGAGGACGGCTTGGTCGAAAATCGCATGATCGATCTGCCCATGGGCGTGCCGGCCTCGGCCCTGGTGCAGGCGTCGGGATATCTGGCGTCGCGCATCGCCGGGCGCACGACGGACGAGGTGCGCGGCATCGTGCAGCGCGATCTCGATGGCAACCGGGCCGAGCTCGACGCGCTGACCAAGCAGGTTGTCGAGGCGGGGATTGCCACATGGGCGGGCGGCGAGGCGGAGCGCTCGCTGATCGTGCGCGGTCAGGCCAATCTTCTGGGCGATGTGCGCGCGGTCGCGGACCTGGAGCGCGTGCGCCACCTGTTCGAGATTCTGGAGCGTCGCGAGGCCACGGTCAGGCTGCTGGACGCGGTTGGCGTGGCGGACGGTGTGCAGATTTTCATCGGCGCCGATTCGAGCCATTTCGACCTCACCGGCTGCTCGATGGTAGCGTCGGCCTATCACGATCGCCAAGGCAAGATCGTCGGCGCCATCGGCGTGATTGGCCCGACGCGCATGAATTACGCGCGAATCATTCCGCTCGTCGACTACACCGCAAAAATGATCGGACGGCTGCTTACATGACCGATAAACCCAATGATTCCGAAACGCCCGAGATGCCCGGCGCCGAATACGCCAACCCGCCCGGAGAGGACTTGGGCATGGTTGCGGAAAATGCCGAGGCGCGCATCGTCGCGCTCGAAGGCGAGTTGGCCGCGCTCAAGGATCAGCTCCTTCGCAGCCTGGCCGAGGCCGAGAACCAACGTCGGCGCGCCCAGCGCGACCGCGACGAGGCGGTCAAGTATGCCGCCGCCCAACTCGGGCGGGACCTTCTGACCGTGCCCGACAACCTGCGCCGCGCGCTTGAGGTCGCTCCGCCCACGGATGACGAGCGCAATGCCGCCTTCCGGATAGGGGTCGAATTGGTCGAGCGCGATTTGCTGGGCGTTCTTGAAAAACACGGCATCCGTCGCATCGTCCCCATGGCCGAACGTTTCGATCCCAATCACCACCAGGCCATGTTCGAGGTCCCTACCGCCGATCACCCTCCCGGTACCGTCGTCCAAGTCATGCAGCCCGGCTACATCATGGGTGACCGGCTGCTGCGGCCCGCCCTGGTGGGGGTGGCGAAGGCATTGCCCGGCGAGGCTACTGCCGCCAGCGTGAATACGGTGGTCTAGGACGGCCGGGGCGTGGCGATTTCCGGACCCCAACCCACGGGTCCGGAGGGACCGATCGGGTCTAATTTTTCTGACACGGTTGCAGCGGTCCCGCGTCATGCCCATATAGATTTCCGGATGCCGTTTCAGCGGCTTGACGGCTGAATTCTTGGGGGGTCGCCCGAGCGCCCGACAGCGGGGCTCCGGGGCCTTGCCGAATAGGGAGCGGAGAACATGGCAAAAGTCATCGGCATCGATCTCGGTACGACAAATTCCTGCGTCGCCGTGATGGAAGGCAAGGAACCCAAGGTGATCGAGAACACCGAGGGTACGCGCACTACCCCCTCGATGGTCGCGCTGACGGATACGGGCGAACGCTTGGTCGGCCAGGCCGCCAAGCGCCAGGCGGTGACCAATTCCGATCGCACGCTGTTCGCTATCAAGCGCCTGGTCGGTCGCCGCTTCAGCGACGACATCGTTCAGCGCGAAAAGGATCTCGTGCCCTTCAAGATCGTGGCGGCGGACAATGGCGATGCGTGGGTTGAAATCGACGGCAAGACCTATTCGCCGAGCCAGATCAGCGCCTTTATTCTTCAAAAAATGAAGGAGACCGCCGAGAAATATCTCGGCGAAACCGTCACGCAAGCCGTGATCACGGTGCCCGCCTATTTCAACGACTCCCAGCGCCAGGCGACCAAGGATACCGGGCGCATCGCGGGCCTCGAGGTTCTGCGCATCATCAACGAACCGACCGCCGCCGCGCTCGCCTACGGGCTCGAGCGCAAGGGCGCCGGCAAGATTGCGGTTTACGATCTGGGCGGCGGCACCTTCGACATCTCGGTTCTTGAAATCGGCGACGGCGTGTTCGAGGTCAAATCGACCAATGGCGATACGCATTTGGGCGGCGAGGATTTTGACCGCGCCATCATCGACTATCTTGCCGACGAGTTTCGCAAGGACAGCGCCATTGATCTGCGCAAGGATCGTCTGGCGCTGCAACGCCTCAAGGAAGCGGCCGAGAAGGCGAAGATCGAGCTTTCAAGCGCGATTCAGACCGAAATCAATCTCCCCTTCATCACCGCCGACCAGTCCGGTCCCAAGCATTTGGTGATTAAGCTGACGCGCGCGAAGCTTGAGGAGTTGGTGGACACCCTCTTGCAGCGCACCATCGAGCCATGCAAGGCGGCGCTGCGCGATGCGGGGCTGAAGCCTGCGGAGATCGACGAGGTGGTGCTCGTCGGCGGCATGACGCGCATGCCCAAGGTGATCGAGCGGGTGAAGGAGTATTTCGGCCGCGAGCCCCATCGCGGCGTCAATCCCGATGAAGTCGTGGCCATCGGCGCGGCGATTCAGGCGGGCGTACTCAAGGGCGATGTCAAGGATGTGCTCCTGCTCGATGTCACGCCGCTTTCGCTCGGCATCGAGACCCTGGGTGGGGTGTTTACGCGGCTGATCGAACGCAACACGACCATTCCCACGCGCAAGAGCCAGGTTTTCTCCACCGCCGAGGACGGCCAGACCGCCGTTACCATCCGCGTCTTCCAGGGCGAGCGGGAAATGGCGGCGGATAATAAGATACTCGGCCAGTTCGATCTGCTTGGCATCCCGCCCGCGCCGCGCGGCATGCCCCAAGTCGAGGTCACTTTCGACATCGACGCCAACGGCATCGTCAACGTCTCGGCGAAAGACAAGGCGACCGCCAAGGAACAAGCGATCCGCATTCAGGCCTCCGGCGGCCTGTCGGACGACGACATCAAGCGCATGATGCGCGAAGCCGAAGAAAACGCAGCCGACGATAAGGCGAAGCGCGATCTGGTCGAGGCGCGCAATCAGGCCGACGCGCTCTTGTACTCAACGGAAAAGACGCTCAAGGAACACGGCGACAAGGTGGGTGCCGCGGACAAAGAGGCGATCGAAGCCGCTTTGACCGCGCTCAAGGACGCGCTGGCAAAGGACGACGCGGCGGCCATTCGCGACAAGGCGCGCGCCCTGTCGGAGGTTTCGATGAAGCTCGGCGAGGCCATGTACAAGGCCCAGCAGGAAAACGCCGGCAAGGACGGCGCGCCTGGCGACGGCCCAGGCAGCGAAGGCCCAGACGGCGGCGCGGCAGGCGGCAAGACCGATCCGGGCGTGGTCGATGCCGAGTTCGAGGAAGTCGACGAAGACAAGAAGAAATCGGCCAAGGGCTGAGGGTCGAAGACGGGACTGCGTTCCGCCCGCACGGCTTAGCGCCGCGCGGGCGGTCGCGTATTCGGAAGCGCACGCATGGCCAAACAAGATTATTACGCGCTGTTGGGGGTCGATCGTTCCGTCGATGCGGAAGATCTGAAAAAGGCCTACCGTAAGCTCGCCATGCAGTACCACCCGGATCGCAATCCAGGTGACGAGGCTGCGGAGCTCAAGTTCAAGGACGTCTCCGAGGCTTACGAAATTTTGCGCGACGATCAGAAGCGCGCGGCTTACGACCGCTACGGGCATGCGGCGTTCGAGAACGGTGGCGGCCGGCAGGGTGGGCCTGATTTCAATTTTGCCTCTGGTTTCGCGGACATCTTCGACGAGATGTTCGGCGATTTCACAGGCGGCGGTAATGGACGGCGGCGCAACGCGCACATGCGCGGCTCGGACGTACGCTTCAATCTGTCGATCACGCTGGAGGAAGCCTTCGCCGGAAAATCCGCCAAGGTGCGGGTCGATGGCTCGGGGCCGTGCGATCCCTGCGGCGGCTCGGGCGCCAAGGGCGGCGCCGCGCCGATCACCTGCCACACGTGCAAGGGCCATGGCCGGGTGCGCGCGACGCAAGGCATGTTCACGATCGAGCGGACCTGCCCGACTTGCCACGGCGCGGGCCGCGTCATCGAGAAACCATGCGAGAGCTGCAACGGCTCGGGCCGCGCGCGCCGGGAAAAGACTCTGTCGGTAAACATTCCCGCAGGCGTCGAGGACGGCACGCGCATACGTGTCGCCGGCGAAGGCGAGGCGGGTTTGCGCGGCGGGCCGGCAGGTGATCTCTATATCTTCCTATCCATCAAGGCGCACCGCATCTTCGTGCGTGACGGCGCCGACATTCATTGCCGCGTGCCGATTCGCCTGTCGCTCGCCGCTCTCGGCGGCTCGATCGAAGTGCCGGTGATCGAGGGGCAGCGAACGCGCATTCAGGTGCCGCCGGGCACGCAAAGCGGCCACCAATTCCGCCTGCGCGGCCGGGGTATGCGTCAGATGCGTACTCAGGCGCGCGGCGACATGTACGTCGAAACCGTGATCGAGACGCCGGTCAATTTGTCCAAACGCCAGCGCGAGCTGCTCGAGGAATTTGATCGGGTCGAGGGTGGCAAATCGACGAGCCCCGAATCCGAGGGTTTCTTTGCGCGGATCAAGGAGTTGTGGGGCGATCTTCGGGACTGAACCCGGCCTACTGTCGCGCGCGCCCGGGCCTGTGATACATCCCTAATTCGTTTGGGTCTGCCTCATTGGGAAGGAAATCATGACCGGTCTCGTGCGCATGGGCGTGGTGGGCGCCTCGGGTCGAATGGGGCGCATGTTGGTGCGTGAAATCGCGGGCGCCGAGGGTGCGGTTCTGGTGGGCGCGGTGGAGCGGGTGGGGCACGAAGATCTCGGCAAGGACGCTGGTGTCCTGGCGGGAATTGCGCCTGCGGGTGTGGTTCTGTCGGCCGATTGCGCGGCCTTGGTCGCGTCCTGCGATGCCGTTCTCGATTTCACTACCCCCTCCGCGACTGTTGCGCTTTCCGCGCTCGCGGCCCAAGCGCGCATCGTTCACGTCATCGGCACAACCGGAATCGACAAGGCCCAAGCCGAAGATATCCACCGCGCGGCCAAGCACACCGCGATCGTCTGGGGCGACAATATGAGCGTCGGCATCAATCTGCTGCGCGCGCTCGTGCGCCGCGTCGCGGCCACGCTGGGCCCTGACTGGGACATCGAAATCGTCGAAATGCACCACAAGCACAAGGTGGACGCGCCGTCTGGCACGGCGCTCGCGCTCGGGCGCGCTGCCGCCGCGGGTCGCGGGGTCGATCTCGACGCCGTCGCCGCACGCGGCCGCGACGGACACACGGGCGCCCGGCGCAGGGGCGATATCGGCTTTGCGGCATTGCGCGGGGGCGACGTGGTCGGCGACCATATGGCGATTTTCGCCGGCGCCGCCGAGCGAATCGAAATCGGCCACAAGGCCACCGGGCGCGAGATCTACGCGCGCGGCGCCGTGCGCGCCGCGCTATGGGCGCGCGACAAGGGCCCCGGCCTCTACGACATGGCGGATGTGCTCGGCCTCAAGGATTGAGGTTTTTCGAGCGCGTCCGGCCGTATGTGGTGGCCGCCACGCCGGCCAAGATGCATGCCAGCGCGCCGAATGCCGACCATTCCAAGGCCTCGCCCAGTGCCGCCGCGCCCAAGGCCACCCCAACCACGGGCGTCAAATAATTGACCGTCGACAGATAGATCGGCCCTGTGCGAGCGGCGAGGACGAAGAACACGTACGACCCGCATCCGGTGGTGATCAGGCCGAGCGCCAGCGTCGCCGCGAGCGATAATTCGGACGGCGCAACCGGCCACGGTGCGTCCATCGCCGCGGCGAAGGGCACGAGAACGGCGCTCGCCGCCACCAGCACGAGCGCGCTGGAAACGATTGGATCGTGGCGCGAGGCGCGCGCCATCGCCATATTGCTCCAGGCATAGGAAAAGGCGCCGCCAGCGACCGCGACGAGGCCGGCGAGTTCGCGCGTTTCGCCCAGGCTCGCCATACCCAACAGCATGATCAGACCGGTAAAGCCGATGGCAATACCGGCCCCGGTCCAAATTTCGAACCGCTCGCGCCGATAGACCGTGATCGATAGAAATGCGGTAAAGATCGGCACCAAACCGACCGTGATGGCGGTCAATCCGCTGTCGATGTGGCGTTGGCCATAGGCGATCAGCAACGGGGGAAACACGTAAGCGAGCGCGGCGATGGGCACCATGTCGCGCCAAGCGCGCGCGGAACGGGCCGTCGACAAGAGCGGCAGGCCGCGCACGGCCGCGATGATGACAAACGCCAGACAGGCCGTCGCTATGCGTCCTGCCGCGACGGTCGCCGGGCCGATCGTCTCGACGGCCATCTTGATCATCGGATTGGACGAGCCCCAAAAAAGCGCGAGCAAGGCCAAGAGCCAAAGATTGCGGAGGGAATCGCCCATGACTACGGCTGATGCGGGCGTGGCTAAGTTGCCATCGGCGTCTCGCGCACCTGCCGCAGGGCGACGATGAGCGATTGAGCGAGGGTCTTGCGCTCCTCGGTCGACAGAAATTCGCCAATGGCCAGTGAGCGGCCATGGGAGGTAAGAGTGAGGACGTCCGCCCGCCCGCCCTCGCCGCCCAGGTACACACGCAGCCAATAGGGCTGGAAAACCCAACGGGATCGCGTTCCCGAAACCTCGATGCGTAGGACCGACAATTCCTTGCGCGTCAGGCGCAGGATTTCACGCCGCCGCGCGCCGCGATAGTTGGCGCGAAAAGCGAAATAGACCAACGCTACGTCGAGCCCGAGGAAGCCGAAGACCGGCCACGCACCGATGACCATGAATGCAATTCCGGCGCAAAATCCGATCGCGGTCATGCCGGCCATCATCAGCCAGAATTGGCGCGCGCTCAGGCTGCGATGGGGCGCCAAGACGGCTTCGAACAGGGTCGGGGAATCGGCCATGGCAGTATTATAGGCGCTGGGAAACGACGCGGCCATTGCGGTTCCGGTTTTCCTTTGCCGGGCGGGTCGATAGAATTCCGTCATGAAGCCCGATCAAATCGAGATATTCTTCGAACGCTTGGCGCGCGCTCAGCCCGCGCCAAGAACCGAGCTCGAATTCGCCAGTCCCTTTACCTTGCTCGTGGCCGTGGTGCTGTCCGCGCAGGCGACCGATGCGAGCGTGAATAAGGCGACGCCCGCTCTGTTCGCCGCCGCCGATACGCCGGAAAAAATGCTCGCGCTCGGCGAAGAGCGCATTCGCGATTTCATCAAGACGATCGGGCTGTTCAATACGAAAGCAAAAAACATCTTGGCGCTTTCGCGTCTATTGATCGAACGCCATGCCAGTCAGGTGCCGGACGAGCGCGCGGCTCTCGAGGCGCTTCCGGGTGTCGGACGCAAGACAGCGAACGTCGTCCTCAACGAGGCGTTCGGCGTGCCGACCATCGCGGTCGACACCCATGTTTTTCGAGTCGGCAACCGCACGGGTCTCGCGCCCGGAAAAACTCCCCTGGAGGTCGAGCAAAAATTGGACAAACGGGTTCCGACGCGCTGGAAAAAGGGCGCGCACCACTGGCTCATCCTCCACGGGCGCTATGTCTGCACGGCGCGCAAACCCGATTGCCCGCATTGCGTGGTGCGCGAGATTTGCCGCTTCAAGACGAAAAATTAAGGCGCGTTCGCTGCGAAGAAAGCCCCGCCTTCCAAGCGCAACGGCAATCGCGCCCGATCATTCGATATGGGCGATGGGTCTGTCTCGAATGCGGACGAAATCGACGCGGCCCCGCCTGGGTTGACTGTTCGCGGCGATCATCCAGGTCCTGTCTATTTGCGGCGGCCCGTGTGGGCAGGCTCGCGGCCGCCAGGAACCAGGCGTGCGATCTCGGGGACCAATGTGAAAATCAACTCGACGACTCGCCGCCGCCGAATTTGAGCTGTCCGCCGATGCTCTGGATTTGGCCGGTGATTTCGCCGCCGCACTCGATTTCGAGCTTACCGTAGCGAATCTCGCCCTCGACCCGGCCGGTCGCGCGAATCAACAAGCGTTCGCGCACCGACAGCGTGCCGTGGAAATTGCCTGAAATCTCGGCCGATTCAATTTCCGCGCTGCCCTTGAAAGCGCCGGACGGCGCGATCACGATTTCGCGACAATCGGTCACGTTCGCCTGAACCCGACCCTCGATGACCAGTTTTTCGCACGAGGTAATTTCGCCGTTGAGCACGATGTCGCGCCCGACGATCAGACGTTTGCCGTCATTGCCCGACGATGTTGGCGGTGCGGGCCGGCTGTCGCGGCGTCCGGCGGCGATATCGGGCGGGGTAAGCGGCCGGCGCGGCGGTTCCACGCTGCTCGGAGCGGCGGGCTTTGCGGTCCCGGTTGGGGCGGGGGCGGACACGGTGGGCGCGGCGCTCTTCAACTTTAGAGATGGCTCGACCTGGGCGGATTCGGGATTGGCTTGATTGCCGTCCTCGTCGTCGGACTTGCGCTTCCACAACACGGCGCTCTCCATTTGTTCGGGTAAATTGGCGGCTTGCCTGAACTTAGGCGGCTAAGCCGACCCCAAAAGGACTCATTTCTGGGATCCGCCTTGCCCGCGAATGTCTTGGTAAATATGCACCATAAATGCAGTGGCGATAAGCGGCATCAAGAGGTTCAGCGCCGGAATCATGGCGATGGCAGCGAGCGTGGAGCCCGCAAGCCAAAGCCGCCGGCGGTGGCGCCGCCACAGGGCGCGGGCCGCATCCGGCTCCAGATGGCGAAGCGCCACAAATTCGAAATATTCCCGCCCCAAAAGGAAGCCATTGAGCACCGCGTAAAGCAGGACGTTCAGCGGCGGCAGCCAAATCAGCAGCAGATAGAACGGCAGAGCCAGGACATTGACCCCGGCCAATAGCAGGAAGAAGCGAAACCCAACCCAGACCGCTTCGCCGAGCCCCATCCCTCGGACCGGACCGGGGGCGCGATAGTGGTGCCGCTCGATCTTTTCCGCAGCCGCTTCGAGAAAGCACGACGACGCCAGTCCCAGGATGGCCGGGAACAATAGAACCGCCAGGGCGAGCGCGGCGAACCCACCCAGGGCATCCAAAATCCATTCGAACCAAGACGACTCGAGAACCCGCGTCGTTGCGAACGCGGCAGCCGCCAGCGCCAGAAGGCCGGCGAACAAAGCCGCACCCAGCGCGAAGCTGCATGCAAGGTACCGTCGGACCTCGGGCAGGAAGATATCGCCAAAGGCCCGGATCAGTGCGTGGAGCAGCTCGCCGATCATGGATTTGCCTGTGAATGCCGCGCGCGTGCATTCTCTCATGGCGGTGCTGCGCGTGCGAATGGGGACTGTGGCGCGAGCCGTCGCTATAGTATCCGCCGTTTTCCGGTTTGGAGTTTTCTTACATGGCCCAATCGTCCCTCGATGTTCTGGGTATCGGCAATGCGATCGTCGATATCGTCTCCCAATGCGACGACCGGTTTCTCGCCGATAACGACCTCGACAAGGGGGCGATGACCTTGGTCGGCGCGCACGCGGCGCTGGCGCTGTACGAAAAATGTGGCCCGGGCATCGAATCCTCGGGGGGGTCGGCGGCCAACACGATGGCCGGCATCGCCTCGCTTGGCGGCCAGGCCGCCTATATCGGCAAGGTGCGCGACGATGAATTGGGGCGCGTGTTCCGCCACGATATCCGCGCGGCCGGGGTGCGTTACAACGCGGTTCCGGCCGTGGCGGGCCCGCCGACCGCGCGATGCCTGGTGCTGGTGACGCCCGACGCGCAGCGCACCATGCAGACTTGTCTCGGCATCTCGGCTGAACTCACGGCCGCGGACGTCGATCTCGAAATGGTGCGCGCCGCCAAGGTGACCTATCTCGAGGGCTATCTGTTCGATCCGCCAGACGCCAAGGAGGCTTTTCGGACGGCCGCCCGCGCGGCGCTCGCGGCGGGCGGGCGGGTTGCGCTCTCGCTATCCGATGCGTTTTGCGTCGACCGTCACCGCAAGGATTTTCTTGATCTCATCGCCGGGCCTGTGGATATTCTGTTCGCGAACGAAGCGGAAATTCTCTCGCTCTACCAGGTGGACCGTTTCGACGAGGCTGTGGCCGCCGTCCGCGGCCATTGCGAAATCGCCGCGCTCACGCGCAGCGCCAAGGGCGCGGTCGTCTTGTCGGGCGAGGACATGCACGTCATCGATGCGGCGCCCGTAGGCCGCGTTGTCGATACCACGGGTGCGGGCGATCTGTTCGCCGCTGGATTTCTTTACGGCCTGACGCGGGGCCTTGGCCCGGCGATCGCCGGGCGCATCGGTGCCATCGCCGCTGCCGAGGTCATCGGCCATCTAGGCGCTAGGCCCGCCCAGCCGCTCGATAGGCTCGTTCAGGGCCTATCGGCGTGACGGCGGAGGCGGACAAGCCCGGCAATAACTGGCGGGCCTCGCTGGCGCTGTACGGCGACCGGCGCGTGGCGGGGATGTTGTGCCTCGGATTCTCCGCCGGCCTGCCTTTGCTGTTGGTTTTCGGCACGCTTTCGGTGTGGCTGCGCGAATTGGGCATCAGCCGCACCGCGATTGGATTCTTTTCCTGGGTCGGATTTGCATATTCGTTCAAATTTCTTTGGGCACCCTTGGTTGATGGCTTGTCGATCCCCGTCTTGGGCCGCGTCATGGGGCGGCGGCGCAGTTGGATGTTTTTTTCCCAATGCGGCATAGCTTCGGGCTTGCTGGCGCTGTCTCATGTCGATCCGGCGGCCGATTTGCGCCTCGTGGCCGTCTTGGCCGTTCTCGTGGCGTTTTCCTCGGCGACCCAGGATGTAGCCATCGATGCCTGGCGTATCGAAATCGCAAATGTGGACCTTCAAGGCACGATGGCGGGGGCCTATCAGCTCGGCTATAGGGTCGCGCTGTTCACCGCTGGCGCCGGCGCTTTGTATATCGCTGCCGGCCTGGGTTGGTCGGCCGCCTATACGGCGATGGCCGCCTTGGTCGGTATCGGCATGGTGACCACGGTTTTTATTCGCGAACCCGTGCGGCGAACGGATGCGGCGACGATGCGTGCGCTGGCAAAATCCAAAGAGGCGATTGGCCGTCTCGGCTTTCTGCCGCCGACCATTCGCCGCGCCGCCAGCTATTTCGTGCATTCCGTGGTCGATCCGTTCGCCGATTTCTTCAAGCGTCACGGCTATCTGGCGCTCGTGATCCTGGCCTTCATCGGGACTTTCCGGCTGTCGGATTTCGTCATGGGCATCATGGCGAATCCGTTCTACGTCGATCTTGGATTCACCAAGGAACAGATCGCCCAGGTTTCGAAAACCTACGGCATACTCGTTAGCATCGCGGGTGCGCTGCTTGGCGGCTTGATCGTCGCGCGCTATGGCATCATGCGACCGCTCATCGTCTGCGCGGCGCTGATTTCTCTGACCAATCTGATGTTCGCCTGGCTCGCCGTGACAGGTCCAAGCATGACTTTGTTCGCGGCGACGATCGGGCTCGAAAATCTCGTCGGCGGCATCTCGGGTTCGGTGTTCATCGCCTATCTTTCGAGCCTGACCAACCAAGCCTACACCGCGACCCAGTACGCCCTCTTCAGTTCGTTCATGTCCATGCCTGGAAAATTCATCGGTGGATTCTCGGGTTGGGTGGTGGACAAAACCGATTACGTGACGTTCTTCGTCTATACGTCCTTGGCCGGTATTCCCGCGGTCCTGCTCGTGCTCTATCTCATGCGCCGCCTGCCGCCGCCCACCCGCCAAACCGCCGAGACCTAGCGCAGCACAAGGTCTTTTCACGTTCTGCGCGTCCGCTGGCAGGGGTTGACCGGCCCGTTTCGCTCTCGCAAATTGGCCCCTGTATTGGGTCGCCCTGCCCCCTCATCCTCATGGTCGAACGCGAACTCGGAGTGCGCTCATGCTCGTTGGTGTGCCAAAGGAAATTAAGACTCATGAATACCGCGTGGGATTGATTCCCGGCAGCGTGCGCGAACTCGTCCACCATGGACATAAGGTCGTGGTCCAGAGCCAAGCCGGAGTCGGAATCGGCGTCACCGATGCTGAATACGAGGCAGCGGGCGCGGCAATCGCGGGCGACGCGGACGAAGTCTTCGCCAAGGCCGACATGATCGTGAAGGTCAAGGAACCGCAATCGGCCGAATACAAAAAACTGCGCGGTGGACAAATCCTGTTCACCTATCTGCATCTGGCGGCCGAGCGCGAGTTGACCAAGGCGCTGGTCGAAAGCGGCTGCACGGCAATCGCCTACGAGACGGTCACGGACGCCGCGGGCGGATTGCCGCTGCTTGCGCCGATGAGCGAAGTCGCCGGGCGCATGTCCATTCAAGCGGGCGCGCATTGTCTGGAGCGCGCCCAAGGCGGTCGCGGCATCCTGCTTGGCGGCGTGCCCGGCGTGCCGCCGGCGGACGTGCTGGTTCTCGGTGGCGGTGTTGCGGGAACGAACGCTCTGCGGACGGCGATCGGTCTGGGCGCGCGCGTGACGGTCATCGATAAGTCCGTGCGCCGCCTGAATGAGCTTGAGTTTCGTTTCGGCGCCAGTCTCACCACCGTTTATGCCACCATCGATGCCGTCGAGCAGCGCGCGCCGCATGTGGACCTGATCGTTGGCGCGGTGCTCGTGCCCGGGGCTACGGCGCCCAAGCTAGTGACCAAGGCCATGCTCGGGCGCATGCGCAAGGGCGCGGTACTCGTCGATATTTCGATCGATCAAGGCGGGTGTTTCGAGACCAGCCGGCCGACCACCCATGCCGAGCCGACCTTCACCCTCGATGGCGTGGTGCATTACTGCGTGACCAATATGCCGGGCGCGGTGCCGCGCACCTCGACCTTCGCGCTTAACAACGTGACCCTGCCCTTCGTTATGGCCTTGGCGGGCAAGGGGTACCGCAAGGCATTGATGGACAACGCGCATCTCAAGAACGGGCTCAACGTCCACCGCGGCAAGGTGACGTTCGAGGCGGTCGCGCGGGAATTTAGTTACGCCTTTACTCCGGCCGACACGGCGCTCGCCTCCTGACCCCATGGCGCGGTGAACGTCGCGCGACAGGATTCGATTCGTGGAAGGGGGCATTGTCCGCGAATGGGTCGATGCCATCGTTAACGTGGCCAACGAATCCTTGATGGCCGCCAGCGTGGACGGTGCAATTCACCGCTCGGCCGGCATCGCGCTGCGAACCGTTGCTCTCCAGTCGTCGGACGAGCTCGATTTCACCAAGATCCAATATGTGTGTTTTAACGCCGTCACACTAAACGCATATAGCGCAGCGTACAAAGCCTTGACGGCGCAGCTGTGACGGCGCAGCTGTGACGGCGCAGCCATGAGGGCGCTATTATGACGATCCGCAATCTCGATGCCGTCTTCCGGCCGCGATCGGCAGTGCTCATCGGCGCGAGCCGCCGGCCCGGCTCGGTCGGCGCAGTGGTCGCGCGCAATATGGTCGCAGCGGGCTTTGCGGGGCCGCTCTTCGCGATCCATCCCGATGGCGCGGCATTCGACGGCTTTACGACCTTCTCCGATCTCCAATCCCTGCCGGCCGCGCCGGATTTGGCGGTCATCGCGACGCCGCCCGATACGGTGCCGGGGCTCGTGGCCGCGCTGGGCGCGCGTGGCACGCGCGGCGCGGTGGTGATCACGGCGGGCTTTGGCGAAAGCAAGGATGAATTGGGTCCGGAGCGCCAGCGCGCCATGCTGATGGCGGCGAAGCCGCACATTCTGCGCATTGTCGGCCCGAACTGCGTTGGCATCGCCGTGCCTGGCATGGGTCTGAACGCGAGCTTTGCGCACATTGCGCCGCGTCCGGGGGGGATTGCGTTCGTTGCCCAGTCGGGCGCGGTGCTGACATCGGTTCTGGATTGGGCGACCTCGCGCGGCATCGGGTTCTCGCATTTGGTTTCACTCGGAGGCATGGCCGATGTCGATTTCGGTGACATGCTCGACTATCTCGCGAATGACCCGGGCACGCGCGCCATTTTGCTGTACGTCGAGGCGATCACGAACGCGCGCAAATTCATGTCCGCCGCGCGCGCGGCGGCGCGGCTCAAGCCCGTGGTGGCGGTGAAGGCTGGGCGCCATCCCGAGGGCGCGGCGGCTGCGTCGTCTCATACCGGCGCCTTGGCCGGGCTTGATGGCGCGTACGATGCCGCTTTCCGGCGCGCGGGCATTCTGCGTGTGACCGAACTCGACGAATTATTCGATGCGGTCGAAACCCTGGCCCATTCCCGTGCTCCTACAGGCGACCGGCTGGCCATCGTCACCAATGGCGGCGGTATCGGCGTCATGGCAACGGACACGCTGATCGACAGGGGCGGGCGCCTCGCGGCGCTATCGCCAGCCACGATCGCCCGGTTGGACGGCGTTCTGCCGCGCACCTGGTCGCGCGGCAATCCCGTGGACATCATCGGCGATGCCGATGGCGTGCGTTACGAAGCGGCGCTAAGGGCCGTGCTCGACGATGGCGAAGTCGATGCGGTTCTGGTGCTCAACTGTCCCGTGGCGGTGGCTTCCGCGACCGATGCGGCGGAGGCCGTGATCCGTGCGACGGCCGGACGCAACCGGCCGTTGTTCACGAGTTGGCTTGGCGCCGATGGCCCGGCCGAGGCTCGCCGACGGTTCGCCGAGGCGGGAATACCGACCTACGACACGCCTGCCCAGGCAGTGCGCGCGATCACGCATTTGGTCGATCGCCGGCGCGGCCAGGAAAATCTAATGGAAGCGCCCCCGGCTCAGCCGGACGAAGCGACGCCCGACCGGGCGGCGGTCCGCGCCATTCTCGATCGCGCGCTGGCCGAACGGCGGGAATGGTTGATGGCGCACGAAGCCAAGGCCGTCCTTGCGGCCTTCGGCGTGCCGGTCGTCGAAGATGCGGTTGCGTCCGACGGCGCCGCGGCCGTGCGCCTGGCCGCACGGTTTGCGGGGCCGGTCGTGCTCAAGATTCTTTCGCCCGACATCACGCATAAATCCGATCTCGGCGGGGTCGCGCTCGACCTTGCTACGCCCGATGCTGTGCGCGCCGCGGCCGAGGCGATGTGGGCGCGGGTGCGTGCGGCCCGGCCGGACGCGCGTCTCCTCGGCTTTCTCGTTTCGCCCATGATCCGCCGGCCCCATGCGCTGGAACTGATCGTCGGCGCTTCGGCCGATCCGACCTTCGGGCCCCTGATCCTGTTCGGCCAGGGCGGGACCGCCGTCGAGATTGTCAGCGATACGGCCTTGGCTCTGCCGCCGCTCAACATTCCGCTCGCCCGCGATCTGATCGCACGCACGCGCATCGCGCGCCAGCTCGCGGGATACCGCGATCACAAGCCCGCGGATCTCGACGGCCTGGCGCGCATTTTGGTTGCGGTCTCGAACCTCGTGGTCGAATTTTCCGAAATCGCCGAGCTCGACATCAACCCTCTTCTGGCCGATGACGGCGGTGCGTTCGCGCTAGACGCCCGGGTGCGGGTCGTGCCGGCATCGGGGATGGGTTCCTCGCGCCTGGCCGTCTCACCCTATCCGCGCGAGCTCGAGCGCGCCGTCGGCGTGCCGGATGGCCGCACCCTGCTGCTTCGCCCGGTGCGCCCCGAGGACGAGGCCGCCTTCCGGCGTGCCTTCGACACCCTCGATCCCGAGGATATCCGTATGCGCTTTCACGCCCCCATCCGCGCGCTGACTCGAGACGTGGCCGCGCGCCTGACGCAAATCGACTACGACCGGGAAATGGCCTTCGTCCTTGCCGATCTGAAGCCGGCCGGCCTTGCCACGATCCACGGCGTTGCGCGCATGCACGCCGATCCCGACAATGCCGCGGCGGAATACGCCATCATCGTGGCCAGCAGCGAGAAGGAACGGGGCCTCGGTTATCTCTTGATGCGAGAGCTGATCGAGCATGGCAAGCGGCGCGGCATCAAGGAGATATTCGGCCATGTGATGCGCGCGAACGCTGCGATGTTGAAAATGTGCGGCGAACTCGGTTTCACGAACGCCCCGGTGTCCGACGCGCCCGAAATCGTGCGCGTGTCGCTGGCTCTCTAGGCCGCTTCACCCGTTTCGAGCGAGTAGCCGAAGGCGCGAACGGTTCGAATCAAGTCCTCCTGACCGTCCTGGTTGAGCGCCTTGCGCAGGCGCCGGATATGCACGTCCACGGTGCGCGGCTCGACATAGGCATCCCGCCCCCACGCCGCGTCCAGAAGCTGCTCGCGCGAGAACACTCGGCCAGGATGTTCGAGGAAATGTCGCAACAGGCGAAATTCGGTGGGCCCGAGATGAACCGACCGGCCCTCGCGGACGACCCGGTGGCCGGCCAAATCCATGATGACGTCTTTGTGCTTTAGCGTTTCGTCCCCGAAAGAGGGCTTGGCGCGGCGAAGAACCGCGCGCACGCGTGCCACCAGTTCGGCGGGTGAAAACGGCTTCGTCACATAATCGTCCGCGCCGCTATCGAGACCGCGAACCCGGTCGGCTTCCTCGCCCTTGGCCGTCAAAATGATGATCGGCGTGGTGCGGGTTTCGGCCTTGCGACGAAGCTGGCGACAGATCTCGATGCCCGACATCTTCGGCAGCATCCAATCGAGTACGATCAAATCCGGCCTGTGCTCCGCAACGGAAATCAAGGCCTCTTCGCCGTCGGCTGCCTCGCCGACATCGAAGCCTTCGCGCTCGAGATTGTAGCGTAGCAGCGTGACGAGCGCGGTTTCGTCTTCGACGATGAGCACGCGAGGCTTCATGAGGCGGAACCGCCGCTATCTTTTTTCGCATTGCGCCGATTTTGCGCCGAACGCGGACGTGAATCCCGCATGGGGCCACCGTGCACGAGATAGTGGCACATCTCCGCGATATTGGTCGCGTGATCACCGATCCGCTCGATGTTCTTCGAAATGAACAACATGTGCGTGCAAGGCGTGATGTTGCGAGGGTCTTCGAGCATATAAGTCAAGAGTTCGCGAAACAGGCCCGTGTGCAAGGCGTCAAGTTGATCGTCGCGGTGCCAGACATCCATCGCCTTGTCGACGTCCTTCTCGATATAAGCGTCGAGCACGTCCTTGATCATTTGCTGCGACACCTCCGCAAGACGCGGCAAAGACGAAAGGCCCTTGATCGAGGGATGTTCATTCAACCGGATCGTTCGCTTGGCAATATTGGTTGCGCAATCCGCCACGCGCTCGAGCTCCGCGGAAACCTTGAGCGCCGAGACGATCTCACGCAAATCGGTCGCGACCGGCTGGCGCAAAGCCAGAAGCCGCACGACCAGATCGTCGATTTGCAACTCAAGTTCGTCGATCAGATCGTCATTCTCGATCGTCTGAGCGGCAAGGTCGGTGTCGCGGCGCACCGCGGACTCGACCGCGGTCTTGAGCTGCGCCTCCGCGAGGCCGCCCATGCGGGCTAAGAGATTATTCAATTCCTTCAGGTCTTCGTCGTACTTTCGGACCGTGTGTCCCTGGCTCATTTTGATTCCTTATCGGTCGATTCTCGCGCCGCGTTCACGAACCGTCTCCGGCTCAGCCAAAACGACCCGTCACATAATCCTGGGTCTGCCGGCTTTTCGGATTCGTGAATATCTCGTCGGTGTCGCCGTACTCGATCAACTTGCCGAGGTACATGAACGCGGTATTGTCGGATACGCGTGCCGCCTGCTGCATGTTGTGGGTGACGATGATAATCGTGTACTGCCCCGACAATTCGTCGATCAGCTCTTCGATCCGCGCCGTGGCGATGGGATCAAGAGCCGAGCACGGCTCATCCATCAAAAGAACTTCGGGGTCACCGGCAATTGCGCGTGCAATGCACAGGCGCTGCTGCTGACCGCCCGAGAGGCCGAGCGCGCTCTGGTGCAGGCGATCCTTGGCCTCGTCCCAAAGCGCTGCGCTCTTGAGCGAACGTTCGACCGTCTCCGCGAGAACTCCCCTATTGCGCACGCCATCAACCCGCAGGGGATAGATGACGTTCTCGAAGATCGACATGGGGAAGGGATTGGGCTTTTGAAACACCATGCCCATACGTTTGCGCAGGGCAATAACATCGGCGCGCGGATCGTAAATGTTGTTGTTGTCCAGCGTCACATTGCCCGAAATCGTCAAGCCGTCGATCAAATCGTTCATGCGATTGAGCGAGCGAAGAAGGGTTGACTTGCCGCAACCCGACGGACCGATGAGCGCGGTCACCAGGCCGCGCTCGACCACCATTTCCACATCGAACAGCGCTTGCGCGGCGCCATACCACAGGCAAAATTTCGCGATATCGAGAATGGCGCCCTGGTCACCCGTCTTCACGTGATAAATCGCGCCGCCGTCTGCTGGCCTGCTTGCCGCCGTCATTGTCATAACTCCCGCCATTGCGTCTCTAGAACTGGCTGCCCTTGAACTTCCGCTTCATCCGGTTGCGTAGGATGATCGCCGACAGGTTCATAACGGCGATCAAGCAGATCAGAAGCATCGTGGTCACAAACACCATCGGCTTTCCCGCCTCTGAATTGCGCGATTGAAAGCCGACATCGAAAATATGAAAGCCGAGATGCATGAAGCTGCGTTCGAGGTGAATGAAGGGGAAAAACCCATCCACCGGAAGTTCCGGCGCCAGCTTGACGACGCCGACCAACATCAAGGGCGCGACTTCCCCCGCCCCGCGGGCCATGGCCAGGATGATCCCGGTCATGATGCCCGGCATGGCGCGCGGCAGAACGACACGCGTGATGGTCTGCCATTTCGACGCCCCGCATGCGAGCGAACCCTCGCGCATCGAGCGTGGCACGGCGGCCAGCGCCTCTTCGGTCGCCACGATCACGACCGGCACCGTGAGAAGGGCAAGAGTGAGCGAGGCCCACAGCAATCCGCCCGTGCCGAAGGTCGGATTGGGCAGGTTCTCGGAGAAGAACAGCTGGTCGATCCCACCGCCCAGGATATAGGCGAAGAAGCCAAGCCCGAAAACGCCGTAAACGATCGAGGGCACGCCCGCGAGGTTGTTCACCGCGATGCGCACCGCGGTGACCGTGCGACCTTGCTTGGCGTATTCGCGCAGATACAGCGCAGTGATCACGCCGAAGGGCGCGACAACGACCACGAGAAGAACCGTCATCGCGAATGTTCCGAAAATCGCCGGCAGCACGCCGCCCTCGGTATTCGCCTCTCGTGGCTCCTCGGTCAGGAATTCCGCCCAGCGCGAGAGATAGACGCCGATCTTCTCAAAGAACCCAATATCGTTCGCCGCGTAAAAACGGACGATCATCGATAGGGGAAGAACTTTCTCCCGCCCGCCGATATCCGCCAAATAAACGCGTTGCACCGCATCCTCGGCGCGAAGTGCCTTTGATTCGGTTGTCAGCTCGTCGTATCGCGATTGCAGTTCCTGGGCACGGACGTTGAACCTGTCGTTCGCCGCGGCGTATTCGGGACTCTCTCGCCCCTTGCGCATCTCGACGCCGCGCAGGTTCAGGCGTTCCTTGTTGAGGTAATAGTTGATGGTGCCGATTTCGTTCTTCTCGATGTTTCGGATGCGACGATATCTGTCGCGTGCCTCGGCGTGGGCCGCGCGCATTTCCGATTCGACAAAGCTTCCCGCTTCTTTCCTCGCGCCGTTGGCATCGAATCCCTGAATTCGACCAACGAATACACCCCACTCCAGACGCTCGGCAAAATACAGGCCGCTCGGGTATTCGCGCTTGGCGACGTTGTGCTCGGTCACCCACCGAAAATCATCGCCGTAGAGATCGAAATTTCCGGTGCGGTAAAGCGTGCGGAGCGCAAAGCCGCCTTCGGCCGCGATCTTGGCGCGGGCACTGGGGGCCAATTGCTCCGCGATATCGGGTGCCAGTTTGTAGCGCTCCACGCGCGAAGGTTCACCCGCGATCACCTCGCCGCTCGCAAGCGTCACCGCCGCGATTGGCTTGGGATAGAATGTCGCAAGGCCGTTCCACAAGACCATGACCAAAAAGCCGACGATCATGATGCAGCCGAATGCTAGCGCTCCACCGAGCGCCCAGAGGAAGGGTTCGCCTTGCGATGAAATATCCGTCACGCGCTTGCGAGCCACGGTCATTGTCTGTTCCGCATCGGTTGCCGCCGTCTTGTTCAAGTAGCTCACGGTCATACGATGCCCTCCGCGAATCTCAAAGTTGGGCGGTCCGGCGGCGGAAACGCAATCGAATGGCTTCGGCCAGTGTGTTGATCACAAATGTGACGACGAACAGCGTCAGTGCGGCCAGGAACAACATGCGGAACAGGGTCGAATCCTTGACCGCCTCCGGCAATTCGACCGCGATATTGGCTGAAAGCGCGCGCAGGCCGTTGAAGATGTTCCAATCCAGGATCGCGGTGTTGCCCGCGGCCATAACCACGATCATGGTTTCTCCGACCGCGCGGCCCATGCCGACCATGACCGCGGCAAAGACGCCGCTCATGGCCGCCGGCAGAATCACGGCGATGGCCGTCTGCCAGGATGTCGCGCCACAGGCGAGGCTGGCGGCGCGCAGATGCTCGGGCACGGAATTCAGCGCGTCCTCGGCAATGGTGTAGATGATCGGGATGATGGCGAAGCCCATGGCAAAGCCGACGACCAGTGCGTTGCGTTGGGTGTAGGTATTCACGATACCGCCGCGGGGACTGATGCCCAGACCGATCATCAGCAGGGCGCCGACATAGGCAATCGCGGCGCCAGCCAGGCAAAGCCCGATCCAGCGCGCGGCGCTCATCGCGCCGGCGCGGCTACGCGGCAGGCCGCGCATCCAGTCGGCATATAGCCTTCCGACATTGCGCTCGAACAGCAGCGCGGCGGCGATGAAGGCCAGGGGAAACAGCAACAGGGCCAGGAACGGCGCGTCCGTTCCGACACCGCCATTGGCCCAGGCCTTGAGGTCGCCTGCGAACAGCGCCTGCTCGAAGGCGTCGCCCAAGCCGTAACACAGCCAACCGAACAGGG
Source organism: Alphaproteobacteria bacterium (assembly GCA_046153685.1). Lineage (GTDB taxonomy): Bacteria > Pseudomonadota > Alphaproteobacteria > CADEGL01 > CADEGL01 > CAMAPP01. The sequence goes on from JBJXGH010000102.1 coordinate 30,051, forward strand.
CGATGACGGCGAACATCAAGATAAACTTAGGAATGCCGCCATAGCGAAGCGCGACCGGCGAAGGCAGCATTTGCCACAAATATGCGCCGACCATGAGCCCCATCGGCACCGCGATGAACGCCATGATCACCGCGGCGATCCAAGTTTCGATGATGGGCGCGAGGATCAGGGCGGCAATGAAGCCCAGCACCACCGAGGGCAGCGAGGCCATCATCTCCATGACCGGCTTGATCACCGAACGGACGGAATGGTGCAGAAACTCGGAGGTGTAGATCGCGGCGCAGATAGCGATGGGAACGGCGAAAAGCATGGAATAGAAGGCTGCCTTGAGCGTGCCGAAGATCAGCGGGACGAGCGAGAGTTTGGGCTCGAAGCTGTCGGTGCCTGAGGACGATTGCCAAGTATAACCCGGCCCTTGGTAGCCCTCGTACCAGACTTTGCCGAAAATGGACGAGATCGTCGTTTCGGGATGCGGCGCGTCCACGTCCCAGGCGAAATACCGACCGTCATCGGTGATGGCGAGAATGCCGTCTTCGCGCGGCGCGAGCACCAGATGGTCGATTTTCACCGGCGCTTTCGGCGCGGCCTTGAGCAGGACCTGCTCGCTCGTCGAATGGCGCAGCCAGACATTGCCGGCGCCATCGGCGGTCGCAAATGTCTTGCTCCTCTGACTTGCGCTGACCGCGATGATTTCGGATTTTTGCGGCTCGAGATTGTGCGCGCGGACGAGGGCATAGCCGTCCTTCGTGGTGGCGCCGGAACGCTGCAGGCGGAAGAAGACATCGACCGTTCCCGCCGAGGAACCGACGACGAGCGATTGCTCGCCGATCAGAAACGAGAACGACGTGAGACGTGCGCCCTCGGGCACCATCGAGATCGATTCGGCAAGCGTGGGCTTCGTGAGATCGCGCGTGTCGTAACGGCGCACGAGGCCCGTTTCCTCGGCGGCATAGATTTGATCGGCTTTCTCCGTGATCAACACACCGGCGATTTTCGCATCGGCCGGCAGCTCGGGCAGGGCGCTGGTTTGCGCGGTGCTTGTGACCTCGCCGGTCAGCATGTTCTTTCGCGTCTCGGTGTGGGTCAGGCGAGCCACGCCGTCGGCGCTCACGGTCACGAAGGCGATGCTCGGACGCTCGGGCGTGCCGCCGATGCGGTAATCCATCACCCTGATCGCCTGACCCGGCGAGATATCCTGAGGATTCTCGATTTCCAGGCTTATGCTGGATTTTCGAATCTGTCCGCCCTGGATGGTAGTGTATATGGCGCGGCCGTCGGTCCAGTCGTGGTCGTTAAGTGTTTCCAGCCGACTCATGTCCTGGCCGGGGGCCAGAACTTCGACATCGATTTTGACCTCTCCAAACCGCACGGTGCCGTCCGCGAAGCCGAACGCCACATTGGCGCCCGACAAAGTACGCGCGAACGCGGTGATCTTCTTGCCGCCAAAATCGAATTGCGGCGCGGCGACAGGCTTTCCGGAAGCAATATGAAAGGCCGTGGCCTTGCCGGCCTCGTCGATGGCGACGGCCAGGGTCTTGTATTCGTCGATTTTCGTCATGAGCGCGCGGCCGCGAATTGCTTCGCTTCTGCCCTCGATCGCGCCGATGATGCTGGCTCCGGTGAACAGCGGTACGACGGCCTGCGCCAGGAAGGCCATGATGGTGAACACGGCCACGATTACGAATATGCCACCGACGGTGATGGTCCAGTCCGCCAGGCGGTCGATGATCAGCACCGAGCGGCGCGTGGGCGCGCGGCGGCGGAGCGCGGATTTTTTTGGGACGATTTCTTCGCTGACGGTCATGGCATCGTCCTAGGTTGGCGCCGCGCAGGGAGCGTCGAATGAGCCGATCAAAGGAAAAGAAAGCGGACACGGCGGTTGCCCGCCGCGTCCGGTCGTTGCCTAGAGCCCCTTGGCCTTCATGGCTTGGTCGGCGATTGCCTTGGTAACCGGGAAATACCCGTCCTTCACCACGGCTTGCTGACCTTCCTTGGAATAGACGTAGCGGATGAATTCCGCGCGCAGCGGCTCCAATTTCTGGTTCGAATTGATGTTGACGTAGACATAGAGGAAGCGCGCGAGCGGATAATTGCCGGAATAAGCGTTTGCCGAATTGGCTTCGGCGCAAGCTTCGCCGGCCTTGCGCGCTAGGGGCACTGCCCGCACATCGGCGGTCATATAGCCGATGCCTGAATAGCCGGCACCGAACTTGTCGGATGCAACGCCCTGCACAACCGTCGAAGAGCCGGGCTGCTCCTTCACCGTATCCTTGTAATCTCCCTGGAACAGCGCGACTTCCTTGAAGTAGCCGTAGGTGCCCGAGGCGGAATTACGGCCATACAGCGAAATCGGCCGCGCCGCCCATTCGCCGGTCAGGCCCAGATCGCCCCAGGTCTTGATGTCCTTGTCCAGCCCGCCTTTGCGGGTCTTGGAGAACATGGCATCGACCTGCTGCATGGTCAGACACTTGATTGGGTTGTCTTTGTGAACGTACAGCGCCAAAGCGTCGACCGCGCCGCGGATCGACTGGGGCTTGTAGCCGAATTTCTTCTCGAATTCGTCGATCTCGGCCTTCTTCATTTCGCGCGACATGGGGCCGAATTGCGCGGTGCCGGCGATCAGGGCCGGCGGGGCGGTCGAGGAGCCCTTGCCCTCGATTTCGATCTTCACATTGGGGTACTTCCCCATGAAACCCTCGGCCCAAAGCGTCATCAGATTGTTCAGCGTGTCTGAGCCAATCGATTTCAGGTTACCCGAGACCCCCGAGGCGACCTTATAATCGGTCAAGCCAGGGTCCACTTGTTGGGCGTGCGGCGCGCCGATGACGGCGAGGGTACCCACAATCGCGAATACGGCGGTTTTGAACACGGGCCTATTCTCCTATTCGATGCTGTGCGTTCGATATGGCGCGGGTGGTGATTGTGCGAGGCAGGCGGGCGCCAACCAGTCCGGCACAGGAAAAACTAAAGACCGGGCGGTATGGTTTTATGATCATATTGTTTCAGTTCAATGACAGCCCAAGCGCAAGCGTATGATCAATGGCTTGGTCAGAATCGGATTGGCCAAATCGCGACGGATGTCCGACGTCTCGAAAGTCGCCGGGTGGCGTGCATTTAGACAACCGCGTTCATGTGCCGGGCGAGGATGACGCGGCTCCATGGATAAAACTTCCGGGCGCGAGGGCCGCGTACAGCCGTGGCGCGCGCAAAGAAAAAGGGCCAGCCCTTTCACAAAGAAACAGGGCCGGTCCCGAAGGGCCAGCCCTATCACAAAGAAAAAGGGCCGGTCCCGAAGGGCCGGCCCGAATGGGTTCGAAGCGGAGGAGATTCGATTCGAGGGTGGTAAAAAATTGTAGGTGGTTAGAAGTTGTAGAGGAAGCTCACCTGCGCGCGTCCGGCCTCGCCGCTCTTCTCGGTGCCGGCGGCTGCCGCTGCATTTTGCCGCCAGCCGTACATGAACTCGGCGCCGATATCGACGCGTTTTACGGGCGACCAGATCACATTGGCATGGACGGTTTTTACGGTCTCGAAGATGCCGTTCGCGGCCGGGCCCAGCTTTGCGACATCGACCTTGTTGTACGAATACCCGCCGACGATGTTCGAACGGATCATGTCGGTGAAGAAATGGGTGTAGGAGCCCCACATGCCATAGGCGGTAGAGGGGGTGAGACTGGCCCCGCAGCCCGCAACCATGTTCACGCGGCCGGCGGTATGGGCGTTCCGGCAGGTGACGGTCACATCGCCATTGTTCGTCGTGTCCATGTATCGGCCAAGGCCTTGGCCGCCGGCGACGCTGAACTTGAAATTGTTCTTGCCCCAGGCATTGATCGTCGTGCCGGCACGCAGGCCATAGCCGAGCGCATCGTCTTGGGCGCCCGCGCCGTCATCGTAATTGAAATGACGGACTACGCCGGCGATGTTGAGGGCGCCCCAGCTGTCTTTCCAGCGCATGCGCGCGACGAAATCGGGCATCTTGTCCTGGAAATTCGCGTTAGATGCCGCGGCGTTCGCAACGTTGCGCAAATTGCGCTGTTCGGGGTTTTCGATCGCGACATCGAACCCGAGGGTCTTCATCGCGTCCCAGGTGTAGCGAATCTGCGCCTGGCGCACATCCGTTTCGCCGGCCGTCCCGCCCGGATCCAGAAGATCGGGTCCCGTGTCGGCATCGTTGAACGTGCTTTGGGTCTGGCCGGCCAGCACGGGGCCCATCGAACCGAAGGCTTGGCGGATGCGGAACAGATTCGAGTTCGAGAAGCGTTCGTTGCCGCCGCCACCCGCGAAATCGCCTTCGAGCCGCGTCGTCAGGCGACCCCATTCCGTGGGCGTTGCCGAGACGAAGCGCAGACGTGACCGGCGCGCGTGCATGCGGAAATCGCCGCCTTGGCGGGCATTGACGCTGGCATCGACCGGGATGGCCGAAACAAGGAACGAATCGCCGATCACGGCGGCCGCGCCGCTGTTCTGCGGCGCGCCGATGGTGAAGAACGCGTCGGTCTTTATATAACCGCTGAAAGCGATCGATGTGTCGGAGCCGGGCAGCTTCCACGAACCGGCGAAATCGCCCCCGGTGACCGCTTGCGCCGGCGCGACCCGATGAGCGGACGCATCCGAGTTATTTTGGTCCTCGATCTTTTGAAGACGATCCTTGAGGGCTTCGAGACGAGCCTTGAGACCCGCCTTCATCTCTTCGGACAACTCCTCGCCGAAGGCCTGTCCCGCAAACAGGGCCAAGGCCGCCACCGAACCGGCGAGGGCGACCCGCGATTTCCCCGCTCTCGTGTACATGTTCATTGCCCCGAACCTTCTGTTTTGTTGTTTTTGCGCATCACGGCGTATTGCCGCCCTGGGCGCGACTCGTAGAGGGACTTTGCTACGGCTCCGAGTCCAAGGAATGACGGTTTTGTTGCAATAGAGTTAAAATTTCGTGTCGTTGCCAAACGGACACATTTTGTCCCGAGGATGCGGCGACATCCGGCACGGCGCAGGGGCGAATCGTTGTCTGGCAACCCTCGCGACGGCAAGCGATCGAATTTTTACCCGAGCGGGCACGAGAAAAGATACGACGGCGAGAGCGGAAACTATTCCCCTTTCGCCTCGCTATTTCGGGAGGGATTTGCGGGGAAGCGAACCGTAAAACTGCTTCCAATCCCGATCGTGCTGGCGATTTCGATCGCGCCCCGGTGGCGATTGACCACGTGTTTGACGATGGCCAGACCGAGGCCAGTGCCACCCATTTCGCGCGAGCGCGCGGCATCGACCCGGTAGAAGCGTTCGGTCAGGCGCGAAAGATGTTCGCGCGAAATGCCATCGCCTTGGTCACGGACTTCGATCGCGACCCAATGCGTGCCGCCCTCGAGGTCGGGGCGCAGCTCGGTCCGGGCCGCGATGGCAACCGTGCTGCCGGGACGGCCATATTTGATTGCGTTGTCCACCAGGTTCTGCACGACCTGGGTCAATTCCTCGGCATCGCCGGGAACCGTGCCGATCTGAGGCTCGATGGCCAGAGCCAGCGCGATATCGCGGTCCTTGGCTCTGAATTGCAGCGTGTCGGCCACGCTACGGATAATGGTATCGAGCGCCACCGGGTCGGTCGGCGCGCGATGTTCATGCATTTCGATCCGTGACAGGGACAGCAAATCGTTGACCAGGCGCGACATGCGCGCCGCTTGCTCGCCCATGATGCCGAGAAAGCGCTTGCGGACCGCCAAGTCGTCGTCCGCGCCAGCGTTCAAGGTCTCGATGAAGCCGAGCAAGACCGAAAGCGGGGTCCGCAACTCGTGGCTGGCATTGGCCACGAAATCCGCGCGCATGCGCTCGGTCTGCTTGATCTGCGTTTGATCGTGCAAGGACAGAAGCAACCAGTTCTCATCGCCTTCCGGCCGCGGCACGGCTTCGATATGGGCCAGCAGATTACTCATCGCGCGGCCGGCCAATACGAACTCCACCTCTTGCACGCCCGCACCCTTGGAAACCGCGACCACGGCGTCGAGCAGTTCGGGATGGCGCAGAATGGCCGCGAATTCCCGGCGCGCCAGATGGGTACCGAGCAGTTTCTGGGCCGCTTTGTTCGCGCGTTGAACCACCAAATCGCGGTCAATCAGCAAAATCGCGTCCGGCAGGCTGTCGAGAATGGATTCACTCTCGCGCACCAGGCGAAGAATGGTTTGGTCCTTTCGGCCCCATTCGTGCACCAGGCGTCGCGTCGCCTTCGCCAGATCATAGGGATCAGGACCGCCCAGCAGCGGGTGGGGCGGGGCGTGGCCCATCAACCCTTCGATCACTCCACGCACGGAAACGATCTGGGCCACATGGGGATGCAGAAGCACCGCCAAGATGGCGGCGCTTATCGCGAAGGCGCCAAGCGCCGTGGAAAATTCGAGCGCACCGAGAACCGACAATAGCAAGAGCACGATACCCGTTGGCAAAGCCACGGCCGCGGTCGTGGACAGCCACAGATTGGACGACAATCGCATGTGCAAACTCGACTCGCATCCTGCCTTGCGCCGGGACGGCACGGGGCGGTCGCGGTGGTGTTAGCGCCTTGTGCCGGGCGCCTCGATGGCATCATCGGCCGCCAAGGCCGCCATGTGCACCATGTCCGAGACCGTGGCGCCCATCTGAACGATGTGTACAGGCTTGGACAGGCCGATCAGAAGCGGCCCGATCACCGTGCCGCCTCCCAGTTTCTGCAGTAATTTCGCCGAGATATTGGCGCTGTGCAGTTCCGGCATAATCAAGACATTCGCCGGCCCAGACAAGCGGCAGAACGGGTAGAACTGCCGCATGAGGCCATGGTCCAGCGCGACATCGGCCGTCATCTCGCCGTCATATTCGAAATCGCGGCTGCGGCCATCGAGCATCGCGACCGCGTCGCGCGCACGCCGGCCCTCGGCGCGCGGCGGGTTGCCGAAATTGGAAAACGACAGCAGCGCCACGCGTGGCTCGTGGCCCAATTGGCGCGCCTTGGTGGCGGCTTGGACCGCGATATCTCCGAGTTCGACCGCGGTCGGCTGTTCGTGCACCGTCGTATCGGCGATGAACACCGTGCGGCCGCGCGCCAACAGGATGGTGAGGCCGAAGACCCGGTCGCCGGCGCGTGGATCGATTACGCGCCGCACCTCCTCGTAGGACGCCGCGAAGCTGCGCGTCAGCCCCGTAACCATCGCGTCCGCCGCGCCCAAGGCGACCATGCAGGCGCCGAACACGTTGCGGTCCTGGTTGACCATGCGCTGGCAATCGCGCAGCAGCGCTCCACGCCGCTTCAGCCGATCGTAGAGAAACTCGGCGTAGCGCCCATTGTCGTCGGACAGACGCGCATTATGGATTTCCAAGCCCTCGATACCAGCGAGGCCGATCGCCCGCATCGTCACGCGAATGCGCTCTTCCCGGCCGATCAGCACCGGCGTGCCGTAACCGCTGGCATGGAAAGACAACGCCGAGCGAATCGTGCGCTCCTCCTCGCCCTCGGCGAAGACCACGCGCCTACCCTGTCCGCGCACGCGGTCGAGCACGCGTTGCAGGCCGGCGGCCGTGGGGTCGAGGCGCGCGGACAATTCATTGCGATATGTCGCCATGTCGATGATCGGCCGGCGCGCAACGCCCGAATCCATCGCTGCCTTGGCCACCGCCATCGGCACATGGGTGATAAGCCTTGGATCGAAGGGCGCCGGGATGATGTATTCCGAGCCGTATTGCAAGCGCCGGCCGGAATAGGCCGCGCCCACTTCGTCCGGCACGTCTTCGCGCGCCAGCGTGGCGAGCGCCTGGGCGGCGGCGATCTTCATGTCGTCGTTGATGGTCGAGGCGCGCACGTCGAGCGCGCCGCGAAAGATATAAGGAAAGCCGAGAACGTTATTGATCTGGTTGGGGTAGTCCGAGCGTCCGGTGGCGATGATCGCGTCGTCTCGCACGGCCTTCACGTCCTCGGGCGTGATTTCGGGATCGGGATTGGCAAGGGCGAAGACTATGGGCTTCGTTGCCATGCTCGCGACCATCTTCTGGTCGAGAGCGCCCTTGACCGAAAGGCCGAGCGCGACATCGGCGCCTTCCATGGCGTCGTGAAGCGTGCGCGCCTTGGTGTCAGCGGCATAGGCTGACTTCCACTGATTCATACCCTCGCGCCGACCGACATAAATCACGCCCTTGCTGTCGCACATGACGATGTTCTTGCGCGGCATGCCCATGCTGACGAACAGGCCGGCGCAGGCGATGGCCGAGGCGCCCGCGCCGTTGACCACGATCCGCGTCGTTGCGATGTCGCGACCGGTCAAATGCAGCGCGTTGACCAGTCCCGCCGCGGCGATGATTGCTGTGCCGTGCTGGTCGTCGTGGAAAACGGGAATGTCGAGCAGTTCGCGCAGGCGCTCCTCGATGATGAAACATTCGGGCGCTTTGATGTCCTCAAGATTGATGCCGCCAAAGCTTGGGCCGAGATAGCGCACGCAATTGACGAATTGGTCGACGTCCTTGGTGTCGACCTCGAGATCGATCGAATCAACGTCCGCGAAACGCTTGAACAGAACCGCCTTGCCTTCCATGACGGGCTTGGACGCCAGCGCGCCGAGATCGCCCAGGCCAAGAATGGCGGTGCCGTTCGAGATCACCGCGACCAGATTGCCGCGCGCGGTGTAGTCGTAGGCCAGGGCCGGGTTCGCGGCGATGGCCTTGACCGGCCAAGCAACGCCCGGCGAATAGGCGAGCGACAGGTCGCGCTGGGTGGTCAGCGGCTTGGTCGGGCTGATTTCGATCTTGCCGGCGCGGCCGCTGGAATGGAACAGCAAGGCCTCCTGCTCGGTGACGTGGGCGTCGCCTTGACTCATGATCGGCCCCTTGGTTCGCGCATGCGCTCTGACGACGCCTCCGCCAAGCGCCGAATCCCCGCAGGGTCCGATGGTAGGCGTTGCAACCCTAGGCGGTCAAAGACCACCGCTCCCGCCATGTGTCCAATCGCCGCTATGATATGGTTCTCTCGCCTGCGGTCTCCGCCGGTTGGCCCGGCGCCGCCCGCCAAACCCGGTCGGCCGAGAAATCGAGCGATGGGACGACGGACGTGACGCCTGCAAACGATACCGATCTCCGGCCCGAGGATGCGCGTCCCGCTCCGGACGCGTCCCCCCTGATGGTGCAATATTGGGAGGTCAAGCGCGGCCATCCCGATTGCCTGCTGTTTTACCGGATGGGCGATTTCTACGAGCTGTTCTTCGACGACGCCCGTCAGGCCGCCGCGGCTCTCGATATCGCGCTCACCAAGCGCGGCAAGCACGAAGGCCAGGACATTCCGATGTGCGGCGTGCCCGTCCACGCCGCCGACGTCTATCTGTCGCGCCTCATCCGCAAGGGCTTCCGGGTCGGTGTCTGCGAGCAGGTCGAGGCTCCGGCCGAGGCCAGGAAGCGCGGGGCCAAGGCCGTCGTCCGCCGCGAGGTGGTGCGCATCGTGACACCCGGCACCCTCACCGAAGACACCCTGCTCGATGCGCGGCGGCACAATTATTTGGTTGCCGCCGCCGAGGTTCAGGGCGCGTTCGGCCTCGCCTCGATTGATATCTCCACTGGGGATTTCGACATCGAACCGGTCGATCAAGGCGGGCTGGGCGCAGCGCTTGCGCGGCTTGCTCCCGGAGAGATCGTGCTGTCCGACCGGCTGCTCCAGCGCGCCGAATTCCGCGATGTGCTTGCGCCATGGAAAGCGGCGATGACGGCGCAACCACAATCGCGGTTTGACAGCGAGAACGGCCGGCTTCGCCTCGAGGCACTGTTCGGCGTGAAGGCGCTTGATGCCTTTGGCGCCTTCTCGCGCGCGGAATTGGCCGCTGGCGGTGCGCTGGTGGACTATATCGAGCTTACCCAAAAAGGCCGCCTGCCGCGCCTGTCGCGACCCCGGCGCTCGGCGTACGGTGCGTTTCTCGAAATCGACGCCGCGACCAGGCGCAATCTCGAACTCACAGAAACCCTCGCGGGCGAACACCGAGGCAGTCTGCTCGACACCATCGACCGCACCGCGACCGGCGCCGGCGCGCGCTTGCTGGCGGCCCATTTGGCCGCGCCCTTGACCGATGTTGCCGCGATCACCGCGCGCCATGACGGCGTGCAGTATTTCGCCGCGGCACCCGAGACGCGCGAACGCCTGCGCGCGGTGCTGGCGCGCACGCCCGATCTCGAACGCGCGCTATCGCGGCTCGCGCTCGGCCGCGGCGGCCCGCGCGACTTGGCGGCGATCCGCGACGGCCTCAAGTCCTGCCTCGCTGCCGCAGCGGTTGCAGCGGCACCTGGCTTTGCGCCGCCGCCTGAAATCGTCGCGCGCGCGGTCGAGGAGCTCGGCAGTTGCGATGCGCCGATCGAACGGCTGGAACGGGCGCTATCGGCGGAATTGCCCCTACTTGCGCGCGATGGCGGCTTCGTCGCGCCAGGCTTTCATCCCGGTCTCGACGAATGGCGGATTCTACGCGACGAGGGTCGCCGTCACATCGCGGGTTTGCAGGCCAAATATGCGGCCGAGACCGGCATCGCCACGCTCAAGATCCGCCATAACAATGTGCTTGGATATTTCATCGAGGTTTCGCCCCAGCACGCCGCGAAACTTCCGATTGGTGGCGCCTACATCCATCGCCAAACCACCGTCGGCGCAGTGCGTTATTCCACGGTCGAGCTGGGCGAGCTCGAGGACAAGATCGGGCGCGCCGCCGAAAAGGTGCTCGGCCTCGAGCTCGAAATCTTCGCGGAATTGACCGGTCTCATTCTCGCGCATTCGGACGGCGTCGCGCGCGCGGCGCGCGGCTTGGCCATGCTCGATGTTTCGTCCGCTTTGGCCGAGCTGGCAACGGAGCGTCGCTACGCGCGGCCCGAAATCGACGACAGCCTGGTCTTCGCCGTGGTCGGCGGGCGTCACCCGCTGGTCGAGGCCGCACTGCCCGATGGCGCGTCCTTCGTCGGCAATGACTGCACGCTTTCGGGCGAGGCGGGGGCGCGGCGCCTGTGGCTCGTCACCGGCCCGAACATGGCGGGAAAAAGCACGTTTCTGCGCCAAAACGCGTTGATCGCGGTCATGGCGCAGATGGGAGGTTTCGTTCCCGCTCTCTCGGCGCGCATCGGTGTCATCGATCGCTTGTTCAGTCGCGTGG
>JBJXGH010000091.1:0-37690 GCA_046153685.1 Alphaproteobacteria bacterium
CGAACGTTCCTGAGGACAGGTGGCCGAGCGGCTGAAGGCGGCGGTTTGCTAAACCGTTATAGGGTTGTAAAGCCCTATCGAGGGTTCGAATCCCTCCCTGTCCGCCAGTTTTTAAAAATAGGACTCTCTCTACGTCGCGCTGTTCTCCGAAAAATCCCGAGATATCGCGAGCTTCTGCGGCTCAATAACTAAACCGACCAAGGCACCAAAACGCCCCTCTTGGCCGGGGTTTCCTCTCTCTGAGCCCATTCTCTCCGTCACAACTAAACCGACCTCCAAAACGGTTTAGTTATCGCCCCTCGATATTTCAAACACTTGGCAGACGCCCGATCACGCAGGGTTCGCAACTTTGAGCAACCTGCCGACATAGGCGATTGTCACATTCTCCTGCGCCGCGAGATCGGTGATCGATTTCGCCTTGCCGCTTTCGATCCGCCGCCGCCATCGATGTCCCTTGATCAGCAGCTTGAGCATGGTGTCGTCCACGGCCGGCTTGGGCGCGATTGGGGAGGCGACGCCGTCGGGGGCCAGCACCAACTTACGACCACCCCGTTTCTTGAACTGGACGGGGATGTGAATGGTCAGGTTCGCGACCTCGACCGTGGCCTGCTTGGTCATGCGGCGGCTGTCAGCGGCCGGGCACGTTTGACCCGCTCGCGTTCGCGAGGCGAGTGTATCGCTTCCCAAAGGTCGCTGCGCCGCTGCACGTTCAGCCAGAAATCAGGGCTATTGCCGAACACGCGGGCGAGGATGAGGGCCGTCGCGGCGGTCACAGTGCGACGCTCGTTGCACAGTTCGTTGACGTGCTTGCGCTGCACGCCCATCGCTTCGGCCAGCGCGGCTTGCGTCAGGCCCATCGGCTCCATGAACTCTTCGATCAGAATTTCGCCAACACTCGCCGGCTTGCGCTTGGTCATCAACATGGTTCACCTCACCGATAACTATGGTCGTCCAAATAGACGCCCGTCGCCTCACCTCGGCCGCCATCCCATTGGAAGACGAGCCGCCATTGCTTGTTGACGCGGATCGAATGGAAGCCTGCCAGATTGCCATGCAGCTTTTCGAAATGGTTGCTGGGCGGCACCCGCAAGTCCTGATCCGTCGTCGCGTCGTCGATCATCTGGATTTTACGGAACAAGCGGCTTTCGAGATCGGATGGGATTCTCTTCGATCGAATGTCGCCGACGAAGAAATCGCGCAACCAGTCATCCCGAAAACTCACGATCATTCCGCAGCTCCATTGTGTATCAATGTACCACCCCGAGGTACAAGTTTCAAGCCCCGCACCCAAGCCGCCACAAGAACTCGATCCGAAGTCCGAGTCGGAAAGGGAGGTCATCCGGTCCGTTTATCCGTGATTTAGATTTCATGCGGGATCAGTCGATCCTGCAAATTACTTCGGCAAAGGCGAGAAATTTGACAACCCCCTCATAGGCTGGTGAATCCGCGCTGACTGGCGCTACGTCTACTTCTGGGCCGACGGCATACATTTAGAGGCCCGGCTCGAGGAACAGGCGCAATGCATCCTGGTCATCATGGGCGCGACGCCTGAAGGCAAGAAGGAACTCGTCGGCTTCACCGATGGCCTGCGCGAGAGCTCGGAATCGTGGCGTGATCTGCTGCTCGATCTGAAGCGTCGCGGTCTGACAACGGCGTCGGAGATTGCGGTCGCTGACGGCGCACTCGGATTCTGGAAGGCGCTCGGCGAGGTGTGGCCGACAACCCGCGAGCAACGCTGTTGGGTGCACAAGACCGCGAACATCCTGAACAAGATGCCGAAGAGCCTGCACACGAAGGCCAAGCACGCGCTGCAGGAGATCTGGATGGCCGAGACCAAGAAGGATGCCAATACGGCATTCGAAGCCTTTGTCGAAACCTACGAGGTCAAATACGAGAAGGCTGCCGGTTGCCTGACCAAGGACCGCGATGCGCTGCTGGCGTTCTACGACTTCCCCGCCGAGCACTGGAAGCACTTACGAACGACGAACCCCATTGAAAGCACCTTTGCGACCGTCCGGCACCGCACGATCCGATCGAAAGGCTGCCTGTCGAACAAGACCGCGCTCGCCATGGCCTTCAAGCTTGTCGAGGGCGCGCAGAAAAGTTGGCGCCGGATCGACGGCCACAACCAGTTGCCAAAACTGATCCAGGGTGTGAAGTTCACTGACGGGATCGAGGTCATCGGCAAATCTGCCGCGCCTCAAGCCCAAGCCGCCGCCTGATCCTGCAGGCCGTCACCAACTTCTGGCCATAGCTCGGCCCAGATCGTCATCGAGCAATGGCGCCATCACTACAACACCGTCAGGCCGCACTCCTCGCTCGGCTATCGCCCGCTGGCTCCGGAAGCAGCAACACCGCCATTGCCTGCTTCCAGTTCCGCCACGCTTCACCTTCAGCCGGCAATGGCGAAGGAGGCGACAATGCAATAACATTTTACTCGGACCACTCAATGGGAGCCGGTCAACATTGGTAGAGAAGGGAAAGAGATATGCATGCTCGCGTCCTAAGAACGGATCTCAAAAAGGCGACCATTAACGAAGCCGCCGCCGAGTGGAAGTCCCACACGGAGCACTACAAGAAGATTGGCATGAAGAAGGCGTTTATGCTGGCCGATCGCAAGACCGGTAAATTTCTTTCAATCACGCTATGGGAGAGTGAAGAAGCGCTCCAAAAAAACAGTAACAGCCCAGAACAAGCGGCCGGCCGTAAATACATGACAGAGAAATACTTCGAGGCTCCGCCCTCGTCGGAGGCCTTCGAGATCGTGGGTATCATCGAATAGCCGCGTCCATGCCCGCGATGTCGCTGAAGGGTCGGCGGATTGCCATCATCGGCGGCAGCGCCGGGGCATTGACACATTAAGTCGCACGGCCTGACGCAGCCCCTCCTGTTTCGCGGGCTCGGGCAGCGGCCGTCGCGGCTTCCCGTGCCCGGTCAGCTTGCGCGCGCGGGATCTGGACGTGATCAGCGGATCGAACTTGTTGACCCAGCGGCGAACGACGTCGCGGTTCGCCACGATGCCGCGCCGCGCCGCGCCGCGCCATCAGCGCCTCGACATCGCGGATGCCGAGGGTGAAGCGGAAATACAGCCACACGGCGTGCCGGATCGCGTCGGGCAGGAGCCGGTGACGCTTAAACGAGATCGGCCGCATCGTTTCTTCAGGATGCGGCCATGACCTAATGTCACAAATCTGAGATAAGTTGGCGTTAGTCTGCCAGCACCCGCTGCTTCATCCGCGCGCGGCAGCGAAAGCGCCCCAGATCGCCAAGGTGCGTGAGGAACTGGAGTCCCGAAACGCGGCCCGGTCGATGCAGGCTGAAGAGCCGGTCGGCCGGGAGCGCCTGAACGCGCACGGTTCCCGCGGAACTGGAGGGACGCCATAGTGTCGTTATTTGATCGCTACCTCTCGCTCTGGGTCGCTCTCTGCATCATCTTTGGCGTGGCGCTCGGCGACTCGTTCCCCGGACTGTTCCAGGAAGTGGCTGGATGGGAATACGCGTCGGTCAATCTGGTCGTCGCCGCCCTGATCTGGGCGATGGTCTACCCGATGATGGTCGCGGTCGATTTCGCCAGCCTGCGCCATGTCCACAAGCGTCCGAAGGGGCTGGTCATCACGGTGGTGGTGAACTGGCTGATCAAGCCGTTCACGATGGCGGCACTCGGCGTGCTGTTCTTCGAGTTCGTGTTCGCCGATTTCATCGACCCGGCCGATGCCGGGCAATATATCGCGGGGCTTATCCTGCTCGGCGCTGCACCGTGTACGGCCATGGTGTTGATCTGGTCGCAACTGACCCGCGGTGACGCGAACTATACGCTCGTTCAGGTGTCGCTCAACGACATCATCATGATCTTTGCCTTCGCGCCGATCGTCGCCCTTCTGCTAGGCGTGACCGACATCGCAGTGCCCTGGGAAACTCTGCTTCTGTCGGTCATGCTTTACGTTGTCATCCCACTGGCGGCCGGGGCGGCGACGCGGGCGGCGTTGGTCAGGGGAGCCGGAAATGGAGCGCGAGGCGGGATCCGGGTCGCCCGCTTCACGGCAGCGGTGAAGCCATTCTCGATCCTCGGTCTGCTGGCTACGGTGGTTCTGTTGTTCGGCTTTCAGGGGCACGTCATTCTCGAACGACCGCTTCTGATCGCGTTGATCGCCGTCCCGCTCCTGATCCAGTCTTATGGGATATTCGCCATCGCTTACGCGGCGGCCTGGGCATGGCGTGTGCCGCACAATGTCGCCGCACCATGTGCCCTGATCGGCACGTCCAACTTTTTCGAACTGGCGGTGGCCGTCGCGATAGGCCTGTTCGGCCTGAATTCGGGGGCGGCGCTGGTGACCGTGGTGGGCGTTCTGGTGGAAGTCCCGGTCATGCTCTCGCTGGTTGCACTCGCCAATCGGACCCGAAGACATTTCCCCGCGGCGGATGATGGCGGGACCGCCGTGCCTGATCTGTGCTTGCGTGGGGAGGAGATGCGGCGATGAATATTCTGTTCCTGTGCGTCGCCAATTCGGCGCGCAGTCAGATGGCGGAGGGGCTGGCGCGCGCGCTCTTCGGCAGCCAGGCGACGGTCGTGAGCGCGGGTTCGGCCCCCTCGCAGCTCAATCCTTACGCCATCGAGTCGATGGCCGAAATCGGCATTGACATTTCGGGCCAGCGATCGAAGTCGGTTGACGAGGTCGATCCGGGCGGCATCGATCTGGTTGTCACGCTTTGCGTCGAGGAAGTCTGCCCGGTTCTTCCGGGACGCGTTCGACGTTTGCATTGGCCGATCGCCGATCCCGCATCGACCGACCCCTCGGTCACGCCAGAGGATTTCCGGGCGCGTTTCCGGACAGCCCGCGATCAGATCAACGCACGGCTCGAAACTCTGAAAGCGCAGATCGATCTTCCCGAAGGCCCAGCGTCCCGGGGATGTCACGGCAGGGTACTGACACGTTAAGTCGCACGGCCCGACGAAGCCCCTCCTGTTTCGCGGCCTCGGGCGGCGGCGTCGCGGCTTCCCGCGCCCGGTCGGCCTGAAAGTACGACACATCATATCGCAAAATATTGCGAAATTCTTCGCACCCGCCCCGGACATGACGCGGGACGGGAGCTTTGTTGCTTGATTGCACCCTCTGGGGAGCGGAGAACGCGCGGACCGGCGCGCGGGCGCCATCGCGCAAATCGCGGTGTGGAGGATTCAAGGTAAAATCCATGAAATCGCAAAGTAATATTTCAGAAAAATGTCGAAATAACTCAAAAATACTAAGGCAAATATTTTACAAATGAATTAGCATCCCAATGCTTATATTAGAAAACCATTGGAGATATTTAAATGGCGGAATGGCAGAAAATGAAGTCCCCCCTGATCACGCTCGCGATCGGCCTCGTGGCCGGTCCGCTCATCGCTTCCTCGGCAGGCTGGATGGTGTGGTCCAAGGTCGCGAAGGCGCAGGTGCGCGCCAGCGTGGTCGAGCAAGGCGCGTCCTATTGTGCGGCACGCGTGCGCTCCGAGAACAGCAAGACAGGCGCCTTGAACTACGATGAACGGAGCGCGCTCGCCGGCAAGTGGGCGATGCTGCCCGGCAATACCGAGGTGGACGCCGACATCGCCGATTCGTGCGCGTTCAAGCTCGCCGATTAGTGCTGCTTGATTAGAGGCCGGCCGCGGAACCGCGAAATCTGCGGTTCGCGCCGGTCTCACGCTATTCCTGAGCGATCTCGTTGCGGCGCCGCTTGCTTGGGCGGGCCGTGGTGGCTGGGCGTTTTCCGGGTATAGTCGGAGCGGAACGGGTGGTTTCGCCGCCCGTGTCGGCCGGCTCGCTTGCCGAATGGGATCGATCAAGGACAATTCAACGATGCCGTCGAAGGTGAAATTCATCGCCGTCCTGCGCGCCTTGGGCGCGGCGGTGCTGGTCCTTTTCGCGGGCTTGGGCGACGCGGGAAGCGCGCGGGCCGATCTAATTGCGCAAGGCCCGGGAGAGGCTTCGCAAACGGTCGTGAGCGAACTCATCGACCGTATTCTCGATTCGCTCAAGCCGGACATTGCGCGCGCTGAACGCGAAAAGCGCTTCGAACAAATTCTGCGCGACGGCTTTCACGTGCCCGCGATCGCGCGTTTTTGTGCCGGGACGGCTTGGGACAAAGCGACGGAGGCCGAGCGCGCGTCCTATCTCGAGGTATTTCCGGAATTCCTGGTCAAATCCTACAGCGCCCGATTCGGCATCATGTACCAGGGCGAAAAATTCAAGATTGTCGGCACGCGTGCCGACGGCAAGGACGGGATTTGGGTTAAGAGCCACTTGCTGTCGGTGGACTTGGCCGAAGAATCGATACCCGTCGAATGGCGGATGCGCCTGATCGACGGCAAGGCTTGGCGCGCGATCGACGTCGTAGTCGAGGGGGTCAGCATGGTGGTGACCCAGCGCGACGATTTCGCCGGCATTTTGCGCGCGAACAGCGACCGCATACAGTACCTTGTCGAGGTCTTGCGCGCTAAAGTCAAAACGCTGGGCGGGTGAGTTCCAGCGCCGAGGGGCGCGGTTCTTGAGTCGGGCGGACAAACCACCTAGTACAAATGCGGAGGCCCAGCCGGATCCGCGGGAGGAAATGATGAACTATGAAGTGATCTTGACCTGCGCCGTCACGGGCGGCGGCGATACCGTCGGCAAGCATCCGGCCATTCCGGTGACGCCGCGCCAGATCGCGGACGCGGCGATCGAGGCCGCGAAGGCGGGCGCCTCGATCGTGCATTGCCATGTGCGCGATCCGGACACCGGCAAGGGCGCCCGCGATCTCGAGTGCTACCGCGCGATGGTCGGCCATATCCGGGCTAGCGGCGTCGATATCATCATCAATTTGACCTGCGGCATGGGCGGGGATCTGACCGTTGACGACAATGACCCCATGAAGCCCGGGCCTGGCAGCGATGTCGTCGATTGGAAGGCGCGCATTGCGCATGTCGAGGAGTTGCTGCCCGAAATGTGCACGCTCGATTGCGGCACGATGAATTTCGGCGATGGCAACACGGTTTCGGTTCAGACTCCAAACATCTTGCGCGCCATGGCCAAGCGCGTGCGCGAGCTAGGCGTGAAGCCCGAGCTCGAGGTCTTCGATGCGGGGCAGTTGTGGTTTGCCAAGCGGATGTACGAGGAAGGCCTGCTTGCCGACCCGCCGCTGTTCCAAATGTGCCTCGGCATTCCCTGGGGCGCGCCGTCGGACACCGCAACCATGTCGTATATGGCGAGCCAATTGCCGCCGAACGCGGTGTGGGCGGGCTTTGGCATCAGCCGCATGCAAATGCCCATGGTCGCCCAAGCCATGGTATTGGGCGGCAATTGCCGCGTCGGACTCGAGGATAATCTTTATCTCGAAAAAGGCGTTTTCGCGACCAACGGGCAGTTGGTCGAAAAGGCGAGCCGCATCGTGCGCGAACTCGGCGGGCGAATCATGACCCCGGCCGAAACGCGGCAGAAGCTCAAGCTCAAGAAGCAGCGCTAGCCGCGCGTGGGAGCCCTGCCAGCCGACAGATCGGCGGTCGTACCGCTGGTTGTCTGTAACCATCCGCCCGTGGCAATTCGTCTGTAACAAATCTGTCGCCTGCGCCTGCTAGCGTCCCGCGACCATGCCCGCGACGCACCGCGTGGTATGTTTCAAGGAGGGGCGCATGAGGGTCATCCATGCCGCTATTGCGGCGGTCGTTCTTGGCATTGCAGCGGTCGGCTGCGCCGAACAAACGGCGACTGGTGGTTCGAGTACCGCCAGTGCTACCCAGAATTTCGACAAGCCGGGCTTCGCGGCCGTCGTGCATGATGGTCGCCTCTGGGTGTTCAAGGCGGGCTCGAAGGAACTGGGCGAGTTCACCAAGCACAAGGATCTCAGGGAAATGGTCACGCGCGTCGGCGCCGGGCCGAACAAAATGACGATTCGCGCTCCCGACGTGGCGACGCTCGACGCCTATCTTGCGGCGAAGTAACGCGCCTAGGCGCCGACCAGCAGGCGGCGTCTAACCGTGTCTGTGCGCGCTTCGGTGATGCGCGACAAGGCGAAGGCATAGCCGAGCGTCGCCAGCGCGATGGCCGTTCCAAACGCGAGTTGCTTAAGTCCGGGCTGCCAGCGTTCACCGCCCGCGGCTAAAATCGCCGCCGCCCCAAAAACCAAAGGCGGCAGATGGGCGAGATACAGCGTGTAGGAGAATCCGGCCAGGGTTTTGGCAAGGCGCGCGGTTGCGGCACGCGGTACGCCAGGCGCCGTTTGCAATAAATAGACGATTAAAGCCGTCGCCGCGCCTACGGCCGCATCCCCGGCGAAGGCGGGAAGGAGCGCGGCTTTCGCCGCGACCATCGCGCCAAGCCAAGCCGATATGGCCGCACCCAGCACGACCGCGCGCCGCCATCCGCGTTGCGCCCATTGGTAGGGCAGGGGCACAAGTTGCACCGCCGCACCCATCAGCCAGATCGTGAAATAGAGCAGGATTCGCTCGCCTACGAGGAGAGCTATGGCGAGCGCGGCCAGCGCCCAGAAGGCGCGAATCCGAGGCGCGGACCGGCCGAACAGCGCAAGCACGAGCGCGGGGAACAGAAGATAGTACCAAAATTCATAGCTCAAGCTCCACAAGGGTCCATTGGAGCCATAGCTCGGGACGAGAATTTCCTGGAGAAAAAGCGCGTTGCCAATCCACGCGATGGCATCGGTCCGTTCGGGTACGGGAACCAAGACGATGTGCCGATATTCGGGCGCGGCGCCGTAGGGACCGTCCAGGCCGAATAGCGTGAGGCCGCCCGCATCTATGGCGGCGCCGATCGCAAGCGCGGGCCACAGAACGACAGTCAAGCGCGTCACGCGTCGAGCCAAATACCATCTCCAGGTCCAACGGCCGTCGCCCATGACGGCAAGCGCATTGGACGCGATGAAATATCCCGACAGGACGAAAAAAATCATCACGGCTTGATGGCCGAGCCCGGTCGCGAAATAGAATACGGCCATGATCGGCCCACTCTCCTCCACGCTTGCATAGTTGACGAAATACAGGCCGCGCACATGGCCGAGCATCACGAGCGCCGCGGCGCCCGCGCGCAGGAAATCGAGAAGTACCGAGCCTCGCGGCGCGATGCGTCGCCTTGGCACTTGTACGCGAAGAGCCGAAACGCTCACGGCGATGACGGCTTGATGCCCGAGGCGGCAAGGGCGGCGAGAATGGCGTCAGCCAAGACGCGTTGTCCTTCGGGACTGTAGTGTGAGGCGGGATAATAGAAATACGCTCCGGGATCGCGCGCCGCCGCCATGGCGGCATGTAGGTCCACGATCTCAAACCCGTTCTCGCGCGCTGCGGCCAGGGCCGCCTCGCGCCCCATTCGCATCGCCTGGTTAGGGTGCAGCAATTCGATCCAGCTTGGCAGGTAAACAAAGATTGTCTGGCCTCCCCAGCCTTCGACGGTGGCTTTGGCTTCCAGCAGGATCCGCCCGAGCAGCGCGAAATCGGGCGAAGGCGGCGCGCGCGTCGCCCCCAGCAGGTGACGCAGATTTCGAAGCTTGAGCACGCTTTCGCGCGCGGCGCGCGTCTCTAGCTCTGCAACGTGGCGCTCGCGTGAGGCGGCGCTATCCAAATACGTGCGGAGCGCCGAGTCGATTTCGGCTTGGCGCACCGCGAGAGACTGAGTGTAATCACCTTCGAGGTAACGCATGAGAAGCGGGCTCGCTCTTTCGCGCGGCAGATCCTGGGTCAGATCGTTGCCCTGATAGAAAAGCCAAACGACCGCGCGCGGCCGGCGAAAGGCCGCGAATTCCTTGAGCGTGAGCAATTCCATGAGCGGGCCATCGTGTCCCATGGCCAGGGCGAGCGTGGCGGGAAAATGCGACCGGACGAGCGCCGCCACTTGATCGCCGGGCGGCACACATTGGCCTTGGGTGAAGGAATCTCCGATCAGCGCGATATCCGTCTCAGGCAGCTGCCATACCCAATCGGGATTGTTGAATCCATGGCGATCGCTCGCATAGCTGTTGTAGCCCCCGACCTCGCGACACATGACCGTCTGCGCGCGCGACACGCCGCCTGCGGGAACCGTCTCGACGCCACCGGCCATGAGCATGGAACGAGGCGCATTTTCTCCATTTGCCACGAGAAGGTAACTTGGCCAAAGAGCCGGCACGGCCGCCGGGTTGACCTTGCGAAGCTCGTCCACGACTTGGCGAACGGAGCGTGTATCGTGGACCAATCCAAGGCGTTCGGAAGCGCGCAAGGGCGCGTCGGCCAGTTGCCGGAACAGATAGTACTCGGCGCCGAACGCGCCGGCGATGGTCGCCGCGAGGCACAAGAGAATCGTCACCGGCAGATCGCGGCGCCGCCGCGCTCCACGCTGCGGCTCGATCGTGCGCGCTTTCATGGCCGCGGCGGCGCTCGGTGCAACGGGCGCGACTGCGCTCGACGTCCGGCAGGGCGGATATATTGGTTTTGCCCGTGCGGCGCCCCGGCGTGCGCGATGTTCGCTTCAAGCCGGGGCAATTTGAACATCATGCCGGCAAACACCCATATGTAGACGTTGAGCGGGTCATAGTCGATCTGCCAGCCCTTGGTGCTGTGTATGGATATCGTAATAAAAAATGCGATGACGCTCGCGGCAATCCCTTGGAGGCCCGGGTCGCGCAACCGCTCGCGTATCCGAAGTCCAGCGAAAATGATCGACAGGAATACCGAGAGCACGGCGACCGCTCCGATGAAGCCTAACTCGACAATTGCCTTGGCGTAAAAATTCTCGAGATTCAGAAGTTGTCGCCCCGCGATGGCTTCCGAGGCAAAGGCGTGCCTGGCGGCTCCGGTATTCATGCCGATCCCGATGCCGAAAGGATACTCCACCAATGCGTTGATAATGTTGCGATAAACGATTTCGTCGCCGTAATGCCCGATAAGGAGGCTGGTTTCGCCGAAAAACAGCTCGGGGTCGATACCGACGAAGGTGAATGCAGTCAGAACGATCACCGGCAAGAAGGCGGCAACAGCGAAGAAGCCGGTCAGCCGCCGGTCGATGAAAGTCATCAGCACGAGAATCAGGGGCACGAAGACGAGTGCGCCGCGCGCTCCCGATAGCACCGATGCGAGCACGAAGAACGCGATCATGACAGCGCCAAATCGGCGCCATTTCGGATTCGGATCCGATCTCTGCATGGAATAGGCAAACACAATCATACCAAGAGTGAAGCCGAAGTACTGGCTCACGAAGGTGAAGGTAGAGGGAATGCGGTATAGCAACCCGCCATAGGCGTGGGTGGCAAAGTTCTGCGTCGCGCCGCGCGCTGCCTCGCCATAGAAGCCGGTCATGAAATTTTTGTAACCGTAGGTAATCGAGCCGAACCATTGGACGATGCCGATCACGCACGGCACGATCGCGAGCACCACGAGGAGGCGCAGCAGGTGCGTCAAATCGTCGCGCGTGCGCAGATAGGCCGCCGTCAGGAACATGATTGGGATATAGAACAGCCAGACCTTCGCGCCGATGGCGGCAACCATCCAATTCGGCACGTTCGGGTTTAGCGATTGCAGCATGACGAGCAGTGTCAGGGCTGCGAGCGCCCAGATGACGGTGCGAGGCACCGGGGCATTCTTGATCTCGCGGACATGGAAGACAAAAAAAGACAGATAGGCGGGCAAGACGAAAACGACGTCCTTGAGGACGAGCGGCCACTTGCTGTCGTGCAGTAGGAGCGCGACCACGCCCGCGTACGGCATGAACAACAGCAGGCCGATGAGGCCCCGGCGCCATCGGACGATGATCGCGAGCCAGCCAAAAACGGCAAGAATGCCCCCGAATAGGACGAGTAATAAATCCGCCATGCGCTCCTTGCGTCTCGGCTTTTCGGCCCGTGACACTTGCGGACACTATAGGTGAACCGCCAAGCACCGGTGAACCAGGGCGTAGAGATTTCTTGCCGTTCGTTCGAGCATAGCGCCTTGCGGGTATCTCGATTTGGTGATCTGGCGACGAGGCGCTGGGCGATTTCACCTTTGCCAGCCGCCCTCTGAAGTCATACGAGCGTCCATGTTTCGGACGCCCATGCAAGGTGCAATTCGTTCAACCGAGAGGAACCTTGTGTAGTGCCTAGATAGGCCCCGGGACTGCGATGCCGTTGCGGTCGGGGTATTTTCCGGTTACATTTTCGATCGATCCGCACTGGCATAGGTTTGATTTATAAGGAAAAAATAATTTAATCCCCAAATGATAAACTAGAATTTGGCGGCAATTGGATTTATTGTGCCGTGGCGACGGCATTAATGGCCACCTAAGGCGGCGAATCGCGCTAGATCGATGAACAACCGGGCTGGGGCAAAAGTCATTCTGGTTGCCGCGCGGGCGGAGGAGTCGCGATTGGCCGAGTTCCTCGCCAGTCCCGCATCGCATGCTCCAAGTACGACGGACGATCTGGAACTGGCGCTCGAAAGGGCGCGCACGGATCCCCAAGCCGTTGTGTTGCACGCGGGCTCCGGCGATGTCGGCGCGGTCGAGCGCGTGGTGCGCGCACGCCGGGCTCTGCCCTACGGCGCTATCGTGCTGCTGTGCGAAGAGGACAACGAGGAATTCGTGCATGCGCTCTTGGCCGCCGGGGCGGACGAGTGTGTGGTGCTGCCACGGGGCATGGCTGGCGAGGGCGCGCGGGCGATCGCGCGCGCGCGCGTGCGCCGGCAAGCGCTGCTGAAGGAATCGACCGAAAGCGAACTGCGCCTTGCCGCGATACACGCGAATCTGCCTGGCCTCGTGTTTCGCCGTAGGATGACGCCCGATGGGGCGCTGCGATACGACTATGTCAGTCCATCCCCGGTTCTGCTCAAACACGGCCACCGGCCGAACAGCGAGCTCGGCGCGGTGTTGTCGCGCACCGTGCCCGAGGACCGCGAGCCGCTAATGGCCGCGATACGCGACTCGGCGGACGATCTTTCGCCCTTCGATTTCACGCGCCGCGTGATCGCGGCCGGCGGCAATGTTCGTTGGATGCGCTCGATTGCGACGCCCCACCGAGAGCCGGGTGGGGACGTCGTGTGGGACGGGATCGTGCTCGACGTTACCGACCAGCGTCAGGCGGAAATGCGCCTCAAGGAGAGCGAGGATCGCCTGGCGGGAATTGCCGCCAACATGCCTGGCGATGTTTTCCGGCGTGTTCTGCATCCCGACGGGCGCATCACCTTCAACTACGTCAGCCCGAAATCGGAGGAACTCTACGGCATCCACGCCGCGAGTATCGAGGAAGACAGCAAGGCGTTCATCGACGCGCTTCACCCAGAAGATCGCGCACGATGGATGGAGGAAGTTCAGCGCAGCGCAAGAACGCTTGAGCATTTCGATGTCGAGGTGCGGGTTCGCGGCATGAACGGGCGGTACCGCTGGGTTCGCTCGATCGCAACGACCAGGCGCGGCGAGGCCGGCACGGTCATCTGGGATGGCGTGACGCTAGATGTTGACGCCATCAGGAGCGCGCAACAGGCATTGACGCGCAGCGAATCGCGAATGCGCAATCTGGCGGCGAATCTGCCTGGTGCGGTTTTGCAACTCGCCCGAGGAGCCGATGGTCGATTCGCATGTACGTTCGTCAGCGAAGGAATAGCCGCGCTGATCGGCCATATGCCGGCGGATATCGAGGGCGATGGCCAAATTCTCGTCGAGGCGATCGTTCCGGACGACCGCCCGTCTTTCGAGGAAGCGATCGAAGAGGCGGCGCGCGCTTTCAAGCCGGCGTCTTGGAGTGGCCGCATCCGTGCGCGAGACGGCGCGGTCAAATGGGTCGATGCCGCGTTCCAGTCGGTGCGCGATGCCGACGGCTCGTTCCACTGGGACGGCCTGCTTCTCGACGCGACGGAGCGCCAGAGGGTCGAGCGCGAGCTTCAAGACCGCGAAATCCATATTGCCAACATCGCGAAGAACATTCCGGGGATCATTTACCAGCGCGTGCTGCACCGGGACGGCACGGTGAGCTATCCCTATGTCAGCCCGGGCGTGAAGGCGATGTACGGCTTCGAGGCCGATGAGATCATGCGCGACGCCTCGATTTTTCCTTCACGCGTCGTGGAGGAAGACCGGCCGCTCTATGACGCGGAAATCGCGCGCTCGGCGCGAACCATGACGCCCCGCAGGTGGGAGGGGCGCGAGCGCATGCGCGACGGCACGGTTCTCTGGGTGCAGATCTTCGGCCAGCCTCGCCGGCTCGAGAACGGCGATATCTTGTGGGATGGCCTGCTGCTCGACGTGACCGATCGCCGGAATGCGGAATTGGCGTTGGAGGAAAGCGAGGCGCGTCTGCGGTCCATCACCGATAATCTTCCCGGGAATGTTTATCGCCGCGTTCGACATGAAGACGGGCGTGTGAGCTACCCCTATGTCAGCTGGGGTTTGCTCGACAAGGTTGGGATCGACACCAAGAGCGAATTCGCGGATCCCGAAAAATATCTATCGCTTTTTCATCCCGAGGACTTCGAGCGACTTCGCATGGCTTACTTGCATTCGGGCCAGGATATGGCACCGCTCGACTTCGAAGGGCGCCTGATTTTGCCCTCGGGGGAAGTGCGATGGGTGAATTCGATGGCCCTTCCACGACGATTGCCGAACGGCGAAATCGTTTGGGACGGGCTGTCTCTTGATGTCACCGAGCGAAAGGTGGCGGAAGAGGCGACGATCCAGGCGCGGGAGGCCGCTGAGCAGGCCAGTGCGGCGAAGTCGATCTTCCTCGCCAATGTGAGTCATGAATTGCGCACGCCCCTCAACGCCATTCTTGGTTTTTCCGAGGTCATGCGCGACGAGCTGCATGGCCCCATCGGCGTCCCGGAATACGCCGAGTACGTGCGGCTGATCCACAGCAGTGGCCGTCACTTGCTTGAGGTCATCAGCGACATTCTCGACATGTCGAAGATCGAGGCGGGGCGTTACGTGCTTCGCCTCGAGGCGTGCGACTCTGTGGAAATTGTCGAGGGCGCGATGTCTTACGTCGCCTCGAAGGCCGAGGAACGCCAAGTGGAACTGCGCAGCGACCTGCCCGCGGGGCTGCTCCCGTGCGCCATGGACAGGCGCGCCGCGCGCCAAGTGTTTCTCAATTTGTTGTCGAACGCGATCAAGTTCACGAACGCGGGCGGGGTGGTTGCGATCGGCGCCACCATGGGCGAGCCCGGATACCTCGACATCACGGTGACCGATACCGGCATCGGGATTCCACAAGATCAGTTGTCACGGGTGGCCGAGCCGTTTCAACAGGTCGATGCCTCGCTCACGCGCCAACACGAGGGCACGGGGCTCGGCCTGGCAATCAGCAAGCGGCTGATGGAACTGCACGGCGGTGCGCTCGGCATCGCGAGCGAGGAGGGGCTTGGCACGGTCGTAACGGTGCGGTTTCCCTTGGCGTGAACCGGGCTTTCGGCGGAAGACCTATTCGAGGGCCGACCCTGCGTTAGTTTCCGCCGCTGTCCGGCGCCGTCCCGAGGTCCGCCCTGCGGAGCGGGGGTTCAAGCAAGAGCTCGCGGGAAAACTCGCGCGCGACGGTTTCAGGCTCAAGCGGCAGACGGATATAGCGGCCCTCGCGCCAAAGTTGCACTTGATCGAGAAAGGTCGAGGAGTTGAACCAACCGTCCTGACCGCCCAGAAGCACGAACCAGTTGGCGTCGGGATGCGACAGATCGGAGACATGGCGTGCTTGCGAACCGTAGCGCACGCGCCCCGGTTCGACCTTGAGGCCGTGCGCGGCTTTCATCAGTGTCTCGTTGCTGCCCCCGCTGGGGAGGTCGAGAAAGCGATAGGGCGTGCCGCCGAACGGCAAATCGGCGAGGGGGTGATGCAATTGCAGGCGATGGACGTGGCCCCAGGTGCCGTGTCGTGCGAGCGACTCGTCGGCCCTGGCGAAGGCGTGCCCGAGCAAGGGCGCGAGGGCATCGTCGTCGAGTTCGCCGAGCGCACGCAGGAAGGCGGCGCGGGCGAAACTACTTTGGCCAAGCCAAGCGAACTCGCGGGCGCGACCCGTGGCGCGGAACACGGCGGGCGCGAGCGTGGCGAAGAGCGATTCGAAAGCCAACGCGCCCCGCGAATCGACATCGTAATCACCCGACCATTCGCGCAGCAGCGCGAGGGTCTCGGCGGATTTTCCGGAAATGTCACGCGCACGGGCAAGCATCGCGTCGCGCGCCGCGCGCGCCGAGGACGAACGCACGTCTTGCTGCAGGCGCTTCATGTCATCGGGCCCGATCTTGGCGGTGCCGCCCAGTAGTTCGGCCATGCGCTCGATTCGGTCGCCCGGCGCGAAAAAATAGCCGATCGGCACAGGGAACGCGGCCGGGCGGTTGTTTGCCGAGGCGAGGAAGCCCGCGTCGGGATTAAGCGTCGCGGGCAATTCGTCCGGCCCCAACATGCGCCGCCAATCGACCGCGCGCTCGGCGGGGTTCTGCACGATATCGGCCGGCGGGGTCGCAGGCCGGCGTGGCAATCGGGTCGCGGTCGCCTGGCCGATATTGCCGCCGATATCGGCATAGACGAAGTTTTGCGCGGGCACGCCGAACGGCGCGAGGGCCGCGCGGAATTCAGGCCAGTTCGCCGCGCGGTTGACGCCCATCATGGCGGTGAGCTCGTCGGTCGCGAGATATCCGACCCAAGACAAGGCGAACGGCGAACGCGAGGACTTTGGCACCATGGGCGTGTCCGAAATCACCGGGCCCAGGGAGGTCACGCGATTTTCCGCCTCGATATCGAACCAGAAGCGGCGCCCAATGGCGTGAGTCTCGATCTTGATTTCGTCGGCGGCGATGCCCGAGGCGTCGAACAGATCGCTGTTTGCCGCGCGCAGATTGGTGCCGCCCCAGGCAATGTCGCGGTTGCGCCCGTAGGCGAAAACCGGGAGTCCCGGCGCCATCGCGCCGACCACGTGAAAGGAAGGCGAGCGCAAGCCCGCGAGCAGCCAAAGATTGGGCACCATGAGGCCGAGATGGGGATCGTTGGCGATAAGCGCGCCGCCCGTCGCACTGCGCGCGCCGGAGACAACGGCGCTGTTGCTGCCGCTGCGCGCGAAATTCTCGAGGATGCCCGCAAGGCGCGCGGCATGTTCGACCGCTTCGCGCTTTTCCGAGGTGAGCGGGGGGCGAAGGTCGTCCGATTCTGAATCATCCCGGGCCAGGCGAAACTCGGGCGGCAGCGCGAAGCTCGGCGGCGACAAGCCGCCAAGTTCGAGTGCTTGGCGCCAGATTCGCGGCCAATCCGGGTCGTCGCGAAAGGGCAGCAAGGCCATCCAGGTCAGCCACGTTACGTCTGTACCGGCGAGACGTCCCAGCGTCACCACGTCCTCGACCGCCCACGATTCGCGCGCGAGCGCGAAGACGCGGTACTCGTGAGGCGCTTGGCGCATGCGCGACTGATAGTGATTGATGCCGTCGACGAACCGGCTCACCCAATGCCGGGTTTCAGTTGGCCAGGCGGCGACGATGGCGCGAGCCGCCCGGTCAAAGCCGAGCGCGCGCAGCGACCGGTCGATATCGGTGAAGAACGGCCCGGCCATTTCGCTGATGCGGCCCTTCGCTACGCGGCGCGCGACTTCCATCTGGCCAAGACGAAGATGGGCGTGGACGAGGCCCAAAACGAAGGCGCCGTCCGCGTCGCTTTGCGCCTCGATATAGGGGATCTGATGGTCGTTCCAACGCACGATGACGGGCGCGTCGAGCGGCAGACCGACCGTTGGAAAGGCGTCGAGACGGTCGTCGAGCGAGCTCGGTGCGGGCAGGGGCGCGTAAAGCGAGCAGCCTCCAAGCGAACACGCGAGCGCAAGCGCGGTTAGAAATTTCCGCGGCGCACGGCCGCAGGCACGGCTTTGCGCCATCTCAGCGGACGAGGCGGCGCACCCAGGGTGGCAGGGCAAAGGCCGCACGGTGTACCTCGGGCGTATAGTAGTCGGTCGCGAAGCCCGCCGCCGAATACCGCGCATCGAGCGTGGCCAAATCCGCCGCCTTCGCCAAATCGGTGCCCTGGCTGCCCCAGGTCAGCGCCATGTAACCGCCGACATAGGTCGGCACCACCGAGAGGAAGACGCCGTGATGGGGGAAGACCTGGCGATGCTGGGCGTAGGTCTCGGTCAGTTCGTCGGGTTGGTAGTGGGGCACGCCGTTCTGGAACACAGCCACGCCTGTTGGCGACATGGCGCGCTTGATGAGTTCGTAATACTGAGTGGCGAACAGGACTTTCGCCGGGCCTACGGGGTCGGGGCGGTCGGTGATCACGACGTCGTACCCTCCGGCCGCCGCGCGTTTTAAGAACTCGAATGCGTCTTCGACGTGGATCGAGAGGCGGGAATCGGCGAAGGCGGCCGCATTGATGTGCTTGAAGTGAACCTTGCAGGTTTCAATTACCCGACCGTCGATTTCGACCATGTCGACGCTTTCGACGCTCTTGTGCTTCAAGACCTCTTCGGCGATCGCCGCGTCGCCGCCGCCGGCGATCAGCACGCGCTTGGCCTTCCCGAGTGCGAAAATCGGCACATGGGCCAACATTTCCGAATAAGCACATTCGTCGCGGTCGGTGAGTTGGACGATGTCGTCGAGCACCAGAACCCGTCCGTTCAGCGCCGAATCGAAGATCCGCAGCCGTTGAAACGGTGACTGTTCGTCAGCCAGAAATTCGCCGACCACACCGAAGGATTGCGCGTAACCGTTGTAAAGTGCCTCGACGAACATGCCAGCCATGTGTCCCTCGTTCGTATCGCTCGATCCTACCGCCGCCGCTTACGACGATCGGTAGCGGAGCCGTGTCCCACGGAGCCGAAGGGGCATGTGCCCGCGCGGCACTCGCCTTATTGCCGATCCGGCGGCGCATTGCATGCGAAATTCTCGTGACGGTCGCGTTAAGCCGCCCCGGATCTTCGAGTGTCGATCGGGCGGTCCGCGCGCCTCTGGGGCGCAATCGGGGTCGTTCGCGATTCCTTAATGCCATTGGCGCCGGCCATCTGATTGGGCTGGAAGGATTCCGAAGTTCCAATTATGAATCATGGCCTTGACGTCGATCGGGCCGGCGGGTAGCCGCGATGACTCGACGCGTCCCCGATGAAGGCGCATGGGGCCATTGGTCGGGCGGCCATGATCCATGATCAATGTCGTCGACAATCAGGCAATGTCACAGAGGGAGCGCCGCCGAGTTGCAATGCTTGGCAGGCACAGTTAGCCTGCCAGTGGGCATAGTGACCAAGGGGCCGAGAGGGGCCGGGCGCGCGGTTTTTGCGGCGCGCCAATTCCGGCTCCGATCAGTGAATAGATAAGCCTGGTACGCCGCCCAAATACGGCGAGCGTGTTCAGTGGCCCCAGCCGAATGGGCGGCCGGTTGACAGGGAGCACTGGTGAAGCGATCCAAGCATAAGATCCGCGCACCGTTTCACGCCGTGCGCGCCCTTGGCCGATTGACGCCTCCGCCGCGGCAAATATTGATCCGCGAGCGCGGTCAGGTGCGCTATGTCAGCCTTTCCTCGCGCCGCCAACTGGTTGCGGCTGCGGTAGGGTTCTTCGTCCTTGCGGGCCTGATGGCCGGAGTGGCTGGGCTGCTCGTTTACGATCGCCGGTTGAGCGAAGTTCATACCGCGCTTGAGGAATCGCAAGCCTCGCACCGTTTCCTGCTTAGTTCGATCGACGGTTACAAGGAAACCTTTGCCTCCGTCACGCGCGGTGTCGATGACGACATCGCGGGTCTCGTGAATCTAATCGAGCACAGCCGTTTGCTTCAGGACGAGCTCGAAATGGTCAAGCGCCGGCTCTCTGGATCGGGCCCCGAGAGCGAACGCGTGGCGAGCTTGCAGCGCGCGGTATCGAACGATCTCCAGGGAATGGAAGGCGCGCTCAAGGCCGTCGAGGGCCGGGGCCACCGGCTCAAGCCGAGCGTGTCCGCGCTGCAAGTCGATGGCGCGCCTCAGCCGCCGCCGGTGGACGGGGCGCGGGCGGGCGCACGGCTCGCCGATATCGAGACTCGACTTGCAGCCATGCAGGCGAAGGAACGCGATATCCTCCAACGCTTGGCCGATACCACTGTCGTGCAGATGGAGCAGGCCGAGCGCGCGATTCGCACCGCGGGGTTGGATGTCGAGAAATTGCTTGCCGACCTCATGGGCGAGGGCGCGGGCCGAGGCGGTCCGTACGTCGCCCTCGGCGGCGAAGCGGCGCGCGGCCTTGTCGAGGCCCGCAAGCGCCGGACGGACGAGCAATTGGCGCGATGGGAAGGCTTGCAACAGGTCGTGAAGTTCGTGCCCTTGGCGGCGCCTATGCGCGACTATTACCTTGTCAGCGGCTTCGGGCCGCGCAGCGATCCGTTCATTGGCAAGCCGGCCATGCATTACGGCGCCGATCTTTCGGGACCCGTGGGCTCGCCCATTCTCGCAACCGCCGCGGGGCGCGTGGCGTTCGTCGGTTGGAAGGACCGCTACGGCAAGACGGTCGAGATCGATCACGGCATCGGCGTGCGTACGCGCTACGGGCACTTGAAGCGCACGCTCGTGCGCACCGGGCAAAGCGTGCGGGCGGGCGACGACTTGGGCGAGATGGGCAGCACCGGCCGCTCGACGGGTGCCCATCTGCATTACGAGATTCACGTGAGAGGCGAACCGAGCGATCCGATGCGCTTCATCAAGGCGGGACAGAATGTTCGCAAGAGGTGAGAAAAACGGCGCGCGATTCGGATCGGGCGGACAAATGCCCTCGATCATCGCCGCGGATGTGCGAATCGTCGGGCAGTTTTCGAGTCAGGGCGACGTGCAAATCGACGGCACCGTCGAGGGCGATGTCCGGGCCAAAACCGTGACCATCGGCCCCACGGGGGCGATCACGGGCGAGGTGGTGGCGGATTCGATCAGCATCAGCGGCGCAGTGAACGGCCGGTTGCGGGCAAAAAATGTGTCGCTCGCCCGGAGCGCGCGCGTGAAAGGCGATATCGCGCACGAAAGCCTGTCGATCGAAGCAGGCGCCCAATTCGAGGGCCAGGTGGAGCGTCTGGACGGCGTGGCAATGCCTGCCGAGGGTGCGCGCATCAACGCCAACGCCACCGTTTCGCCGCCATCGACAGTGGCAGTCGTAAAGGTCGCCTAGCACGCAAGCGGCGCGCCGGAATTGGCGTCTTGCACGCGCCATCGGGATCCCGGGCAATCGTTGGAGGGCGAACGGGTTTCCAATCTCGGATGCCGCCACAGCGGGAGCATTCGCGATCGAGACGATCCCCAGCCAGGGCCTACATGATCAGGGCACGATTTTAGGGATCGAGACCCGCGAGCAAGGCGTCGATTGCGGCGCGCGCGGCCGGCTCCGATAGGCTCGGCGCGTGTCCGACGCCCGGCACCACAACAGCCGCGAGATCGCGATTGGTGGCCGCCATGCGCGCGAAGGTCGCGGTGGAAAGCACATCGGAGCGCGCGCCGCGCACGGCGACCGTCGGAATCTTCGCCAATCCCTGGAAAATGACCCATAGATCGGGAATTGACGCCATGCCCGAAACGAGTGGGCGGGCCAGATTGACGTCCCAATCGAAGTGTAGCCTGCCGTCCTCGCCCTCGCGAAAAGTGGACCGGGCCATGTCGAGCCAGGCTTCGTCGCCGTTCAAGGGTAGATCGGGAAACATGGCGCGCAATTCCTCGGCGGCTTCCAGCCAATTCCGCTGCACCCGGTCGCATCCGATATAGGCGAAGATGCGTGCGAGGCCCGAGGGATCGAGATCGGGTCCGCAATCGTTCATCACGATGCCGGCAACCGACGTGGGCGACATGATTGCCATGGCCGCCGAAAGCAAGCCGCCCATCGAGGTGCCGATGAAGACCGCACGCGGCACTTGGGCGAGCGTCGTCAGGTGGCGGAGGTCGTCGAGATAGGCTCGGGGCTGGTAATTGCGCCAATCAACATCGTACTGCGACCGCCCGCGGCCACGATAATCCGGGCACAGCACGCGCCGATCGCGCCCCAGGCGCGAGGCGAGGGCGTGAAAATCCTTGGAATTGCGTGTCAATCCCGTGAGACATACGACCGGCACGCGGCGCGAGGCGCGCTCGCCGTATTCGCGGCAATAGAGCGCGAGGCCGTCCTGGGCCGAAAATCGCAATTCGCGGTATTCGGTCATGCGCTGGAGATGCCGAGAAGAGCGGGGAGTTCGGTCAGGTCGCGGATTTCCGCCGCGAGTGTCCCGGGCAATATTTCGCGTGGCAGGCCCGCACGGTTCACCCATGCCGCGCGAAATCCGAAAACGGCCGCGCCGTGGGCGTCCCAACCATTGGACGACAAGAAGCATATTTCGGTAGGGTGCACGCCCATGCGCGCCTCGGCGAGCGCGTACGCCGAGGGATGGGGCTTGAAGATGCCCGCGTCCTCGATTGATAGGACATGATCGAGCAGGGGTACGATGCCGGCATTGGCGACCGCGTCGGCGAGCATGGCGGGCGAGCCATTCGACAGAATGGCGCGCTTCAGGCCAGCTTCCTTGAGCGCCTTTAGCACACCCGCCACCTCGGTATAGGCATCAAGGCGCCGGTAACATTCCATAAGGCGGTTATGGAGGACGCCATCCGCCAGGCCGAGTTCGGCCAGCGTGACTGTTAGCGCTTCGCCTGTGACGGTCCAGAAATCCGCGTGGCGGCCCATCAGGCTGCGCAGCCAAGTGTATTGCAATTGCCGGAGCCGCCACCGCGCCGAGAGCTCGGCGTCCTTGCCGCCAAGCGCATCGCGGCAGCGAGCGGCCGCGGCGGTAAAGTCGAACAACGTGCCGTAAGCGTCGAAAACGCAGGCGCGGATCTCCCCAAGGCGCGGGGTCGGCAATACCCGCCGCCGAGGTGTCACTGGGCTAGGGGCGGTGGATTACCCCGCCCGCGCCGCAAATCGTGTTCGATGAGCGCCAGGCGCTGGCTGTCGCCCAGGCGCCAGCGATAGACCTGAACTCCCTCGATCACGCGCTGGACGTAATCGCGCGTTTCGTTGAACGGGATCAGCTCCACCCAGTCGATGGCGTCGATTTCACCGGTGCGCGGATCGCCGTTCGCTCTTAGCCACTGGCGCACGCGGCCCGGACCTGCGTTGTAGGCCGCGGCCGCGAGAATGTAGGAACCCCCAAAATCGCCGAGCTGCTGCTCAAGATAGTGTTTGCCCAGGGTGAGGTTAAAATATGGATCGTCGTTCAACTTCTTTGAACTGAACTTCAGATTCAACCGCTCTGCGACATTTTTGGCCGTTGCCGGCATGAGTTGCAGCAAGCCGCGCGCGCCCGCATGGCTCACTGCCATCTGATTGAACGCGCTTTCCTGCCGGATCATGGCAAGCACGAGCGCCATCTCCGGCCCCGGCCCGCCCGGCACGGCGATCACGGGATAGCCGAGCGAAAGGAAGGTGGCGTCGTCGCGCTTGGCGCGGCGCGCGAGCTTGACCGCCGCATCGGGACGGGCGACCTCGTGAGCCAGCGCGATGACGAGCGCCTGTTCGACCGCCGTGCCCGCGGTCTCGTCGAGCCGGTCGAGGAAGGCATCGACCAGATCCTTGCGGCCGAGTTCCGCCGCGACGCGCACGACGCGCACCAATTCGTTCTTCTCGAAGGCCGCCACATCCTGGTTGCCAGGCACGGGATCGACAAGCCGGACCTTGATTTCGCCTGCGCGCACCGTCGCCAACTGGCCGTAGTAGACCAATGGGTGGCGCGCGGCTTCCTGATATGCCAGGCGCGCGGCTTCGATATTGCCGTCGGCCTCGGCGGCGCGCCCCAGCCAGTAATGGGCGCGGGCGCGGCTGACTTTGGTCTGCACGCGCTGGCCCATGGTTTCGAAATGGCGGCGCGCCAGAGTTGGCTCGTTCAGGAAGCGCAAGGCGATCCAGCCGGCGAGCCATTCACCCTCGGCAAAGGCCGCGCCATCCGCGGCGGAGTGCATGGCGGCGATCTTGTAGGCGTCCGAAATCAAACCCGCGGCCAAGGCGCGCCGTGCCTGAATCGTGCGCTCGTTCCACCAAAGATCGGGGCGGACTAGATCCGCGGGCGATTGCAGCAGCAGCGCGCGGGCGGACTCGTCTTGGCCGGCTTGGCGCAGCGCGCGCACGCGCTCGTAAAGCAGGCCCGGATCGCCGCGCAAGGCCTCGGGCACTAGCGCCACGAAGCGTTCGGCGCTTCTATCCTGGCGGCGCAGGCGCAAGCGCGCCTCGGCAAGCGCCCTTGAGGGGCCATCGACGCGGCCCATCTGCACGCGCGCGGCGTCGTCCTGACCGTCCCACACTAGGCGGTCGAGGCGCGACCAATGGTCCCCGGGCCCGAGCCAAGCGCCATGGACTTTGAGCAGTTCGGCATCCTTGTTGCCCGGAAAGGCGAAATTCGCCCAGGCTTGGCGGATAGTCACGATGGCTTGTTGCTCCTGCCCGGCGCGCAGAAGGGCTTCGGCGTGGCGTTGCGCGCCTTCAGGCGTGCGCGGAGGGCTATCGGAGAACCAGGCGAGCACCGCTTCGTCCGATACGCCGGGGCCGATAGTTTCCTCGGCGCGCTGGCGCAGGGTTTTTGGGCTCGGCCAATTCGGATTGGCGGCGATGAAGCGCGTGATTTCATCGAACAACGCGCCCGAACTCGGGCTCTTGTATTCGTGCCAGCGGATGAGCTTGTCGGCGAGGGGATGGCGCGCTTGGGCGGCACGGGCGCGCGCAGCGCTCCAATCGCCCCTGTCGGCGGCGGCAAGGGCCGCCTTGTAGGCGGCCAATTGGTCGTCGCCGAGCACGCCAGCCCGCGCCGGTGCCACGGCAAGGCAGGCCAGCGCCAAGATCGCGAGCCCCCTCGCCACAGTCCAACCCATCGACACGCCCCTCCGATCGCCGAAGCGCGCGCAGATTGTAGCTGCGCGCGCGCGATTGGGCTAGACGCGCGGCGGGGCCGCCGGGTGGCCACCCTGTTAGGCCCATGCGATGTGCGCCGAGGCCAAGGCGCGATGTCGGCCCGGCTTGCCGCTCGGCGGGACTGGGACTATCGTTGCGAGGCGCCGGATTTTCTGGCGGTTCAAGCCGCACGAGGATGCCATGTTCAAGGGTTGCTACACCGCGCTCATCACCCCCATGAAGGGCGGGAAGGTCGATGACAAAGCGTTCCAGCGTTTCGTGCAGTGGCAAATCGAACAAGGCATTCACGGCGTCGTGCCGTGCGGCACTACTGGGGAATCGCCCACCCTCAGCCATCCCGAGCACGACCGCGTCATCGAGTTGTGCATCGAGGTCGCGGCGGGCAAGGTTCCGGTCATTGCCGGCACGGGTTCGAATTCGACCGAGGAGGCGATCCGGCTGACGTTGCACGCTCAGAAGGCGGGCGCCGCTGCCTCGCTCCAGGTCATGCCCTATTACAACAAGCCGACTCAAGAGGGCCTGTACCAGCACTTCAAGGCGATTCACGACGCCACCGAGATTCCCCTGCTGATTTACAACATTCCCGGCCGGTCGGCCGTGGACATGGGTCTGGAGACGATGGCGCGGCTTGCCAAATTGCCGCGCATTGTCGGAGTGAAGGATGCGACCAACGACCTGACGCGCCCGGTCACGACGCGACTGGCCTGCGGTCCTGAGTTCTGCTTGCTGTCGGGCGAGGATCCGACCATCGGCGGTTTCCTCGGCCAAGGCGGCCACGGCATCATCTCGGTTTGCACCAATATTGCGCCAAAGTTGAACGTCCAGATGTTCGAGGCGTGGTGGCGGGGCGACATGGTCGCGTTCGGTCAGATTCGCGATCGGCTGATGCCGGTATCGCTCGCGCTGTTCGCCGAGACGAGCCCCGGGCCGGTCAAGTACGCGGCGAGTCTCTTGGGTCTATGCGCGGGCGAGGTGCGTCTGCCGCTCGTCGAGCCGGGCGAAGCGACCAAGACTCGCATGCGCGAGGCGCTCGTGGGCGCGGGCCTACTCGGCGCGCAAGGCCAGCGCGCAGCGGAGTGAGCGAGCCGCGCGCCGCCGCCCAGAACCGCAAGGCCCGCCACGAGTACTTCATCGACGAGCGGATCGAGGCGGGGATCGTGCTCGCCGGCACCGAGGTCAAGGCGCTGCGCGAGGGACGCGGCAATATCGTCGAATCCTATGCGGGCGAGAAGGGCGGCGAGCTCTTCCTGTTCAACGCCTATATTCCGGAATACGGCCCCGCGTCACGCTTCAATCACGAGCCGCGCCGGCCGCGAAAGCTGCTGCTGCATCGGCGCGAGGTGCTCCGTCTTGCGGGCGCGGTCGCGCGCAAAGGGGTGACGCTCGTGCCCCTGTCGATCTATTTCAACGAGCGCGGCCGCGCCAAGGTGGAATTGGCGATCGCCACGGGCAAAAAGCAGCACGACAAGCGCGAGACCATCAAGGCGCGCGACTGGGACCGGCAGAAACAGCGCCTGCTGCGCGGACGCGGTCGCGAATAGGCGTGTGCGGCTAAGTCCCGGCCCGGCGGCGTGCCTCGCCGACGACCGTATCGAACATCGCAACCGTAAGCCGCCCGGTGTTCGTGTTCAGGCGCGAGCAGTGGTAGCTGTCGATGATCGAGAGGCCATTGGGCAATTCGTGCACCGCGCCGTGGGCGAAGGGCCAAAGGCGCAGCGGCGTAAGGCCAAAGACCGCGAGGAGCTGGGCGTGCGCGCCCGCGCCGAGCGCCAGGATGGCGCGTAAATGCACCATCGCCGCGATCTCCGCCGCGAGAAATGGCCGGCACTGGACGAATTCGTTCGGTAAGGGCTTGTTCGCAGGCGGCACGCAGCGGACCGCATTGGTCACCCGGCAGCGATGCAAGACCAGCCCGTCATCGGCGTGCTCGGCATAGAGGCCGCGCGCGAGGCCGGCGCGAAGCAGAGCGGGGTATAGGAGTTTACCCGCGTGGTCGCCCGTGAATGGGCGGGCGGTGCGGTTGGCGCCCTTCAAGCCGGGAGCGAGGCCGACAACGAGAAGGCGCGCATCAAGTGCGCCGAAGGCGCGCACGGGCGAATTGTGCCAATCGGGTCGCACGGCCCGGTTCCGGGCGCGGAACGTGGCAAGGCGAGGGCAGAGCGCGCATTCGGCCGCTGGCTCAAGTTTGGCGAGCTGCCGATGGTTTCGCCTCGCCGTCATGGTCGGGCCAAGGGAAGGTCGGGCTGCGCGCGTGGGGCTCAGACTTGAAGCGCGGTTTCGCCGATCTGCTGGGGGCGCGGCGCGCGTTGAATGTCGATAGCCAAATCCTGAAGCTCGATGAAATTGTCGGCCTGGCGGCGCAATTCGTCGGCGATCATCGGCGGCTGCGAGCGGACGGTGCTGATCACGGTCACGCGCGCGCCCTTGCGCTGGACAGCCTCGATTAGGCGGCGAAAATCGCCGTCGCCGGAGAATAGCAAGATATGATCGAGACGCTCGGCCATCTCCATCATGTCGATGGCGATCTCGATGTCCATGTTGCCCTTGATCTTTCGTCGCCCCTGGGCGTCGGTGTATTCCTTCGCCGGCTTGGTGACGACGGAATAGCCGTTGTAATCGAGCCAGTCGACGAGCGGGCGTAGGGGGGAGTATTCCTGATCCTCGATGATGGCGGTGTAATATAGGGCGCGCACCAGACGGCCGCGTTTCTCGAACAGTTGCAGGAGTTTTCTGTAGTCGATGTCGAAGGCCAGGGCCCGGGCGGCGGCGTACAAATTCGCACCGTCGATGAACAGGGCCGTACGTTCCTGGGGATAAAAGATCATGGCAATGCGCTCCTCGAAATCGTCGCGCCGTCCACGGGGGACGAGGCGCGGCCGCCCGACAATAACTCAGTGCCGTCCCGCGTGCGGTTT
Source organism: Alphaproteobacteria bacterium (assembly GCA_046153685.1). GTDB lineage: Bacteria > Pseudomonadota > Alphaproteobacteria > CADEGL01 > CADEGL01 > CAMAPP01. Next base: position 27,706 of record JBJXGH010000091.1, read on the forward strand.
GCCGGAAATGTCCGCATGATTTTCGGGGTGGCCGAATGGCCGCAGTCTTGCCAGCTTCGCGTCACCTGGCAAGTGCGGCCATGATCCTCATCGGCCTCGGCGCCAATTTGCCCGGACCTTGGGGCAAGCCGTCGGCAGCGCTCGCGCGCGCTCTTGCGCGGCTCGACGAATTGGGCGTGCGCGTGCGCGCGCGTTCACGCGATTTCGCAAGCGCGCCCGTTCCGCCGTCCGATCAGCCGTGGTTCGTGAACGCCGTCGCGGCGCTGGACACGGCGCTCGATCCCGCGAGCCTGCTCGCGCTCCTGCTGCGTATCGAAACCGAGGGTGGGCGGGCACGGGGCGCGGCCAATGCCGCGCGTAGCCTCGATCTCGACCTTCTCGATTATGATGGGCGAATTTCGGACGGTCCGCCGATCCTGCCCCACCCGCGCATGCACGAGCGTGCCTTCGTTCTCGCGCCCCTGGCCGAGATCGCGCCCGAATGGCGCCACCCCGCTTTGGGCCTGGGTGCCCGGGCCTTGCTTGACAGCTTGGGGAGTGGCCATGCGGCGCGGCCGTTTTAGGCGCGATCGGCGCCCTTGCGGCCAACACGAGAAGTGAATATGTTGTGCTTTCAATGGGTTCGGCGGTGCGCACGAGTGGGCCCGCAACCCATTATCCCGTTGATATTCAAGACACAGTTGACACTCAAGACTCATTCGGCGAGGCATCCCTCATGGCGCGCGTAACCGTCGAAGACTGCATCCTTAAGGTCACAAATCGCTTCGACCTGGTGATCTATTCGGGCCAGCGTGCGCGAAATATCGCCGCCGGCGGCGCGCTGACGCTTGAGCGTGACAACGACAAGAACCCGGTCATCGCGCTGCGCGAGATTGCCGAGGGCACGGTCGAGCCTGCAGACCTTGAGGAATCGGTCATCAAGAGCCTGCAGAAGATCGTCGAACTCGACGAGCCGGAGGCCGAAGAAGAAATGGAGATGATCACGGCCGAATCCCTGGCGCAGACGGTCGCAGAGGATTTGGGACAAATCATCAACGACGCCGAGGACGAAGACGACGAAGAGATCGAGTCCGAAGCGGTCGAGGGACAAGAAGAATCGGTCGAGGAAGTGGCGGCGGAGGACGAGCCGTCTGCGGCGTAACCGATCTCTCGATCGAGGCACCTAAGATCCGGGCGCCGGCCGCGCGTGCGGCATGGACGTGGCGCCTCGGCGGCGAGGCGATATGATCCGCCAGCATCAACTGGTCGAAAAGATCAAATCCTACGATCCGCAGGCCGACGAGGACCTGTTGAATCGCGCATACGTGTTCTCGATGAAGGCGCATGGGGCGCAGCTGCGCGATTCGGGCGATCCGTATTTTTCCCATCCGCTCGAAGTCGCCGCCATCCTCGCCCAGTACAAACTCGACGCGGCCTCCATCGCGACAGCGCTTCTGCACGATACGGTCGAGGACACGCTTGCGACAATCGACGAGATCGAAGCCATGTTCGGCTCCGAAGTCGCGAGGCTGGTTGACGGCGTCACCAAGCTCTCGCGCATCGAGTTGCAATCGGACCACACCAAGCAGGCCGAAAACTTCCGCAAGCTTGTCTTGGCGATGTCGGAGGACTTGCGCGTCCTGCTGGTCAAGCTCGCGGACCGCTTGCACAACATGCGCACCCTGCACCACGTGGCCGACGCCGATCGCCGCCGGCGCACGGCGCGCGAGACAATGGAAATCTATGCGCCCCTGGCCGAGCGCATCGGCATGCATGCGATCAAAGACGAGCTCCAGGATTTGGCGTTCCGCGAGATCAATCCCGATGCGCGCGATTCGATTGTTAAGCGCCAGGGGTATTTGCGCGAGCAGGGCGGAGCGCTTGTGCCGCGCATCGTCGATGCGCTGGAGCGCACCCTGGCTGCAGGCGGAGTTACGGCGCGCGTCATGGGGCGGGAGAAGCAGCCTTATTCGATCTGGCGCAAGATGCAGCGCAAGAACGTGACCTACGAACAACTCGCCGACATCATGGCATTCCGCGTCATGGTCGGCGACGCGACCGAATGCTACCGCGCGCTCGGAGTTATCCATCAGGCTCACCGGGTCGTGCCCGAGCGCTTCCACGATTACATTTCGACGCCCAAACCCAACGGGTATCGCTCGCTGCATACCGTCGTCATCGGCCCTGAGCGCCAACGCATCGAAATTCAGATTCGCACGGAGGATATGCACCAGATCGCGGAGTACGGGCTAGCCGCACACTGGGCGTTCAAACAGGGCGAATCCAAGGTCGATCCGACGCGGTATCGCTGGCTGCGCGAATTGCTCGACATTCTTGAACAGGCGGCGGGGCCCGAGGATTTTCTTGAGCACACCAAACTCGAAATGTTCCCCGATCAGGTGTTTTGCTTCACGCCAAAGGGCGATTTGATTGCGTTGCCCCAGCGCGGAACGCCGGTCGATTTCGCCTACGCCATCCATTCCGAGGTCGGCGACAGATGTGTTGGCGCCAAGGTCAACGGCCGACTCGTGCCGCTGCGCACCCAGCTGCAGAACGGCGATCAGGTCGAAATCGTGACTTCCCACTCGGCCCAGCCCTCGCCCACTTGGGAAAATTTCGTGGTGACCGGCAAGGCGCGCGCGCGGGTTCGCCGGCTGGTGCGCACCCAACAGCACGACCAATATATCGGCTTGGGCCGCTCCTTGCTCGAGCGCGAGCTACGCCAGCGAGACATCGAGCCGGACGAGAAACGTCTGGTGTCGGTGATCGAGCGCTTTCACGCCGAAAATCTCGACGAATTGTATGCCCAGATCGGCTCCGCCAAGCGCGCGGCCGAGGAGGTGGTCCTGGCCGCCTTTCCCAAGGTCGAGAGCATGTGGGCGAATATCGTGCCCATCCGCCGCGTGTTCCAGAAAAAGGAGAAGGACCAGGCCATCTCGATTCGCGGCCTGATTCCCGGCATGGCGGTGCATTATTCGGGATGCTGCACGCCCGTGCGCGGCGACCGCATCGTCGGCATCCTGACGCCAGGCAAGGGCGTGACCGTTCACACCATCGACTGCGACGCACTCGAGAGCTTCGCAACCGCGCCCGAACGCTGGATAGATTTGTCCTGGGACGCCGACGACGAACGCAAGATCCAGCTCGCGCGCATCACTCTCGTGGTCGAGAACAGGCCTGGCAGCCTTGGCAATGTGTGCACCACCATCGGCGGCCATGACGGCAATATCCAGAATCTGCGCTTCACCAACCGGCAATCCGATTTCTTTGAAATGACGATCGATATCGAGGTTGCGGACCTGCGCCAATTGCTCGATATCCTGGCGGCCCTGCGCGCCATGCCGGCGGTCAATTCCGTCGAGCGGGCGCGGGGCTGAGAGCGGCTCGCGGAGTCTTCGAGATGAAAAAATTGAGATTGGGCGTGAACATCGATCACGTCGCCACGATTCGCAACGCGCGCGGTGGTTTGCACCCCGATCCGGTGCGCGCGGCGCGCCTCGCGGTCGAGGCGGGGGCCGACGGCATCACCGCCCATTTGCGCGAGGATCGCCGGCATATTTCCGACCGCGATATCGCGCGCCTTGCGACTGAAATCGACAGGCCGCTAAATTTCGAGATGGCCGCGACCGAGGAAATGCTTTCGATTGCCCTGCGCCACCGGCCGCACGCCGCGTGCATCGTGCCCGAGCGGCGCCAGGAGCGCACGACTGAAGGCGGCCTTGATGCTGTAGGCGGGCGTGCGTCGCTGGCTCCCATCGTCGGCAGGCTCGCCGATGCGGGGATTCGCGTGTCGTTGTTCGTCGAGCCCGATTCCAAGCAGCTCGATGCCGCCAAATCGCTCGGCGCTGTCGTCGTCGAGCTTCATACGGGCGCCTATTGCGAGGCGGAAGGTGCCGAACGCGACCGTCACTTCGGGCGTATCGCCGCCGCGGCCGCGCACGCCCAGGCGATTGGCCTCGAATGTCACGCGGGCCACGGCCTAGCTTACGATTCGGTCGTGCCGGTTGCCGCCATTCGCTCGATCGTCGAACTCAATATCGGCCATTTTCTGATCGGGGAGGCGATTTTTAGCGGTCTCGAGAACGCCATTCGGCGCATGCGCGCGCTCATGGACAAGGCGCGCGCGGGCTTGCCGTGATCATCGGCATCGGCAGCGATCTTGTGGATATCCGGCGAATCGAGAAGACGCTTGGGCGCTTCGGCGAGCGATTTCTCGACCGGATATTCACCTCCGAGGAACGCAGACGTTCGGAGCGGCGTGCAGATCGCGGCGCCAGTTACGCGCGGCGCTTCGCGGCCAAGGAGGCGTGCTCGAAGGCGCTCGGCACGGGCTTTCGCCAAGGCGTGTTTTGGCGCGACATGGGGGTGGTCAATTTGGCCTCGGGCAAACCGACGATGAATCTGACCGGCGGGGCGCTTTTGCGCTTGCAGCGCATCACGCCGGCAGGCAAGACGCCACAGATCGATCTGTCGATCACCGCCGATCATCCTCTTGCTCAGGCCATCGTCATTATCACCGCTGTGCCGTCCCATTGACTTGTCCGCATGCCAGATCCATCTAATCGATGGCGTTCTATCGGCGCATTCATGTGATTGAAATTGGGAGGCTTCCTTGCGTGATCGTCCGATTCGAATTGCCGCCGCCACCCTCGCCATGGGTATTTTTGCGTCGTGTGCCAGCCTGGCGCCTTCCGATTACGAGATTTGGGCGCTCGATCAGGGTACGCACGTCATCCACATCTATGATTCCAGCCTCAAGGAAACGGCGAAGATCGATCTTGGTGCGACGGGCGTGCGCAACCCGCACATGGTGGATTTCACGCAGGATCATTCTTACGCCTTCGTGGCCAGTACCGGCTCGGGCGACGTAACGGTGATCCGCGCCAAGGATCGCGCGATTGTCGCCAATCTCAAGACCGGTCCCAACACCCACATGGCAGCCGTGCGCCCGGACGACAGGGCGGCGATCGTGGACGTCATTGGTGATCCCAAGATTCCGCGCGACGGAAAATTCGTCGAAATCATCATCGACAAGGCGGGGGGTACATTCAAAATCGGCCGCAGCCTCGTGGTCGCAGACGATCCGATATTCAAGGCGCTGGGCACGCGCTTCAACGATTCCAACCCGATCTGCCACGCCTATGCGGCGGGAGGCCGGCTTGCCTATGCGACGCTCGGACCCGGGCTCAAGGATGGCGGTCTCGTCGTCCTCGACACGGCGAACTTCCAGTTGACGCACGCCATTCCGCCGGACGAACTGCCGGTCAACTGCGGAACCTATTTGATGCCGGACAAGAAGCACATGATGCTCAACGGCGGCAGCGGCGATGTCGGAAAATGGTATGTGGTCGATACGACGACGAACAAGGTGGTCCACAGCGGCGAAAGCGGCGGCAAGGACGCGCACGGCGTCTGGGGCACGGTGGACGGCCGCGAAATCTGGATGGTGAACCGCGTGTCGAGCAACGGCATCGTGCTGGATGCCAAGACTTTGAACGTGGTCGCCAAGCTCGATGAGGTCGGCATCACGCCCGACATCATGGCCATGTCGCCGGACGGCAAGTACGCGTTTGTCACTACACGCGGTCCCAAGCCAATCTCAGCGCCGCATGTGGCCAAGGGTACGACACCCGGCTTCGCCGTGATCGGCGTGGCGGACAGGAAGCTGGTTCGCGTCGTCCAGCCCGCGGCGGGGAACGAGAACAGCGATTTTCACGGCATCGCCGTGCGCGTGATTCGCTGATCGCCCATAGACCTGAATCCCCATAGACCCGAAGCCCCGTAGACCTGAAGCAATGATGATCGATTGGGGTGCCTTCACGCCGGAAGCGGCATTGGCCGGCGGCGCCCTCATCGGCGCGGCGGCGGTACTGCTATATTGGTTCAATGGCCGTATCGCTGGCGTGAGCGGCATCGCGTCCGGCCTACTGCGCCCGACGGCGGGCGAGTCGGCTTGGCGCGCCTGCTTCCTTGTCGGCCTTGTGATCGGAGCGATCCTCGCGAAGGCATTTGGTGTAGCGCCGCCGGCCCTTGACGTGACAGGCGACGTGGTTGCCCTGCTCGCGGGCGGCCTGCTGGTCGGATTTGGTACGCGGGTGGGCGGAGGTTGCACCAGTGGACACGGCGTGTGCGGGCTGGCCCGGCTCTCGCGGCGCTCGCTCGTTGCGACCCTCGTCTTCATGGCGGCGGCATTCGCAACCGTTTACCTCGTCCGCCACGGAGTGGGAGCCGGTTGATGGCGCGCCTCGTCGTTGCTCTGATCGCGGGGATTGTCTTCGGCTTGGGACTGGCCGTCTCGTCCATGGTCGATGCGGGCAAGGTACTCGCCTTCCTCGATCTCGCGGGCGCTTGGGATCCGAGCCTGGCCCTGGTAATGGCTGGCGCGCTCGCCATTGCCTTGCCCGGATTTCATTTGGCCCGACGCCGCGGGGCACCGACGCTCGCCATGCGTTTCGAGGCGCCCAAGGCCAAATCGACTGATCTGCGCCTCGTCTCGGGCGCGGCGTTATTCGGCGTGGGTTGGGGATTGGTCGGCTTGTGTCCCGGACCGGCAATTGCGTCGATTGGCTACGCAATCTGGCAGGCTCCGGTATTTCTTGTGGCGATGGCAGTCGGCGCATGGGTGGCTGGCGCCGTCAGCGCCGGGGCGCGCTCGGGGTCCTAAGGCTAGGCGGCATCACGCCTTGACAGTGCGGAAGGTGGCTGTCTTGATCCGCCCTCCCGCGCCGCGGCAAGGTCCGAAAATCGCGTGATGCCCGTTGAGCGGATAAAAGGTTTCATGGCACGTCCAAAAACCGGCGGCATTTGGGAGACGGTGAAGACGGTTGTTTACGCCGTGCTCATCGCGCTTGGCATCCGCACGTTTTTCTACGAGCCGTTCAACATTCCCTCCGGCTCCATGATTCCGACGCTGTTGGTTGGAGACTATCTGTTCGTTTCCAAATTTTCGTATGGCTATAGCCGCCATTCCCTGCCGCTATCGCTGAATCTGTTCTCGGGCCGGGTGTTTGCTTCCGAGCCCAAGCGCGGCGATGTTGCGGTGTTCAAATTGCCGCGCGATGGGCAGACCGATTACATCAAGCGTATCGTCGGTCTGCCGGGCGACCGGGTGCAGATGCGCAAAGGTATTTTTTATCTCAACGACGAAGCCGTGCCCCGGCGTCAAGTCGATGGCTTCACCGGTGCTTCGCCTTCGGGGGCCAGCCACCCCTTGCCGCAATTCATCGAAAGCCTGCCCGGCGGGCGCGAGTTTCGCATCCTGAAACTCGTCGAGGATGGCAGCCTCGACGATACGCCGGTTTTTGTGGTGCCGCCGGGGCACTTTTTCGCGCTCGGCGACAACCGGGACAATTCCCTCGATTCGCGCGCGGCGGGTGGCGTCGGCTTCATTCCGGCGGAAAACCTAATTGGCCGCGCTGAGTTTTTGTTCTTCTCGACCAATGGCTCGGCGCGCATATGGGAGTTCTGGAACTGGCCCAGGGCGGTTCGCTTCGAGCGCCTGCTCGACGCGGTGGAGTAGTGGCAAGTCCGGGCGTGTTGGAAGGCCGCCTCGGCCACCGCTTCCGCGACCCGGCCTTGCTCGAGATTGCGCTCACCCATCGCAGCGCCTTGCGCGCCGGTCTTGCCGCCAACGAGCGGCTCGAATTCCTAGGCGACAGGGTTCTGTCGCTTGCCGTTGCGCATTTTCTCTATCGCCGCTTCCCTGCCGAGAACGAGGGCGATTTATCGCGGCGCCTCGCCAACCTCGTGCGCCGCGAGGCACTGGCGCGTGTCGCGCGCGCGCTTGAATTGGGCGTTGATCTTCGCCTGTCGCGCGGCGAGGAGGTGAGCGGCGGGCGCGAAAATCCGGGCCTTTTGGCCGATGCCTGCGAGGCGCTCTTGGGTGCGGTGTATCTAGACGGGGGGATCGAGGCGGCCGAGGGTGTCGTTGCGCGCCTTTGGGCGCCGCTCGTCGAGGATCAGGCCATGCCGCCCAAGGACGCGCGTACCGCCTTGCAGGAACACGTCCAGGCGCGCGGCCTGCCGCTACCGCGCTATGCGGTCGCGCGCACCGAGGGACCCGATCACGCGCCCCGTTTCGTCATGTCGGTTGCGATCGAGGGCGAGATTTCCGTCGAGGCCGAGGGCGCGTCCAAGCAGGCGGCGAGCGAGGCGGCGGCGCGACTATTGCTGGCCCGGATGGGCGTCGATGTCTGAGCCGACGCGCTGCGGCTATGTCGCCTTTCTTGGCGCGCCCAACGCGGGCAAATCGACGCTCGTCAACGCGCTGGTCGGAGAGAAGGTCAGCATTGTCACGCCCAAGGTGCAGACGACGCGCTTTCGTGTGCTCGGCATCGCCATGCGTGGATCGGCGCAATTGATCTGCGTCGATACACCCGGCATCTTCGCGCCGCGCCGCCGACTCGATCGCGCCATGGTGCGCGCGGCCTGGCAGGGTTCGGCTGACGCGGATCTGCGCGTGCTACTGGTCGATGCCGTCGAATTCGCCAAAGGCCGCGCCGGCGAGGCGATGGCGATCGCTGAATCGCTCGACCGCGCGGGAAAAAGCGCGATCCTTGCTTTGAACAAGACCGATGCGGCGGACAAGGGCGCCTTGCTGGTGGCGGCCGAACGGCTTAACGCCGCGTGCCCTTTCGTCGAGACCTTCATGATCTCCGCGCTCACCGGCGACGGGGTCGAGGATTTGGCGCGCTATCTCGTTGAGCGCCTACCCGAAGGGCCGTGGCTCTACCCCGCCGACCAAACAGCGGATATTCCGGTTCGCCTGCTCGCCGCCGAAATTACGCGCGAGCAGCTTTTTATGAAGCTGCGCCAGGAATTGCCCTATGCCCTCACGGTTGAAACCGAGGAATGGCAGGAGCGCGAGGACGGCAGCGCCCGGGTCGAGCAGATCATCTATGTCCAGCGCGAGCGCCAGAAGCCCATCGTCATCGGCGAGGGCGGGCACCAAATTAAGTCCGTGGGCGCGGCTGCGCGCGCGGAAATCGGACGCGTGCTCGGCCGCCAAATCCATCTGTTTCTCACCGTCAAGGTTCGGGAGGATTGGGCCGACGACCCACACCGCTTCCGCGCCATGGGTCTCGAGTTCGACGCCTAGCGCGCCATGGACTGGACCGACGACGCCATTGTGCTCTCGGCCCGCAAGCACGGTGAATCATCCGCCATCGTTCAGTTGTTGACCGCCGGGCATGGACGCCATGCCGGCCTGGTGCGTGGCGGGGCCGGGCGCACGCAGCGTGGCACGTTGCAGCCGGGTAATCTGGTGCGCGCGCACTGGCAGGCGCGACTCGAGGATCACCTCGGGGGCTATCGCTGCGAACTCGTGCGCGCGACCGCTGCCGCCATATTCGAGGATCGCAGCCGTCTGGCCGCCTTGTCCTCGGCTTGCGCCGTTGCCGAGGCGGCGCTGCCCGAACGCGAGCCGCACGGCAACATTCATGCGGATACCTGCGCGCTGCTTGCGGCGCTCGAGGCGGCCGATGAAGGTGCGGCGCTGGCCGCCTATGTCCGCTGGGAGATATCGTTGCTTGCCGATCTTGGCTTCGGCCTCGATCTCACGCGCTGTGGCGCGACCGGTTCGGAGGAAAATCTCATCTACGTGTCACCGCGCACTGGCCGCGCGGTGTCCGCCGCGGCGGGCGAGCCTTACAAGGATCGACTTCTGCGCTTGCCCGGATTTCTGCTCATAGCCGACGAAGCGCCGGTCCGGAGCGAACTTGCCGCCGGCCTGCTGCTATCGGGGCATTTCCTCGACAGCCACGTGCTCGCGCCCCATGGCCGCACCCTGCCGCCGGCGCGGCTGCGCCTCCTTGATCGCCTGAGCGCGGATTCCTAGTCCGGACTCCGACCTCGCGCACCTGGATGCCGTCATAGACATAGAAGGACCCGGCATCGAGCGCCATCGCCTGATCGGCGGAGAGTCGCATTTCGACGTCGACCTTGCGTTCCAAGAAGGATTGGATATCGGTGATGGCATGACCGATACGCCAATCGACCCTGGTAAAGG
>JBJXGH010000114.1:0-39826 GCA_046153685.1 Alphaproteobacteria bacterium
CTCGGCGCCCTCGATCAGCCCGCCCGCGCGGTCGCGCAATTCGAGTTCCAGCAGACCGCGCTCGGCGGAAAAGCGGATCTCGCCCCGCCAGCCGAGCGCTTCCTGGACGCGCGCGGCCTCGATCGTCTTGTTGTAGGTCCGGCCGCGATCATAGGGCTGACCCGTCGAAAGTCCGGTCCAGGACCGGAAGGCCGAAAAGACCAAGGCGAGATTCGCCGCCAGCATGACGAAAAAAAACATGGCCAGGATCGCAAAGACCTTGCGACCCGTGAGCGCACCAGCGAAGGGATTCATCTCGGCCTCATTTCGTGGGCCCCCGGAAAACGGTCTGGCGTTCCGCCGTCTCGCCGCGCGCGCCATCGGTCAGGGCGAAAATGGCGGGCAGGGAATCGCCGGTCAGCGCGACCCGCGGCAAGGTCAGGTAAACCCGGAACGTCGCCACGCCGTCGGGTTCGGCGGCGAGAACGGCGCTGCGCCCCTCCGCCCCTTCTTGGCCGACGACCCGAATCTCCGCGCCCGCGGGCGAGCGCACGGCCAGGGTATAGACGCGCCGGTCGTGCGTCATGTTGAGAATCTTGACCGTATAGCCGTTGCGCACCGAGCCATCGGCCAGGAGCACGAACAGCGGATTGCGTTCGTGCAGCACGTTGATGTCGAGGGAAGTCCGGAAGGCGAGGCTCCACATCATGGCACCGCCGATAGCGACCATGAGCATGACGTAAAGCAATGTGCGCGGCCGGAAGAGGCGCGCGCGCCCCCCGCCGCCCAGCGCGCGCGCCGCCCGGGCGTTGCGCTCGGACTCGTAGCCGATGAGCCCGGCCGGCCGGCCGATCTTGGCCATCACCCCATTGCAGGCATCGACGCACAGGCCGCAGCCGATGCACTGCAATTGCAAGCCGTCGCGGATATCGATCCCGGTGGGGCAGACCGCGACGCATTGATTGCACGCGACGCAATCGCCGCGCCCTTCCCAGCTTGCGTCCTTGACGTGGCGGCCGCGCGGCTCGCCCCGCCACGCCTTGTAGGTGACAACGAAGCTGTCCTCGTCGAGCATGGCCGCTTGAAAGCGCGGCCACGGGCACATATAGGTGCACACCTGTTCGCGTGCCCAGCCTGCCAGCAGATAGGTCGTGGCGGTGAACAGCGCGAAGAAAAAATACACGGTCGCGGACGCCCGCCCCTCGAGGATCGCCGGCGCGGCCACGCGCGCATCGACGAAATACGTAATCCACACCCCGCCCGTCGCCGCCGCGACAACCAACCAGGCCCCGTGCTTGGCGAGCTTGCGGACGAGATTGCCAGGCCGATAAGGCGCCTTGTCGCGCCGGATGCGCGCGCTGCGATCGCCTTCGATTTGGCGCTCGACCCACATGAACAGGTCGCTCCACACGGTCTGCGGACAGGCATAGCCGCACCAGGCGCGGCCGGCGATGCTGGAGGCGAGGAAAACTCCGAGCGCCGCGAGAAGCAGCAGGCCGGTCAGGTAATAGACCTGTTGCGGCCAAATTTCGATCCAGAAGAAATAGAAGCGCCCGTGCACCATGTCGGCGAGCACCGCCTGGTCGGGCGCGCCCGGTCCGCGGTCCCAACGAATCCACGGCAGGACGTAATAGACCGACAGCAAGACAACCAGCGCCACCCATTTCAGACGCCGGAACCGGCCGGATACGGCCTTGGGATAGACGCGCACGCGGCTCGCATACATCGGGCCGTCATCGCGTTGCACCTTGACCGAACGTGCGTCGTCGATTTCGACCGCGTTCATCGATCGCCCACGCCTTCCGATCGTTTATCCGAACTCGAGCCCCGCCGCGCGGGGCGGGACTATTTTCCGCCGCCGAGCGCGTGCACGTACACCGCGAGCATCTTGATCGTCGCAGGGTCGAGGCGGCCTTGCCAGCCGGGCATCACGCCCACACGCGGCTTTGCGATTTGCGCGGCGATTTCGTGTCGGGCGCCGCCATACAACCAGATCTGGTCCGCAAGATTGGGGCCGCCCAGTTCGGCCACGCCCTTGCCGTCGGTGCCGTGGCAAGCGGTGCATTGCTCGGCGAAGATGGCCTTGCCGCGAATGGTCGAATCGTCCGCCGGCCCGCCCGACAGGGTCAGGACATAGGCGGCGACCTCGGCGATCTGCGCCTGCGTCAGCATGCCATCGGCGCCAAAGGCCGGCATGACGGATTGACGCGATTCGGCGTCGGCGCCGCGCACGCCGTGGCGAATGGTTAGCTCGATGGCCTCGAGCGTGCCGCCCCACAGCCAGTCGTCATCGGCCAGAACCGGAAATCCACCCTTGCGGCCCGCGCCGCCCGGAGCGTGACAGGGAGCGCAATTGTCGGCGAAGGCCGCGCGGCCGCCCGCGAGAGCGTAATTGAGCAATAGTGGATCGGCGCGAATTTCCTCCATGGAGGCCGCGACGATGCGCGCCTGGAATTGGGATTGCTCGGCACGGCCCTCGGCCCAGCGCTCGGCGAATTCGCCGCGCATCGACCAGCCAAGCACGCCCTTGCTGTAACCAGAGAACCACGGGATGGCGGGATAGAGCACGACATAGACCGCCGCCCAAATCATGGTCGCGTAAAGCACGTACAGCCACCATTTGGGCAGCGGATTGTTGAGTTCGCGGATGCCGTCCCACTCATGACCGGTGGTCGGCTTGCCCGTGAGGGCGTCGCGGTCGAGATCGCCGGCCATGCTCAGTCCTCGCGCTCGAAGGGGATGCGGCCACGCGCCTCGAACTCACGCTTTCGCCCCGGCCAATAGACCGAGACGACGATGCCGACGAAGACCAGCAGGAACCACACGGTCCATGCCGATTTGAGCCAGGGCAGGAGCGGCAGGATATCCATGTCCCGAATCCCTATTGGCGGATGCCGCCGGCGGGCAAGGTCGAGAAATCGACCAGCCGGCCGAGCATCTGTAGATAGGCGATAAGCGCATCCATTTCAGTCAAGCGCTCGGGATCGCCGTCGAAATCGCCCGTCGCCGCCTTGGGATAACGCGCGAGCAGGCCCGCGACATCGGCGTCGGGCGAAGCCTGGGCCGCGAGATCGGCCGCCGCATTGGCGATCATCTCGTCGCTATAGGGCACGCCCACCTTGCGCAGGGCTTTCAAGTGCTCGGCGATATCGGCCGCGCGCAAGGCGCGGCGTGCGAGAAATCCATAGGGCGGCATGACCGATTCCGGCACCACGCCGCGCGGATCGGCAAGGTGCACGGCCTGCCATTCGTTCGAATACTTGCCGCCCACGCGGGCAAGATCGGGCCCCGTGCGCTTGGAGCCCCATTGGAACGGATGGTCGTACATGCTCTCGGCCGCGAGCGAGTAATGGCCGTAGCGTTCGACCTCGTCGCGGAAGGGGCGGATCATCTGGCTGTGGCAGGTGTAGCAGCCTTCGCGGACGTAGATGTTGCGCCCCATCTGCTCGAGCGGCGAATAAGGCCGCACGCCTTCGACCTTCTCGATCGTCGATTCGATCGTGAACAGCGGCACGATTTCCACCAAGCCGCCGATGGAAACAGTCAGCAGCGTCAGAACGAGCATCAGGATGACGTTCTTTTCGATGCGCGCGTGGCTGATCATGGCGCTACTCCGCGGCCGCGAGGGCGGGGCGCGCGGCCGCAGCCGGGCCGCGCACCGTACGCCAAAGATTGAGGACCATGACGAGCGCGCCTACGAGGAAACACAGCCCACCGAACGCGCGGATGACGTAGAACGGATGCATCGCGTCCACCGTCTCGGCGAAGCTGTATTGTAGGAAGCCGAGTTCGTCGTACGACCGCCACATCAGGCCTTGCATGATGCCCGAGACCCACATGGCGGTGATGTAGAGAACGATGCCGACCGTCGCGATCCAGTAATGGACCGCCACCAGACGCAGGGAATGCAGGCCCTGCCGGCCCCACAGGCGCGGGAACAGATAATACATCGCGCCGAACGACACGAAGGCCACCCAGCCGAGCGCGCCCGAATGCACATGGCCGATCGTCCAATCGGTGTAGTGCGACAGCGCGTTCACAGGCTTGATCGACATGACGGGGCCCTCGAACGTCGACATGCCGTAGAAGGCCACCGAGGTCACGAGGAAGCGCAGCACCGGATCGGTGCGCAATTTATCCCACGCCCCCGACAGGGTCATGATGCCGTTGATCATGCCGCCCCAAGACGGCATCCACAGCATCACCGAGAACACCATGCCAAGCGTCTGTGCCCAATCGGGAAGCGCGGTGTAATGCAAATGGTGCGGGCCGGCCCAGATATAGAGGAAAATCAACGACCAGAAGTGGACGATCGAGAGACGGTAGGAATAGACGGGCCGCCCCGCCTGCTTCGGCACGAAGTAATACATGATGCCAAGAAAGCCGGCGGTGAGGAAAAATCCGACCGCGTTATGGCCGTACCACCATTGGATCAGCGCATCCTGCACGCCGGAAAACACCGAATAGCTCTTGACCCCCGTCCACGACACCGGCACCGCGAGGTTGTTCACGATGTGCAGCACCGCCACCGTGACGATAAAGGCGAGGAAGAACCAGTTGGCGACGTAAATGTGCGGTTCGCGGCGCTTCATGATGGTGCCGACGAAGATCAAGAGATAGATCACCCACACGACGGTCAGCCACAAATCGACGTACCATTCGGGCTCGGCGTATTCGCGGCCCTGGGAGATGCCGAGCACATAGCCCGTGCCGGCGAGCACGATGAAGGCCTGATAGCCCCAGAACAGGACATTCGCGAGCGCGGGGCCGCCGAACAACGAGGCGCGGCAAGTGCGTTGCACGCAATAGAGAGAGCAGGCCAAAAGGGAATTGCCGCCGAAGGCGAAAACCGCGGCTGAAGTGTGCAGGGGCCGCAGGCGACCGAAGGTCGTCCACTCGAGATCGAGGTTGAGCACGGGGAAGGCGAGCTGCAGGGCGATCACGACGCCCACCAGGAAAGCCGTGACGCCCCAGAACATGGTGGCGATGGCGAAGAGGCGGATGACCCGCTCGTTATACGGGCCCGCCTCGCTCGCGCGCTCGGAACTGCTTGCGGCAACGGCCATCGGGCCCCCCTTGCTCCGTCCCGGTCGACCCCCGCGAGGCCTCCGGCAATGCTGCGCGATAAGGGACCCCACCGCGCCTCCAGAAACATTGATCTGGGTCAACGCGCGGGCGGGCGTTCCATGCCCCTGATTTCCAACGGCGGACGGCTTGCGGGACCAGCGCGCTTTTGGGGAGGGGCTTCGGCGATGACACATGTAGTGCCGGTATTCGTGACACCCTCTCCGCGCATCCGGCAGGTCGGAATCGACCGGCCCTGGGCTTGGCTGGCGGCGGGTTGGCGCGATCTGGTTTCGACGCCGGGCGTGAGCCTTGGCTATGGCGGCGCCTTCGCCGCATTTGGACTGTTGGTCACGCTCGGCGCTTGGAGCGCGGGGGTGCCCTATCTCATTCTGCCGCTCGCAGCCGGGTTCATGCTGGTTGCGCCCATCTTGGCCGTCGGGCTTTACGACACCAGCCGCAAGCGTGGGCTGGGACTTCCGGTCGATCTCACCGGCGCCTTCTCCGCCTGGCGTCGGAACCCGAGCCAGATCGGCCTCATGGGCGTGGTGCTGATGCTGTTTCTACTATTGTGGATTCGCATCGCCACGCTTTTGTTCGCCCTGTTCTTCAGTCGCGACACGCCTTCGCTCGCGCGTCTCGTCGAACAAATTTTTCTATCGGCGAACGGATTGCCCTTCCTCGCCCTCGGCACGGCGTTTGGTGCCGCCTTGGCGGCGGCGGTGTTCGCCATTTCGGCCATATCCGTACCGATGCTGCTCGACCGACCGGTCAATATCTTCACCGCGATCGCCACGAGCATCACCGCCGTGCGCCACAATCTCCGCGCCATGGCGGTATGGGCGGCGCTGATCGCGCTGTTCACGGCGGTCGGTTTGGTCACATTTTACATCGGCTTGGTGGTGATGCTGCCCCTGATCGCGCATGCGAGCTGGCATGCCTATCGCGATATCGTCGTGCCGAATGACGGCGAGGCGCAAGAGCGCGACGGTCCCGCTCCCGCCTATCGGCCGTGACCGCGCGCGACTCAGTGTCCGGCGGATACGGCCTCGAGCCGCGGACGATCCATGATCGTCACATGGCGCGGGTCAGGGAGGTCGATCAACTTGTTCTTGCGGAGTTGCGTGAAGGTTCGGCTGACCGTCTCCACAGTCAGGCCCAGATGATCGGCGATGTCGGCGCGGTTCATGGGCAGGTCGATCGGATTTCCGTCCTGGCCGGCACGCTCCGAACGCCGGCTGAGCAAGATCAAAAAGGTCGCGATGCGCTCCTCGGCGGTCTTCCGGCCGAGCACCATCATGTGGTCCTGGGCGGCGATCAATTCGTTCCCCGCCATCGACAAAAGACGATGCTCGAGCTTCGGGAATTCGCGAAACAGCGCCTCGATCTTGGCACGCGGGAAACGGCAGAGCTCGATCCCGTCGACGGCCTCGGCGGTATAGGAATAGCTCTGATCGAAAGCCAAGCCGAAGAAATCGCCCGGCCAGAGAAAGCCCGTGATCTGGCGCCGGCCGTCCGGCAGCATCTTGGACAGACGCACGCAGCCCGAAGTGACGTTGAAAATGTGCTCGGCCTGGTCGCCCTCGTAGAACACCGCCCCTCCGGGGGAGAATCGCGCATGCGAAACGATTCCGTTGAGGCGATCGAGTTCCTTGCCCTCGAGGGGCGCGCACAACGCGATGCTGCGCACCGGACAGACCGCGCACGGATTGCCCGCCCCGCGCGCCGATCCCGCCTTCCCGGCGGTCCTTGGATCCGCGATTTTCGTTTCCGGTTTCAGCGCCATGGATTGATCCCGCCTAGCCCGCATGTAAGACCGCGAACGCCATGTTCGAGCGTGGTCGCGCGTACCATAAAATCAGCGCTGGCCATCCCAGCTTTAAACGCTCGCTGAGCCGCGCCCATGGTTCGAACTCAGCGCGACGATGGGCGAAAGGCTAGCGGTACCACGGGCCAGACGCAAATCGCGGCTCTCGGCTTCCAAATCGCACCTTTGCCCGCCACGCGCGCGGCGCTGGCCTACCCCTTGCTACGCGCGCACTGGCCGCAATGGTCGCTTTCCGACTGGGTTGCCCGCGCGGCCCGGCTCGATTCGCCGTCCGGCGACATGCAGGCCGCTTTCGATCGCGCCGGCTATATGTACGGACTGTTCGCAACCGCCTTGAGCCGCGACGGTGAGGACGAGCGCGTGCTGCGCATCGAGCTTCTGGTTGCGCTCGGCCTAGTGAACACCGATGTCTTGATGCTGCTGATCGACGCCATCGAACGGCGCGCGCGCGCCGAATCCTGCCGCGTCATCGTGCTCGCGCCCGATGCCATGGGTGGGGCCGTGCGCCGCCGACGCCCAAATCCGGCAGCGCAAGTCCTGACCCCTGTCGGATTCATTCCCTGGAACGGCACGCTTGCCAAGTACCTGCCGGACCCGACCTAGGAGCGCGCCGCGCCCGGTAGCACCACCGGGAAGACAGCCCGAGCGAGCGGCGGACTTGCCGGAATCTAGATGTAATATTCGGCTATCGGCGGAATGCCGTTGAAGCCATTCGATGCGTATGTCGTCGTATAGGCGCCGGTTGCGAGAATATGCACGCGGTCGCCCGTCTTGAGTGCGCTCGGCAGTTGATAGACGTTTTTCTCATACAACACGTCGGCGCTGTCGCAGGTCGGACCCGCGACCACCGAGGGCGTCGTGAGCGCGCCGCCATGGGGCGTGACCATCCGGTAGCGGATTGCCTCGTCCATGGTTTCAGCCAGGCCGCCAAACTTGCCGATGTCGAGATACACCCAGCGCTGGTCGCCGCGCATGGCGGTCAGAATGACCTCGGACACCGTCACGCCCGCATCGCCCGTCATGTATCGGCCAGGCTCGATGATGATCTGCTTGAGGCCGCCATTCAAATCGGCCTCGTCGAGGCCGGCCTTGATCGCCGCGCTATAATTGGCCAGCGGCGGAATCTTACGGTCGTAGTGCGCCGGCAGCCCGCCGCCCAAATTCAGCATCTGGATGGCGATGCCGCGCGTGCGCAAAGCGCCCACCACGTCGGACGACGCGCCGATCGCGCGCACGAAGGATAGCGGATCGAGCTGCTGGGAGCCGACGTGGAAGGACAGGCCATAGGGCACGAGGTCGAGCTTGGCCGCGAGTTCCATGAGCGGCACGGCTTCCATCGGCTCGCACCCGAACTTGCGCGTGAGCGGCCAGTCCGCGCCCGTATTGTCAACGAGGATGCGGCAGAAGACCCTGGAGCCAGGTGCCTGGCGGGCGATTTTCTCCAGCTCTTCGGCGCAATCGAAGCAAAACAGATCCACGCCCAAATCGCGCGCGGCGCGGATATCCGGCTCTTTCTTGAGCGTGCTGCCGTAGGACACCGCCTTGGGCGACGCGCCGACTTCAAGCACGTCGCGGATTTCACGCACGGTCGCGCAATCGAAGCTCGCGCCGAGGCGGTGCAAAAGCTCGAGCACCGGGCGGGCCGGATTTGCCTTGATCGCGTAGTACACATCGGCGAAAGGCAGATCGCCCTTGAGATTGCGGTAGAGCCGCTCGACTTCCCGCAAATCGACCACGAGATAGGGCGGCTCCAAGTCCGGATTGCGATCGATAAAATTCCGAAGGCGATCCGTCATCTGGTGCATTGCCGTTCCTCGATCCCCGGGGCGGGATCATGCCATCGCGGAGGATCGCCGCGCCGAACATCCAAGAGGACCGAAATTTCGGTATCGCCCTCAAGGTCGATCGAAAGCCGCCAAGTCTTGCGTCGAGGGCCTTGCCTTGCATCAAAACCGACGACATCGCCGACATCGAACCAAATCAAAGATCGAACCAAATCAAAGATCGAACCAAGTCAAAGACGGCCGGGCCGAAAAACCGAACGTCCCCTTCCCTCGCTCGACGCGGTGCGTTGCGCTCCGAATATCCGTGCCATGCCTGTTCGCGGCATGTCGAAGGCCGCAATTTATGTTCGGGTGCCGAGGGATGCAAGAGTAGCGCGGGATTTTTTACGCGCAGGGAATTTATTTCGCCGCGCGCCGCGCGGCGTCACCAAATCGTTTGAAGCGGCGCCCATACCGGCGCAAGATCGCCCCAACAACCAGGTGGCGGCGAGTCATGGTCGAAGACATTCCTTTCGTGCGCGAGATCGACTTCGAGTATGGCGGCGTGGCGCGGGTCTCGCCGCTCATCCGCCGCGTCGTCGCGCGCAATCCCAGCGCCTTTACCTTCCACGGCACCGGCACCTACATCGTTGGATACGGTGACGTGGCCGTGATCGATCCCGGCCCCGATCTACCCGAACATCTGGCCGCCATCGAAGCGGCGATCACGGGCGAACGGGTAAGCCACATCGTCGTGACGCACACCCATCTCGATCATTCGCCCCTGTCACGCGCGCTGAAGGCAAGGACCGGCGCGCCCATCTTCGGCTTCGGCCCGCATGGCGGCGGGCAGCGCGAGGGCCCGGAGGTCGAGGAAGGCGGCGACATGGACTTCGTTCCCGACATGGTCTTGCACCACGGCGCGATGCTGTCGGCCAAGGGCTGGACGCTCGAAGCCGTCCACACGCCAGGCCATACCTCGAATCATTTGTGCTTCGCCCTTCGCGAGGAGAACGCGCTGTTCAGCGGCGATCACGTCATGGGCTGGTCCACGACCGTCGTTTCGCCCCCCGACGGCAATATGCGCGACTATCTGGCCTCTCTCGACGTCTTGATGGCGCGGACCGAGGAGGTCTATTGGCCAACCCACGGCCCCGCCATTCCCGACCCGCACCGCTTCGTCCGCGCGCTCGCCGGCCATCGCCGGGCGCGCGAGACGCAGATCGCCGACTGCATCCGCGCCGGGTTGTGCACGATCCCGGAAATGGTCGAGCGCATGTACCGGTCGGTGCCGCGCAATCTGCACGGGGCTGCGCGGCATACCGTGCTCGCCCACTTGATTCACATGGTGGAAACCGAGCGCGCCGCCGCCGAAAACGGCGCCGCCACTGCCGCCGCGCGTTACCGTCTGCGCTGAGGAATCACGCGACCTCGTTCGCCTGCAGCATGCGCTTGACCGCGGGGCGGGCTCGCACGAGCGTCAGGTTGCGCGCCACATGGGCATAGGGCGCCATCGTCTTCATCTCCGGCTTGTGCCAGACGGCGAAGGTCAGCATGTAGAGATCGGCGATGCTGTAGGCATTGCCGAGAAAATGGGGGCCTAAGGCCAGCGCGCGGTCGAGATGGCTCCAGGCGGCGTCGATATTGTCGATCGCCTTGGCCTTGACCGCCGCCACGCCCGCCGGATCGGCGGTGTAGCGGTCGGCG
The DNA here is from genome assembly GCA_046153685.1 of Alphaproteobacteria bacterium. Taxonomy (GTDB): domain Bacteria; phylum Pseudomonadota; class Alphaproteobacteria; order CADEGL01; family CADEGL01; genus CAMAPP01. The sequence goes on from JBJXGH010000114.1 coordinate 10,342, forward strand.
TAGAAATACGTGATGTACGGGGCTTGCAACGATTCCGCCATATAGAACAGCCATTGGTAAACCAAAGCGCGCTCAGGGGAGCCCACGGGCGGCGCGAGCTTGGCCTCGGGATGTTGGTCGGCCAGGTAAAGCAGACACGCCGCCGACTGGAACATGACCCGCCGTTCCCTACCCAGATCGTGGATCAGCACCGGCACCTTGCCCTGGGGGTTGAGCAGCAGGAATTCCGCCGGCCGGGGCTTGGACAGATCGACCGGGCGGAGCTCGTACTTCGCGCCGACTTCCTCGAGCGCCGCATGGGTGCTCATCGCCGCCGAACGCATCGTCAGATAGAGTTGGTACATGAAGCCTCCGCAGGGTTTGGCAGACGGGGCCTTTCGGCGCGGCCGTTGCGTTGTGGCATCGTCTCGGCGCGGATTGTGCCCGCGCGAATGTTAGGTTTTCACAATTGCAGGGTTTTCCCCGAGGCCGCCATCATACGCCGAACCGCCGGCCGCGCCGTCATGCCGCGCAAGGCGCGCGCGAGATTGGGATGGGCGGCCAGGGGACGGTGGTGCGCCTTGTGCCACAGGGCGAAAGTCAAAAGATAAAAATCGCAGATATCGGGGGCCATGCCGCCCATGTAGGAACCCGCGCCGATCGCGCCGTCGACAATGGCCCAGGCCGCGTCGATGAGATCGGTTGCCTTGGCGTCGATGGCGGCTTGGCCCGAGGGATCGGCGGTGAAGCCATCGGGATGGAAATGCATGAGATAGGCCGGCTGCAGCGCCTCGGCCATGAACCAAAGCCATTGCAGCGACCGCGCGCGCGCCGGCCCGCCCACGGGGCCGAGGAACTTGGCTTCGGGATGGCGGTCGGCCAGATGGCAAAGGATCGCCGCCGACTGGAACACCACGGCCACGCGCTGTCCCGCGTCGTCGCGTTCCACCAGGCTTGGAATCCGCCCCGTCGGATTGATCGCCAGATATTCGGGCGTCCGGGGCTTGCTGGTATCGATCGCCTCCGTCTCAAATGGCGCACCCAATTCCTCAAGCATCGCGTGCGCGCCCATTCCAGCGGAATTTCGGGTGACATAGAGCGTATACAAAACCGAAACCTCGCCGCGTCCCGCTAGCGCTTCCGGATCGTCATAGATTTGCCGCGATAACAGAACAGCGGCACTGGACCGGCGCGCTCGCGCCTCTCGGGCGAAGCCAGCATGAGCGCGGCTTCCTTCAAACATTCCTCCGTCACGTCCACGAGCGGCAAGGCGAACGCCTCCTCGAACGAAAGCCAGCGCAAATCCTCAAGCTCGCCCGACCCCTTGAGCGCGCCCTCCGCCCGGTCGGCATCGGCCAGGAAAAATCGCGCGTGAAAACGCTTGGGTGAATAAACCGGCGTGATCGCGCGGAAGAACAAATCCAGGCCGTCGAGGGCGGGCGCAAGACCAAGGTCGAAAAACCCGCGCCACGCCTCGGGCACCGGATCAAGCATCCCCGAAACCGGCTTGCCGAGCATGAGGCCGACTTCCTCGTAGGTTTCGCGCACCGCCGCGACCGCGAGCGCGCGCGCGCGCGCCACCGACGGCGTGCAATGCGCCATGCGCGCGGCCACCGCCGGGCGAAGCGGCGCCGCGGTCGGAACGCGTGCATCGCCGATATCGACCCGCCCACCGGGGAATACCCAGCGGTGCGGCATGAAACTGTGCTTGGCGTGGCGCAGCCCCATCAGCACCTCGATGCGCGGACCTCGGTGGCGATAGAGCACGACGCTGGAGGCGTCGCGCGGGCGGACTTTTTTCACGGGCGGATTTTGAGGCTCGGTCATCGGAGGCGGAGGCTAGGGGCTTGTGCGTCGGGCTGTCCAGCCCTGCGCGAGGCGCCTTCGTAGGGCGCGGCCGGCTTTAGCTCGTTCGCCCTTATCTATTCCTTTGGGACCGCGTGTTCGGCGTCGAGCATTGCCTTAACAGCCTCGCGGTCGATCTTGCCCACGCCCGACAGGGGCATTTGCATTGCAACCACGACGCGGCGGGGATGGGCATAGGCCGGCCCCGCCGCAAGGCAATGCGCCTTGAGAGCGCCCTCATCGACCTCGGCGCCGGATTTCGCCACGACCATCGCCCACGGCACCTGGCCCTTGAGCGCATGGTCCATGGCAACGACGCAAGCCTCGGCCACGTCCGGGTGGGACATGAGGAGATTTTCGACTTCCTTGGGATATATGTTCTCGCCGCCGCATACGAACATGTCATCGACCCGGCCGCGGAAAAAATAAAACCCCTCTTCGTCGCAACTGAACAGATCGCCCGTCTTGAGAAAGCCGTCGGCGAAACGCGCGCGATTGACGTCGGGAAGATTGTGATAACCCGGAGTCACGCCCGGATTGCGCACCCACAGCTCGCCGTAATCGGCCCGTTCGCCGCCGGCCGCATCCACAAGCTTCACCTCGCCCTCCGGCCACGGCACGCCGACACTGCCGACCGGCACCGCGCGACCGTCGAGCGGCGGGCCAAACATCACCGGCCCGCCCTCGGTCAAGCCATAACCCTGAATGACGCGCACGCCGAAGGTCTTCGTCATCGCGGTCACCAACTCCTCGTGCACCGGGGCGGAGCCGACCATGATCGCCTGGAATGCCGAAAGATCGAGCTGCGCGATCAGATCGCGTTCTTGCAAGATCATGATGAACAGCGCCGGCACGCCGGGCGCGTGGGTGCAGCGCTGGCGCGCGAGCGTCTTGAGATAGGTCTTGGCATCGAAGCGCGGCAGGATGACGAGCGAGGCGCCGGCCAGAAGATTCGGCTTGATCGCCGCACCCATGGCGTTCTTATGAAACAGCGGCACCGCGACGAGCGATACGGTTTCGGGCGTCACGGGATAAAGCCGGTGCCGGCAACCAAGCCACCAGAGCTGGCCCGCATGGGTGAGAATCACGCCCTTGGGCTTGCCTGTCGATCCCGAGGTATAGGGATGGAAGGCGGGATGATCGGCGGCGAGTTCGGGCGGCGCGAATCCGGGCGCCGCCGCGGCCAGCGCCGTCTCGTAATCGCGCCAGCCCGCGCGGGGGGCGAGCGAGATTTTCGCGGCAATGCCCGCGCGCTCGACCACGGCCATGGCATGCGCGCCGATGTCGGGATCGACTGCGGCCGCGCGCGACCCGCTATCGGCCAGAATATGGCCGAGTGCGTCGGCGCCCAGGCGCGGATTGGCCGGAACCGGCACGATGCCCGCGCGCATGGCGCCGAAGAAGATCTCGAGAAACTCCACCCGATTGCCGACGCACACGAATAACCGGTCGCCGGGCGCAAGGCCGAGTGCGGCGAGCGCGGCGGCGGCGCGGTCGAGACGGGCATCGAGCGCGCCATACCCCAATCGCCGCTCGCGCCCGCCCCACAAATCGACAACCGCGATCTTGTCCGGGGCGCGCCGCGCCGCCGGGCGGAAAAAATAGCCAAGATTGTGCGTCTGCCGATCGTCCATGCGGCCCGGTCAATCCGTGGCGAAGGTCAGCGCGCAGCCATGGGCGTGGCCGGGCGCGACCAGAATGCGATTCCCTTGCACCAACGCCGGCACGCGCGCGGCCTCGAGCGTGCGCCGAACTTCATCGAGCGAGTGTGTCCGCACCGTCACCCCGACGATGCCCGGCGCAGGCGCCGCGTCCGCAAAGGGCAGAAGATCGCGGAGTCCCCGCGAATCGGCCAGGGTCAGCGTACCGCGCGGCAAGGCGAAGCGCCGCACCCCGCCCGCGCCCGTCGCCGCCAAGCCGAAGAACCGGCCATAGCGCAGAGCCGCCTCGTCCGCATCGACGACGCAAAACACCGCCTCGTCGAGAGCGAGCGCGCCATTGGCGTGTTTCAAAAGCTGCTTCTGCCAGATCGCCTCGCGCGTCAGGTGCTTGATGTAGAACACGGCGCCTTCCGGCGTCTCGTGCGGCGCGACCGGCACGCGGTCAAACTTCGCCATCATGGGGCCTTCCGGCGAATCGACCATGCGTTCGAGATAGACGCTGCCGCGCGAGGCGAAGTTCGCGGCGCGCAGATGCGTATCCGCCGCCTGGGCGTCCGCGCAACCGAAAGCGGCGATGTGCACGCCCTCGCGCGCGGCGATGCGCGCGTCCAGGCCGCCCGCGGGCAGTTTCGGATCGACGATGGCGATGAGTTCGAGATAACCCGCGCCGAGCATGGCGCAGCGATTTCCGGTCGCGCGCGCGACGATCGGCCCGCCCGGCTCGACCGCCCCCGCGTGGCGCGCAAAGGGCGAAAGGGTGAAGCCGAGCCGCTCATAGGTCCGCGCCGCCACCGCCAGATCGCGCACGCCCACACCCACATGATCGAGATCGGTGACGATTGCCATCGCGTTCTCCCTAGCGAGCGTTCAGATAAGCTCCGCGCCCGCTGCACATCAAATTTCCAGCAGTGTCGAGAATGCGCGACTCGGCGGTGACGATGGTGCGCCCGGCCTTGATCACGATTCCCGTTGCGCGCAATTCGCCCCGCGTCATGGCCTTGTGATAATCGACGCGCATATCGATGGTCGGCAATGCTCGGCCGATTCTGGCCGCGATGGCGAGATCCGCCACGAGATCGATGACGGCCGCCAGCACGCCGCCGTGCATGTAGGTTTGCGCTTCCTGGGCGTAGAATTCGTCGCGCCACGGCATCGAAATCTCGACCCCCTCGGCGGCGACGCGCACGATCTTGACGCCGAGCCAGACGTGAAACGGCGCGCTGACGTATTCGCGCACGACCGCCTGCAAATCCACCGCTTCGCTCATGGCTTGATCAATACCTTGCCGAACACCCGGCGGTCGCGCAGTGCCGCAAGGGCGGACGCGGCCTCGGCAAGGGGCAGCACCCGGTCGATGACGGGCGACAGTCCGCCATTCGCGACCAAGTCCACCAGCGCCGTCAGGTTTTCGCGCTCCCAGCCATTGGAGCCAATGATCGCGGCCTCGCGCATCCAAAGATAGCGCAGGTCCTCGACCGGGTCGTACCCGGCCGTTGCGCCGCACACGAGAACGCGACCCATGCGCTTGAGCGCGCGCAGGCTTGGAACCCAGGTCTCGCCACCGGTGAAATTGACCACCACGTCCGCGCCCTGCTTGTCCGTGAGGCGCCACGCGGCGGCCGAAAATTCCTCGCGCGAGGTGTCGATCACCGCATCCGCCCCAAGCGCGGCCAGCTTCACTGCTTTCTCGGCCGAGGACGTGCAGGCGATGACATGCGCGCCCATGAGCTTGCCGAGCTGAACCGAAGCCACGCCCACCCCGCCGCTCGCGCCGAGCACGAGCATGGTTTCGCCGCGCTTCAAATCGCCGCGGCCGGGGCCGAGCATTTTGTGCGCGGTGCCGTAGGCGATGGGTAGGGCGGCCGCGCGCTCGAGGCTCACATCCCCGGGCAGCGCGATCAAATTGCCGACCGGCACGCACAGGCGTTCGCACAAACCGCCGTTCTTGTGCTCGCCTAGGGCCATGCGCTTGCGCCCCTCGACCACCAAGGGATCGACGAGCACGCGCCGGCCGACCCACGCGCTATCGTCCGGCGAGAAGGTCGCCGCGACTATGCCCGAGATATCCCCGCCGGTGACGCGCGGGAACTCGATCTCGACCCCGGCCATGCCCTTGATGACAAACAAATCGAGATGGTTGAGGCCGCAGGCTCCAACCTCGATGAGGGCTTGCCCGGGTCCGGGTGCGGGATCGGGCCAGTCCTCGTGGAGAAGCGCCTCAAGACCGCCATGGGCGCGGATGCAAGCGACGCGCACGGCGTTCAGGTGATCGCGCCGCGCGCCGCGATCGGCCAGATGGCTTCGACCCTTCCCGCGCGCACGCCGACATACCAGTCGTAAAGATTGACCGTCGGATCGCAATGGCCGGGGATGAGCTTCAGCTTCGCGCCGAGCTTGAGCGCGCGCGCCGAGGCGCCTAGACGCAATTTCCCATGCTCATCGGAGGCCCCGAGATATTCGGCCTCGACACCCTCGATGCCCGGCATGCCGGAATCGACCGAGAGCGCCTTCAAGCCCGCATCGACCACGGCGATCTCGGGTTTAGGCCGGCTCATCACGGTCGCGAGGATGAAGAGGGCGTGCCGGAAATCGTCGAAGGCGCGGTTGCCCGCACCGCGATTGCGGGCGTAGTCGGCGTCCATGAAAATGTACGAACCCGGCTCGATTTCATTGTAAACGCGACTGGCGGTTTCGTTGCGGTAGGTGCCGGTGCCGGCACCGGTGACGATGGGGCACTTCACGCCGGCGGCCTCGATCAGCGCCTTGGCCTCGCCCGCGCACGAGGCGGCGAAGGCGATCGCCGCCGCGCGTTCCTCGGGCGAGCGCAGATGCTGCGCGGCACCCTGATAGGCCAGCAGGCCCATGAAGCGAAGATGTGGGTTCGACGCGGCGCGCTTGGCCAATGCGACAGCCGCCCTGTCCGGCGATACCCCGCAGCGGCCCATGCCGACCTCGATCTCGACATAGATATCTAGGACCGCTCCCGCTTCCTCGGCCGCCGAAGCCACGTCATCGAGATTGCCCGCGTCATCCACGCACACGCCGATGCGCGCGCGCTTCGCCAAGGCCGCAAGACGCCTCAACTTGCCCGCGCCGACGATCTGATTGGTGACGAGCACGTCGGACACTCCGCCATACACCATGGCTTCGGCCTCGCCCACCTTCTGGCAGCACACCCCGACCGCGCCCAGCGCCATCTGCTGCAGCGCGATGACGGGGCATTTATGCGTCTTGGCGTGGGGGCGCAGGCGAACGCCGGTGCCTTCGAGCTCCTTCGCCATGCGGCGAAGATTGTCCTCGAAGGCGTCGAGTTCGACGATGAGGGCGGGCGTATCGACCTCGTCGAGACGCATGCCGATTTGGGCCGGAGGGGGCGTGGTCATGGACTAAGTTTAGCCCCATAGCCGCGCCGAAGGCCATGCGGCACGTCGCCCCTCTCGCGGGCGTGCTCGGCGCGCGGCGGCGACGTATAACCGGGTCGAACAACGGAGCATCCCATGGCCAGCCCCCCGCCGTCCTACAGCCAAATCACCTACGAGATCGATGCGACCGATAAATTCGCGGTGCTGACACTCAACCGCCCCGAAAAACTCAACGCCCTCGGCAATGTCCTCATGGACGAGATCGACGACGCGGTGAAGCGCGCCGGCAAGGAGGTCAACGCCCTGGTCATCACGGGCGCGGGCCGCGCGTTTTCCACCGGATTCGACCTCGAGGCCGACAATTACGAAATGGGCATCGAGGCTTGGCGCGAGGACGTGCTGCGCAATATGCGCCGGCTGCACGCCCTTTGGTCGGCGCCGATCGCGACGGTCGCGGCGGTGAACGGCTATTGCCTCGCGGGCGGCATGGAATTGATGCTGTGCTGCGACTTGGCGGTCGCCGCGACGGACGCGCGCATCGGCGAGCCCGAAATCCGCCACGCCTCGGCGCCGCCAACCTTGATGATGCCGTGGACGGCGCCCATCCGGCACGTCCGGCACCTCATGTTCACGGGCGACACGATCTCGGGCGAGGACGCGGCGCGCATGCACATCGTCAACAAGGCGGTCGCCCCCGAGGCGCTGATGGCCGAGGCGACGGCGCTGGCGCGCAAGCTCTCGCGCGTGCCCGTGCCCGGCATCAAGTTCAACAAGCTCGCGATCAACAACGCCCAGCTCGCCTCGGGCATGCACAATGCCTGGCTTTACAACGCCGAGACCACGGCCCAGCTCCATTCCACCCCCGAAGGCGGGCGCTGGTTCCGATTGTTGTTCCAGAAGGGACTCAAGGCCTTCCTCAAGGAGCGCGAGGCGCCGTTCAAGGAATTCGAGCGGCGCTGAGAATCAGCGAATCTGGCGCGCCCGCCAAAGCTGCAAGGTGAACAGCGCGCCGATCACGAGCGCCGCACCCGCCGCGCGCTGAACCGTCAACGCCTCGCCGAGAATGACGATCGCCATGGCCATGGTGAACAGCGGTTCGCCCGTCTGGGCGACAGCCGTGCGGGTGGGGCCGATACGCTTGAGCGCCGACAGCGCCAGTATCGTTCCCGCGCCGTTCAAGACCGCCATGCCGACAAGCGCCGCGTATCCGATCCCCGTCTGCGGGAAGTGAAGCAGCCCCGCGAAACCGAACAGCGGCCAGAACACCGCCAGAATCGCGACCAGCATGTGCACCATCAGCTTGATCGGATCGGCCGAGCGCAAGAGCCAACCATTCGCGATCAGCCGGATCGAGGCACCCACGGCGCTGCCGAAGGCGAACAAAACGCCGAACAGGTTGAGCCGGTCCATATCCACTTGAAGCGCGATCGCCACGCCCAGCATCGCGGCGAGGATGCAGCAGATTTTCAAGGCCGTGAGCGCCTCGCCGAAGATGACGCGCATCGAAAGCAGCACGATCGCCGGATAGAGGTACTCGCAGAGGATGGCGAGACTCACGGGAATGCGCTCGATCGACAGGTAGAAGCAGAGCTGCTGGAACGCCGTCACCACGCCCAAGGCCAGGGCGAACATTCGCTCGCGCTTGGGCAGCATGACCGTGCGGCCGGCAAGCGCGGCGTATATCAAGACCGCGGGCAGCACGATGGATGCCCGGATGGTCACCAGCGTCTGGGCGTTGGCGCCCGATTCGAAGACGGTGGAGGCGAAGATCGTCCCCGTCGAATAGCAAAGCGCCGCTGTAAGGGCAAAACCAAAGCCGACCCACCTCCGTGCGAACGGCACGTGGTCGAAACCACCCATCGACGTCATCGTATTGCGGCCCCCCCGATCGGTGACTCTAACGCGCCTTTCCTCCGCGAACTAGCGCCGCGCGGCGACCCCAGGCCGGGCATAGGCGCCTTGCGCCCGGCGCTTGGCCAGGCAGAATCACCGCCGACACAACAGGAGGCGCGCATGGCCAAGACCCTCATTGAGCACGGCTGGGTGATCCCCATGACTCGGCGCGAACACACCATTCCGGACGGGGCGGTGGCGCTGGACGGCGACCGCATCGTCGCCGTCGGCTCGGTGGCCGAGGTCAAGGCCAAGTTCAAGCCCGACACGACCATCGACGCACGCGGCAAGGCGGTGCTGCCCGGCCTCGTCAACACGCATATCCATCTCGTCGGCTCGCTGAACAAGGGCACGACCGAGGACGCCAAGCGCGCCATGGGCGGCTCGTTCAAGCGCGCAATCCCGCTGCAGGAAGACCACGTTTTCGCCGACGACGTCTATTTTCCCGCGCTCGTGCACGGCATCGAGGCCGTGAAGACCGGCACCACCACACTCAACGAAATGTGGTGGTACATGCCCGAGCCCGCCAAGGTGGTGAAGGATTTGGGCGTACGTGCGGTCGTGGGCGGCGTGGTGCGCGAGATGAACACGGGACAGATCACGCCCGGCAAGTTCGACCGCACCTGGCTGCCCGAGCTCGCCAAGCGCAATCTCGACGAATGCGAGGCGCTCATCCAAGAATGGCACGGCGCCGCAAACGGCCGGATTACCACGCGCGTGGCGCCCGACGGCCCCGACCGCGCCAGGCCCGAGACCTTGGCCAAATGCGGCGAGCTTGCGCGCAAATACGGCGTCGGCCTGCATACCCATTGCGCCTCGGTGCCCGCCGAGCAGGCGTTCATGGAGCACAATTACGGCAAGCGCTCGGTCGAGGTTCTGGAAGATTGCGGCCTCATGGGTCCCGACATGCTCGCCGTGCATTGCGTGTTTCTGAGCGACCGCGAGCTCGAGATCTTCCGTTCGACCAACACCAAGTTCGGCCACACGGCCTATCTCGTCGGCAAGCGCGGCTATATGCCGCCGATGGAAAAATTTTACACCTCGGGCATCGAAATCTCGCTCGCCTCCGATTGGATCTCCAACGATATGTGGACGATCATGAAGGCCGCCGTGATCCTCGCGCGCGTGCAGTCGGGTAATGTCGAATTGATCGACGCCTGGAAGGCGCTCGAGATGGCGACGATGGGCGGGGCGCGCTGTCTCGGGATGGATAAGGAAATCGGCTCGCTTGCAGTCGGCAAGAAGGCCGATGTCATTCTCCTCGATATGTCGGCCGCCTGGGTCAACCCCATCCGCCGGCAGAACGTGGTGTCGGGTCTGGTCTACAACGCCCAGGGCGGCGACGTGACTCATGTCTGGATCGACGGCGAACTCGTGGTCGATGACCGCCGCGTGACCACGGTCGATGAAAAGGCGGCGATCCGCGAATGTCAGAAGGTTGCGGACAAAGTGTGGGAACGCGGCAAGCATCTGTTCGGCGACGAGTTGGCGGCCGAATAGCCGAACAGGCGAAGCCAAACGCGCAAATCCAAGCAAGCCAACAAGGAGCTAGCGATGACACTCGACATCGTGCCGGCGCGCCTCGGCGCGCATCTTGCCTTGCCCAAGGGCGGGCGCTTCAAGGTGATCAATACCCACGGCACACAGGTCATCGACATGTGGGCGTTCGATGCGCGCGATCCGGCGCGCTACATGTCGATGTCGCACACGCATAGTTTCCTGCGCCGGCTCTATCCGCGGCCGGGCGAGGCCTTCGTGACCTGGGAGCGCCATCCGATTCTGACCGTGATCGAGGACGCATCTTCGGGCGATCACGACACGTCCTATCCATGCTGCGACGAGCACCGCTACCGGCTCGAGGGCGTCGCCGGATTCCACGATAGCTGCGCCAACAACCTCAAGGTCGAATTGGCCAAATGCGGCATCGCGATGCCCGTGCCGACGCCGCAGCCCTTCAATCTCTGGATGAACGTCAAGGTGCGCGAGGACGCGCGCATCGATTTCATGAAGCCGACCTCCAAACCCGGCGATTACATGATCCTCGAGGCGAACATGGCCGCCATCGTCGTCATGTCCGCCTGCCCCTACGATCTCGGCACGATTCCAGTCAACGGCGCGCCGCCGCGCGATGTGCACTTTGAAATTCTCTAGCGCGCCGCGGCAAATGCCGTAACCCGCGAACGCGGCCGCCGCTCAGTAGGGCGTGCCGTCCTTGCGCGAGAAGGCGAAGCCGGCGCGCTTGGCGTGACCGCGCATGTCGACATCGGGATATTCGACCACGTCGCCGAAGGACCGGTCGCCGATCTCGAGATAAACCGAATCCTTGGCGCTCCGATTGACCAGGCGATGGCCGTTCGCCTCGCCCGCCGGAAAGCCCGCGCACATGCCGGGACGCAGCACTTGGTCACCCGCATCAGACTCCAGCACGAGTTCGCCCTCGAGCACGTAGATGAATTCGTCCTCCCGGCTGTGCCAGTGGCGCATCGCGGACGGCGCGCCTGGAGGCAAGCGCACCAGATTGACGCCGAAATTGGCGAGGCCCGCGGCGTCGCCAAGCGCGCGCTTCTCGCGCGCGGCGCATTGACTGCGGAACGGCTCGGGATAGGTCGAACCGGTGCGCGCCGGCACGTCCACCGCGGTGAATCCGCCTGTGTTGCGTGTGGGGGCCGCCATGGCGCTCTCCTATTTTGTGCCGTAGATGCGGTCGCCGGCATCGCCCAGGCCCGGCACGATATAGCCGTGATCGTTGAGGCGCTCGTCCACCGAAGCGGTATAGATCGGCACGTCGGGGTGTTCGGAGTGAAAGGAAGCGACGCCTTCGGGCGAGGCGACGAGGCAGACGAATTTCATCGAGCGCGGGCCGATTTCCTTCAGCCGGCGCACGGCGGCGATCGCCGAATTGGCCGTGGCTAGCATGGGATCGGCGACCACCATGTGGCGCTGATGGGCGTCTTCGGGGATTTTAAAATAATACTCGACGGCGACCAAGGTTTCAGGATCGCGGTAGAGGCCGACATGGCCGACACGCGCGTTCGGCAGCACGTCGAGCATGCCGTCAACGATGCCGTTGCCCGCGCGCAGGATCGACACGAAGCACATGGAACGATCGGCGAGAACCGGCGCCATCATCTGGGCGACCGGGGTTTCGATCTCGACCGTCGTGACCGGCAAGTCGCGCGTCACCTCGTAGGCGAACAACGTGCTGATTTCGCGCAGCAGGCGGCGGAAATCGCCGCTGGGCGTCTCGCGCCGGCGCATCTGGGTGAGCTTGTGCTGGACCACGGGGTGATCCACGACGATGACGCGGCCGGCCATGGGAAACTCCTCGATTGAACGCCTAGATCAGAACACGGTGCCGTCACTGTCAATGACAAGGGGCGGCGCGCCATCAGGCCGGCGGCGGCGCGCGACCGCCCGCCCCGCGGCCCATGTTCCGCCCTGCAACACCTTGGCCAAGGGTAGCGCCGAAGCGCCGAGGCCCAGGCGCGCACGCACGCGCGCGGCCACGCGGTCGAGCAGAACCACCGTCGCCGCGCGCCATTCGACGACGAGGGGCGAGCCCACCGCATGGACAAGCGAGCCCGCGCGCCGATCGCGCAAGACGAGCGCGCCCATGTCCAGAAACAACCCGCCATTGCGGTATTCCGGCAGGCCCGTCAGCTCGTCGAGGCCATGGACCGCGATCTCCGCCCATTCGAGAGGCTCGACGAGCGAGTAGGCGAGCCATTGGGACAATTTGTGGAACGGCACCAGGAAATCGGACGCGCCCGGCCCGCGCGCAGCGGCGTGACGCCAGACATCGCCAAGATTTTCGCCGCCAAGCGCGAGGCGCCCGGGCCAGATGGACGAAAACACTTCGAGCACCGTGCCAAGAACCGCCGACGCGCCAAGACGTCTGCCTTGCGCTTGGCGGCACAGATGATCGAACAATCCGCCAAGGCGGCCCGCGAAAATATCGGGGCGCGCGAGCACGGCCGCGCCCAAGCGACGCACGAGCTCGGCCCGGCCGTCGAGGCCCGAGAGGGGATTATCAGCGCGCACCTGAAATGCGCCCGCCAAACGCGCGCTGTCCAGGGACGCAAGCGCCGCACCGTCCGCCCGCCAGGGCGAGGATGGATCGGCCGAAAACAGACCGTCCGCAAAGGCGCGGAAGCTCGCGACCGCCAAGCCTTCCGAACGCGCGTAGATCGCGCCGCCCGGCTCGACGAAGCGCCAAACAGGGCCCGCGCCGGCATCGAGCAGCACGCTCGGGATCACGAGATCGTAGGCGATCCGGCCGCGCTCGGCCGCATCGGGGGCGGCGTCGCGGATCGCGCGCCAGCGCTCGGTGCCGCCCGTCTCGAAATGGCGCCAACGCGAATGATAGGGAATGGCGAGATCGGGATAGGATGCGCGCGTCGTTTCGATCACGAATTCGGCGACGCGGTCGAGCTGCGCCACGTCCGCGAGGAAATGCTCGGAGCGACCCGAGAGGATATGGGCGAAGATTTGCGCGGACCGCGCGCGAATGGTCGCGGGCGCGCGCAATAGCCGCACGGCGGCGCGCGCGTCGTCGCCCAGGCCCGTGTCCTCGCGCGCCATGTCAGTCCGCGAGGCCGCGACCCTTGACCGCGGCCAGGCTGTCGGCGCCGGGCACTGGATCGGTGGTGAAATATCCGGCGGCCTTCTTGGCTTCCATCTCGACCTTGGCATCGGCGGGAATGAGGTCGTCGGGAATCGACACGCGCTCGCCGATTTCGATGCCTTGGTTCGCAAGGGCGTCGTATTTCATGTTGCTCATCGACACCAGGCGATGGATGCGCTTGACCCCGAGCCAGTGCAACGCGTCGGGCATGATTTCCTGGAAGCGCGCGTCCTGCACGCCGGCCACGCATTCGGTACGCTCGAAATACGCCGCCGCCGAATCGCCTCCGGGCTGGCGCTTGCGCGCGTTGTAAACCAGGAACTTGGTGACCTCGCCAAGTGCGCGGCCTTCCTTGCGGTTGTAAACGATGAGTCCCACCCCGCCCTTCTGGGCGGTCTCGACGCAAACCTCGATACCGTGAATGAGATAGGGCCGGCAGGTGCAGATATCCGAGCCGAAGACGTCCGAGCCGTTGCACTCGTCGTGCACGCGGCAGGCGAGCGTGCGCGCGGGATCCGACAGCGCCGCGGGATCGCCCATGATATAGACGGTGATGCTGCCGACCGGCGGTAAGAAGACCTTCAGGTCCGGGCGCGTGACGAGTTCGGGAAACATGCCGCCGGTTTGCTCGAATAGGCCGCGCCGCAGCGCGGTCTCTGTAATGGCGAAACGCCGGGCGATGCCCGGCAGATACCACACCGGATCGATCGCCGCCTTGGTCACGCGGATATCGCCCGAGGGCAGAAGCACCTCGCCGTCCGGCGCGAGCCTGCCCGCGGCCATGGCCTGGCCGATCTCGGGCAGATTCATCTGCGCCTTGGTGATGGCGATCGAGGGCCGGACATCGATGCCCGCCGCGATGTCCTCGGCGAAGACGCTGCCCACCATGTGACCGTAGGGGTCGAGCGAAACGATGCGCGCCGGATCATGCCATTGCAGGTGGGGGCCGATGACGGCGGCGGGTTCGGTATTGGTGTAATCGGGCTTGCGATCGGGATCGAGGCTGCCCGAGGCGACCGCGAGCGCGCGATAAATGGCGTATGACCCCGCGTGGGTGCCAATCGCGTTGCGGTCGGCGGGATTGCTCACGGTCGCGATGATGGGACCGCGTTCCTTGGGCGTGGCCGCGCCCCAGCGGATCGCGCGCGGCTTGGCGCGCCTTCCCGCCGGATGGGACGTGAGCATAATGTGCTTGGACGGCGCCATGGCTAGCCGTTTGGGTCTGTCGCTCGAAGCCGGTTGTCCACAGACTGTGGATAAGACGCGAAGCTATCGTGAACCCTGGGTTTTATCCAGGGTGGGATAGCGGCGGCTCAGCCGCCGTTTGCCAGCAAGCAGCCTTCGCCGAGCGCCACCACGGGCGAATAGTCATGGCACACCACCCAACCACGCCGCGTGCCCGTTGCCTTGTTGTCCACCGCCGAGAGGGTGAGCGAGAGCATCGTCCGGCCCCAGGGCGAGAGATTGGGTCCCGAGCCGTGCAGCGCGTTCAAGTGCTGGAAGATGACCGATCCCGCCGGCCCCTTGGGGGCGACCAAGCCCTTTTCCTTGATGATCGCGGCGATGTCGTCGGCCTTGGGCGAGCGCAGGGGATAGCTGGTGGTCGAGGTGTCGATTTCCGGCATCTCGGTCACCAAGGTGTGGGTTTCCGGCACGATCATCAGCGGGCCGTTGAACTCGGACACATCCTCGAAGAACACCAGGCAATTGACCCCGCGCGGCTCGGCCATCAGATCGTCGGCCCGGTAGGTCGGATAATCCTGGTGCCATTGCCAGACATCGCCCGTGAAGGGCCGCTTGAAATTGACGATGGACTGGAAAATATAAACCGGCCCGCCCGAGAGCTGTTCGGCCGGTCCGATGACGCGTGGATGACGCACCATGGCGCGCATCATGTCGTCGAACAGGTGGGAGTTGAGAATCGAGCGAACGGTTGCCTTGTCCTTCTCGCGCACGATCTCGCGGCGTTGATAGGACATGAGGCGCGGCAAGGCCGCATTCACCGCAGCCATTTCGGCCGCGGGAATGAGGCCGGGTACGAACAGGTAGCCCTTGTCGTGGAAATGCGCGATTTGTTCGCCCGTAAGCCGCATGACATTCCCCCGCTGCTAATTCGTGCCGAAATTGGCCCAGACATCGTCGGCGCGATTGCCGTAGCGGAACGGCAGACGCTTGGACAAGGTCATCGCGATCTCGAGCGGCGCGCGGCCCTGCCATTCGGCGATGTCCTCGATCGTTATGCGCTCCGCGCCATCCGCGCCGAGCACCGTCACCGTCTCGCCGACCTTCAGGTCCTGAAGATCGCTCAGGTCGAGCGTCGTGTGTTCGAGCGAGACCGAGAGCACCGGCACGCGGCGCCCCCGGAACAGCGCGAAGGCCTGATTGCCTGGCGCCGGCATTCGCAAGCCATTGGTCATGCCCATGGGCAGCACGCCCGTGGTGCGCGCGGAATTGATGCCGTAAAGCCCGCCGACCGCGATATCGCGCCCCGCGGGATGGCGCCCGATATGCACCAATCGCCCGCGCACGGCCGAGAGGATCGGCTCGAAACCCGCCATCTCCGCCTCGCCCGGTGCCATCGAGGACAGGCCGTACAACAAATGCCCCACGCACACGGCATTGCACGGATCTTCGAGATCCATGAGCACGCCCGAACTCGCGCGCGCCTGGGTGATCTCCGGGCGAATGCCGCGCCTGGCCAATTCGGCGATGAGTCCGCCGAAGGCATGAAGCCCGCGCTGGGACCACTCCGCGGTCGCGCGCGTGGCAAAGGGTACGTGGCTATAGACGCCCTCGATCACGATGTTCGGCAGGCGGGCGATGAAGGCGATGTAATCGGCGGCCAAGTCCAGCCGCACGCCCAAACGCCCGAGGCCGCAATCGACCTTGACGTAAACCGGGGTGGGCTTGGTCGCCGCGCGCGACACGGCCTCGGCCCCCTCGCGGTCATAGACCGTCGGAATAAGGTCGTGCGCGAGAAATTCCGGCAAGCCCTCGGGCAAGGGTCCGGCGAACATAATGATCTTCGCCCGCACGCCCGCACGACGCATCGCGATCGCCTCGTCGATATCGCCCGTCGCAAGCGAATGGCAGCCCATGGCCGCGAGACGCTCGGCCACCGCGACCGCGCCGTGGCCGTAGGCATCGGCCTTGATCGAGCAGATGATGTGCGTACCCGGCTTCAGGCGCCTCTGGACGTTGAGGTAATTGCGCTCAAGCGCCTCAAGATCGATATCGGCCCAGCACGGGTGGGCGGCTTCGCTGCGGTCCATGTGTTCTCCCCTTGGCGGGACGATACCAATTCCAGCTTGCCCGCCACAACCGTCGCCGGCGCCCTATCGGACCATCGTGCCGGGACCGCCGCCGAGCTGGCGCGAGACCAGGCGCGCATAGAGCCCGCCGCCCGCCAGCAATTCGGCGTGGGTGCCGCTCTCGATCAGACGTCCGTCGTCGAGAACCACGATCTTCGCCGCCTCGCGCACGGTCGAAAGCCGGTGCGCGATCACGATGGTCGTGCGCTCGCGCATCAGGAGATCGAGTGCCGCTCGCACCTTGGTCTCGCTCAGCGCGTCGAGGTGCGAGGTCGCCTCGTCCAGAACAAGCACCGGCGCATCCTTGAGGAAGGCGCGCGCGATCGCCACGCGCTGACGCTGGCCACCCGAGAGCTGTGCGCCACGCTCGCCGACCACCGTATCCAGGCCGTCGGGCAATTCGGCAATGAATTCGTCGAGCGCGGCCTTCGATGCCGCTATGCGAACTTGACCATCGTCCGCCTCGGGCCAGGCGATGGCGATATTCGCGCGCAAGCTGTCGTTGAACAGATAGGTGTCCTGCGCCACGAGGGCGATGCATTTGCGGAGCTCGTCGAGCTTGAAGGCGGTGAGCGGCGCACCGTCAAGACGTACCTCGCCTTGCCCCGGATCCCAGAAGCGCAGCATGAGATTGGCGAGCGTGGTCTTGCCCGCGCCCGAAGGGCCGACAAGCGCGGTCGTCGCGCCGCGCGCGGCGGTAAACGCGATGCCCTCCAATGCGGGCCGGCCACGCCCGGGATAGGAGAATGTGATATCGGCGAATTCGACCGCGGGCGCGCCCACGGGGCGCGGGGCGCCCGGGCCGTCCAATACCGGCACGGGTTCGCTGTGTACCGCGTAAATACGCCGTGTCGAGCCGAGGGTGTCGGCCAATTGCCGTCCCACATGGGCGATCTCGGACACGGGAAGGAAGGACGCCATGGCGAGGAGGGCGAGCAAGGGAACGAGCGCCATCTCGAGCGCACCGATGTTCGCGAGATATACGCCCGCGGCCATGACCGCCAAGCCTCCCAAGCCCGCAGCCAATTCCTGCGCCACGGTTTGGCGCGACAGATCGCCGAACAGCGCCATGCGCAGGTTAAGATAGTCGCGCGCCTTGCCGGCGAATTGCGTGCCGCGCCGACCGGCGTCCTGGTAGGCGACGACTTCCGCCAGACCCTGAACCGTATCGACGGCGTGCGCGTTCATCTCGCCGAGCGCCTCGCGCGCGCGCGCGCCGAGCGCGTCGATACGGGCGCGCCCGAGCACGGGCGACAATCCGGCGTATAGAAGGAACGGCGCCAGCGCCGCGGCCAGCATCCAGCCTTGCCAGGCCAGAATGGCGAGTACGCTCGCCGGCACCACCACGGCGACGAAGGCGGGCGCGATGGTGTGGGCGAAGAAATACTCGACAAGCTCGATGTCGTGGGTGGCGACGCCCAGAAGATCGCCGGTGCGCCGGCGCGCGAAATAGGCGGGCGCCAGGGCATCGAGCTTGCGGAACATGTCGATGCGCATGGCGGCGAGCAGGCGATAGGCCATGTCGTGCGCGAGCCAGGATTCAAGCCAATGCAGCACCCCCGCCGAGGGCGCGAGCACGGCAAGCGCGATCAGCAGCACATCGAACGGCGCGGACGATTTGACCGCCGCGACGACGAACGCCGAGAGCACGCCGATGCCAATGAAGGCCGCGACGCGCGCCACGCCGAGCGCAAAAACAAGCGCGAGCCGCCCACGCCAAGGAGCAATCAGCCCCGTAAGCACGCGGAATAATCCGCCCCAGCCCATTTCCTCGGCCTTGCGCACGGCCTCGGTCGGCACCTCCGGCGCGTCCCGCCGGAATTGCGCCTCGACGATCTCGTCGGGGCCGGGGGGGGTCTCGCCGTCGTCGAGCAGGGCGTCGGGCGCCGTATCGCGCGCTTGGGATGCCATGAGGCGGCGATAGATTCCGTCAGCGCGCATCAATTCGTGGTGCGTGCCCGATTCGGCCACGCGCCCGCCATCGAGCACGAGAATGCGGTCGCAGCCGATGACGCTGGAGAGGCGATGGGCCAGCACGATGGTCGTGCGCCCGGCCATGAGCCGGTCGAGGGCATCCTGGATGACCGCCTCATTCTCCGCGTCGACCGCCGACAGCGCTTCGTCGAGCACCAGAATGGGCGCATCGCGCAGCAGCGCCCGCGCGATGGCGATGCGTTGGCGCTGACCGCCCGAGAGGCGCACGCCGCGCTCGCCGATCACGGTCCGGTAGCCTTCCGGCAAGCGCGCAACGAACCCGTGAGCGTTCGCCGCGCGCGCCGCGCGTTCGATTTCGTCCTGACTCGCCCCGGGCTTGCCCATCCGCAAATTGTCCTCGACCGTGCCGTGAAACAGGTAATTGTCCTGGCTCACCACGGCGATGCGCGCACGCAATTGCGCCTCGGCCCATTCGCGCACATCACGTCCGCCCACGAGCACGCGGCCGCCCTCGGGGTCGTAGAGCCGCAGCAGCAGCTTGACGACCGTCGACTTGCCGGAACCCGAGGCGCCCACGATGCCGATGCGCTCGCCCGCTTGCAGCGCAAAATCAAGGCCGCGATGGGCGGGTGCGCGGTTGCCCGGATAGGCAAAGCGCACGTTCTCGAACGCCACGCTCGGCGCCAGGGAATCGGCGCCGGCAAGCGGTTGTGCCGGATCGCGGATCAGTGTTTTGGCATCGAGCAGGCGGAAGATGCCGTGCGCCGCCGCAAGTCCGACCATGCCGTAATGCAGCAGGCCGCGGATTTCCCGCAAAGGGCGAAAGACCTCGACGCCGAGCATGAGGACGACCAGAAGAGTCGATAGCGCCATCTCGCCCTCGACCACGCGCAGGGCGCCCCAACCGAGCGCGACCGCGGCACCGACCGCGATACCCGTATCGGTGATGCCGCGCGCGAGCGTGTTGGTGGAAAGGACCCACATCGTGTCGCCGAACAATTTGTGCGCCTTGCCCGCCAGCATCGCCGCGCGCGGGCCGCTCTGGCCGAAGGCCTTGAGCGTCGAGAGTCCTTGGATCGAATCGAGGAATTCCGCCGCGAACGCGCCATAGGATTCCTGGCGCGCCTGACTCGCCGCCGAATCGCGCCGATGCCAGATCGCCGGCGCCGCGAGGGTGACAAGCGCCGCCACCAGCAGCACGACCGCGATCGGCGCATCGAGCCAAACCAGAAAGGCGAAGACCAATGGCGGGGTGAGCGCGGCCACCGCCAGGGCGGGCAGATATTGGCCGAAATAGATTTCGAGTTGTTCCACGCCCTCGACTAGCGACAAGGTGATATCGCCCGTGCGCTGGCGCGTGAAATGCGCGGGGCCAAGCGCCACGACCTGTTCGTAGATGCGCCGGCGCAGCTCGACCTGCACCACGCCCGCGGTGTGGTGCGCCATCATGGCCCGGAGATATTCGAGGCCCGCGCGCGCGACCATGACGGCCGCGACCAGCGCCGCGTATTCGACCAGCGCACCGAATCCCGCGCCATCGAAAGCCTTGGCGATGAACCAGCCGAGCGCGCCCAGGCGCGCGATGCCCGCGGCTGCGGACAGAAGCCCGACGAGCACCGTCGCCGCCAACCGGCCGCGAACGCCCAAAGTGAACTGCCAAAGTCGATGATCCCAATACATCCCTGCTCTCTCGACGCGCGGATGCGCGTGAATGGTTCGGCGCGTGCCGATTGGCGCGCGGTCCGGCGTTGTTGGCGCGCTTGAATCCGGCGAGGGTTATCCCAAGCGTTTATCTAGGTCGAAAACTCGCGGCGCAAAGCCTCGGTGTGCTCGCCCAGGGCCGGCACCCGGCCGAAATGCGCGTCCATGCCTTCCGCGCGCACGGGCGGAGCCACGAGCGCGATTTCGCCCTTCGGCGTTTGGACCGCCATGCGGCGGAGCTGGGTGTGTCGCGAGAAATCCGCGACCGAATTGAGCGCTCCGTAGGCAATCCCCGCCGCGCGCAAGCGCGCAATCACCGCGTCGCGCGCGAGCGCGGCGAACACGGCCTCGATTTCCCGGTTGAGCGCGGCGCGATTGGCGACACGGCGATTGTTGTCGGCGAACAAGGGGTGTTCGGCGAGGCCAGGCAAAAGCAGCACCTCGGCGCAGAAGCGCCGCCACTCGCGCTGGTTTTGAATCGAGATGACAACCTTGCCGTCCTTTGCCGCGTAATCGCCGTAGGGCGCGATCGAGGGGTGATTCAAGCCCACGCGCGCCGGCGCGCGCCCCGCATAGTCGTGATGGAGCAGCGGCACGCTCATCCAATCGGCGATGGCGTCGAACAGCGAGACCTTGAGCACGCGGCCCTCGCCCGTGCGTGCGCGGTCAAGCAGGGCTTGGTGCACGGCGACGAGCGCGTACATGCCGGCCGCGATATCGACGAGCGAAACCCCGACCCGCCCCGGACCATCGGGCGTGCCGGTGATCGAGGCCAGGCCCGATTCGGACTGGATCAGCAGATCGTAGGCCTTCATCTCGGAATATGGGCCGTCCTCGCCATAGCCGCTGATATCGACCGCGATCAGTTTGGGATGGCAGCGGCGCAATTGAGCCGAGCCGAAACCCGCGCGTTCGGCCGCGCCGGGGGCGAGATTCTGGATGAAGACATCGGCGCGTGCGATCATGCGCGCGAGCAAGGCGGCGTCCGCCGGCGCCTTGATGTCGAGCACGGCCGATTCCTTGCCGCGATTGAGCCAGACGAAATAGCTCGACTGGCCATGCACGGCCGCATCGTAGCCGCGCGCGAAATCGCCCTCGGGCCGCTCGATCTTGACGACGCGCGCGCCCGCGTCCGCGAGACGCGAGGACAAGAACGGCGCCGCCACCGCCTGTTCGAGGGCGACCACCAAGATGCCGTCGAGGGTTTTTGCCGTCATGGCTTAAATCGCAGGGAATCAGGGTTGGGGCGGGCGCAAGCTTGCGTCATCATGGCCGACTAGTATCCCATGGCAGGGCGCGCGCAAAGAGCGCCTTATGCGCCGCGCCTGGGTATCGGACGGGTTATTCTAGCGGAAGACAAACCATTCGGACGGAAAACGGCACGACGCGCCAAACGGCGGAAATGTCCATGCCCAATGATCTCCTCATCGGCTTTCTCGGTGGAACCGCGCTCGGCTTTGCGGCGCTGAGGACCAATTTCTGCGTCATGGGCGCCATATCGGACATCGTGCTGATGCGCGATTGGCGACGCTTTCGCGCCTGGCTTTTGGCCATTGCCACCGCGCTTGCGGGCACCGAGGCGCTCTTTGCCGCGGGCGCGGTCGAACTCGACGCCGCCCCCTATTCGGCACCCGAATTCGGCTGGCTGGCGGCGCTCGTGGGCGGGTTGTGCTTCGGCTTCGGCATGACGCTCGCCGGGGGCTGCGGGCTGCGGGCCCTCGTGCGCTTGGGCGCGGGCAGCGTCAAATCCTTGGTCGTCATCCTGGCGATCGCGGCGTTCGCCTATCTCGCAACCTTTGGCGCGGGCGCGCCGGCGCGCGTTTGGCTGATCTCCGCCGCCAATCCCATGGCGGCTATGGCGATGCCGGACGCGCTCGGCAGCCAAGATGCGTCGGCGGTCCTAGCCGAATTAACCGGGCTCTCGCGCGGCAGGCTGCGTGCCGCCCTGGCTCTTGGCGGGTCGGGCATATTGCTGATTCTGTGCTTTAAGGACGCGAAATTCCGCGCCTCTCGGCGCGATATCGCGGGCGGGACATTGCTTGGCCTGATCGTGATGCTCGGCTGGCTCGCGTCCGGCGGCCATTTGGGCGAGATCGACCGCCATCCCGATTCCTTGAATTTCGTTCTACCGCTCGGCGATTTTCTCGCACTCGCGCTCGGCGAAATGCCGGCCGTTGGCTTTGCTCATGGCGCCGTGCCGGGCGTGGTCTTGGGCGCCTTCGCGGCGATCGCTTGGCCGTGGCGTCTGCGCGTCGAGCTTTTCGGCGGCGGCGAAGACTTCGTCCATCACGCGCTCGGCGGCGCGCTCATGGGTCTGGGCGGCGCGCTCGCGCTCGGGTGCACGATCGGCCAAGGCGTGACCGGAGTGTCCACCTTGGCGCTCGGCTCGCTCGTCGTCTGGTCGGGAATCGTCGCGGGTGCGATCTTGGCCTTGCGCTATCTCGAAGCGCGGACTAGCGCCTGATCTTGTAACCGGATTTTTCCAAGTCCCACGAATCGCTCACGCCCTTGTCGAGTTTTTCCTTCTGGATGCGCTCGGTCGCGGTCTTGGAAAACTCGCCGACGACGGCGATATAGCGCGGCACCTGGAAATGGGCGAGGCGTTCCTCGCACCACTTGATAACCTCCATGGGCTCGATGCTTTTTCCAGGCAGGACCTTGATGAAGGCCTTGATGTCCTGTTCGCCCAATTCGGCATCGACGCCGATCACCGCGCATTCCTCGATCGCCGGCAGGGCCGCGATCACGCGCTCGACCTCCCAGGCGGAAACATTCTCGCCGCGCCGGCGCAAGCTGTCCTTCTTGCGGCCGAGATATTTGTAAAAGCCCGCGGAATCGCGCATGCCGAGATCGCCGGTGTGCATCCAGCCGCCCAGAAGCGCTTTTTGTGTCGCCTCGGGGTTGCGGAAATACCCGGTCATGATGAATCCGGGTTCGCGCTCACGCACCAGGATCTCGCCCATTTCGCCGTCGCCGAGGGTGCCGCCGTCATCGCCGACGAGCTTCACCTCGAAATACGGCAAGGCCACGCCGACCGAACCGAGCTTGCCCTCGACATTAACGGTCGTCAGGCTCGAACACTCCGACATGCCGTAATTCTCGCGGATTTGCACGCCGAAGCGGTCCATGAAGGGCCGCCACACCGGCTCCGGCGCGCCGCCCCCCCAGGCCACGCGCACCATGTGGTCGCGATCATCCGGTCGGGAGGGCTGTTTTAGCAGCATGGACAGGATGCCGCCGAGATAATGGATCTGCGTCGCGCGGCAATGGCGAACCTGATCCCAAAAGCGCGAGGCGCTGAAGCGTTCGACAAGCGCTATGGTCACGGGAAAGCCGCACGCGCCGACGATCACCTGGCTGCCGCCGATGTGGAACAGCGGTTCCCACAGGAACATCCGGTCGCCCGGGCGTGCGTCCGCCACGAGAAGCATCGCCGCCGCCGAGGCGCGGAACATTTTGTCGGTCACCTGCACGCCCTTGGGCGGCCCGGTGGTGCCCGAGGTATAGCTGATCGAAATCACGTCGTGCCATTGCGGATCGCCCGGCGGGGGCTTGGCGGCGCCGCGCGCCAGCAACGCATCGAAGGCCAGGACCTTGGCGCCCGGAACGACCGCCGTGCCGCGCCGCCAGATCGCGATTTCAACCTTGGTGTGCGCGAGCGCCGGCAGCAATTGTTCGGCATATACGGTATCGGCGATCACCGCCTTCGGCGCAGAATGTTCGACCAAATATTCAAGACTGGCGCCGCGCAGGTTGGAATTCACCGGCACCTGAACGATTCCGAGCTTCGCGCAGGAAAGGAAAGCGACGAAGTGATCGGGATGGTTCGGCAGCATGATCGCAACCCGGTCGCCCTTGACCAGGCCGAGATCGGCGAGGGCGTTGGCGAAGCGATCGACGCGCGCGTTCAACGCCGAAACCGTTATCTCCTGGTCCTCATAGATCGCATAGACGCGCTCGGGTTCGGTGCGCGCGGAATGTTCCAGGGACTTGCGAATGGAGGTATCGTTTTTCGGTACACGGAGCGTCACGGCAGGTTCCTCCGTTTCGATACGCGGCTTTCCAGCGCGCGGCGCATGGCGCGCCCAACTTCGGTCACATCCGCGGTCAACACCGCGCCCGCTTGCGCCAGCACGCGGCGCTTGTGCGCAGCACCTTCCTCGGCCTCGCCCGTGCGCGCGCCGGGATGGCCCATTTGCCGGCCCTCGGGCGCCGAGCCGCCGATGATCGTGGCAATCACGGGTTTCGTCATTTCGGCGACCGCGCGCGCGGCCTCGAGTTCGGACCGACCGCCGATTTCGCCGATCAAGACCACGGCGTCCGTGTCCGGATCGGCCTCGAACAGGCGCAGCACATCGGCGTGATAGGTGCCGAGGACATGATCGCCGCCGATGGAGACAATGGTCGAGACACCCAGGCCCGATTCCTTGAGATACATCGCCGATTCCGCGCACATCGCGCCGCTCTTGCACACGACGCCGATGCGCCCGGCGAGGAGAAAGCGCGGATCGACCTCGGACAGCGCGACGCCGCCCGCGGTGATGCAGCCCGCGGAATTGGGGCCAAGCACGACCGCGCCCCGCGCGCGCGCGTGGCGGGTGAAGCGCAGCGCGTCGAGGACTGGAATGTTCTCGATATAGAGCACCATCAAACGAATACCGGCATCGACCGCCTCGTACACCGCATCGAGCGCGGCGGCGGGTGGCACGACGACGAAGCTCGTATCGGCGCCGGTGCGCGCGACCGCGTCGTGGCAGGAATCGAATACCGGCAAGCCATCGACCTCCGCCCCGCCCTTGCCGGGCGTGACCCCGCCGACCACGCGCGTGCCGAAGCCCGCGAGCCGGCGCGCAAAGCCCGCGCCGACCCGGCCCGTGATGCCCTGCACGATCACCCGCGTTTCGGGCCCGGTCAGAATGCCCATGCTAAACCCCGGCGGAAACCGTCGCCGCGATGGCGGAGGGATAATCGTCAACGCGCCTAAATCCCGCCTCGGCGAACAGGGTTTGACCGTCTTCGGCCCGGTTGCCCGCGAGCCAGGTGATGACCTGGCCCGTAAGCGGGGCCTTGCGATTGGCGGCAATGACCGCCGCCGCGAATTCGTGGGCGACCGGCGCCATGAAGCGCCCGCCGATGAGCGTGACCGCGGGTTTCATCCGTCCCACGAGCTCGAAGATGGGCGCCATGCCCTCGACGCCCTGCAGGGGCAGGCCCTGCATGTCGATGACGCAGCGCACGCGCGCGCCGCGCGCAGTCAGCATGTCGAGGGTGGTCATCATGAGTCCCGCGCCACTCAGCACCGCGACGATCTTGGCCCCGGGATCGGGCACGCAGGCAACCGCGCCGACGCGCCGAAACGGCACTTCCTCGGCCGTGCCCTCTAGCCGTTCGCCGTAGGGCGCCCATTCGGGATGGCGAAAGCGCGCGGTGGCATCGAGCACGATGCGCGCGCCCGAGATGCGGCCTTGGCAAAGGCGCGCCTCGACCGAGAGCGCGTCGTCTAGCACCAGCGCGTAGGACGCGGCCAGCGCGCGGGCGCAAGACTGGGCCGCCTCGCCCGAATACCCGAGATGTTGCGCCGCGCGCCGCGCAAGAAACCCCGGCACCGCCGACGCCGGCTCGACGAAGTGCGCAAGGTGCGAGCCCTCGACGCGCGTCCCCTCGATGCGCGCAAATCGCACCGCATGGCCCCGGCGGTCGCGGTCGAGCGCGATGGCGAGGGCGCCGTCCGCGCCCGCTTCGCCCTTGGCGAGCATGGCGCCATCGGCCGGAAGGGCGCCTTTCCCGGCCAGAAGGGCGATGCTTTCCGCGTCGTCGAGCAGCATGGCGTCAGTAGAGCCAGCGTCCCGTGTCTTCGAAGTCCCAGATTTCGGCGGTCTTGGCGCCGCCCAGGGACTCGATATGACGGGTGGCTTTGACCCGGCCGTTGAGAATGCGCGTGCCCATGGACTGGAACTGGAAAAACGCCGCACGCAAGTCCTCGGACGCATCGTCGCCAAAAGGCCGATACGAGCGGAGCGCGATGCGGTGACGGGTGGGGGAAATCTTCTCGGCGGTGAAATCCTGATAGCAGGCGTCGAGCACGGTCGCGAACAGGCTCGCGATCGCGCCCACGTCCTTGCCCGCAACGCCGGTCATGGCCTTGAGTTCATGGATGTACTGCACGGCGAGCATGCGGGCGGTTTCGCCGACGATGAAGTTCGTGACGTATTCGCCGTAGGTGCGCCCGAGCATTTCGACCGTGGTCGCGACATAGCCGCCCGAGAAATTGCGCTGCGCCTTGAGCAGGCGCGCCTCGGGCCAAATCTTGGGATCGAGCTTCGGCGCCTTTGACGGGTCGAATTCGGGCGTCTTGTGCACGACCTCGTAGCGCATGATCTCGCCTGGCGCCAAATCGCGGTCGTATTCCAGAAAATAGCCCTCGTCGTACGGATCGCCTTCCATGATGAACTTGGTGCCGACATAGCCCAAGCGCGGGCAGCCCATGAGCTGCCCGTTGCGCGGATGCCAGGCCGAGAAGATCGTGCGCCGCACGCGCCCGGGCAGCGCCAGCAACGCAACGCCGTTGTACGTCCACATCGGCGCGACGTAGCGAATCCAGACCTTCTTCGGCGATTCCTCGACATATTCCATGTCTAGGCCGCCAATCTGATTGGTCAGATAATGGTACTTCGCCGCCGCGATGGCGGGCGGATCCTTGTCGATGCCGAGAAGCTTCAATCCTTCGTGGTAGTGGCCGACCTGATGGCCGCACAGCACGTCGAACCACAGCTTGTGCAAGGCGTCGGCGCCGCGTTCACGGAACGTGACACAGGTGAGACCCGAAAAGGTGCGACCCCATAATTTGGTCGAGAGCACGCAGCGTGCGCGCACCCGATCAAGCGTTTCCTCCACCATAAGGCGATCTCCCCGTTTCGGTCGGCGGCTAGCCTATGAGGGCGTGGGCCATAGTCAACCGGCGCACGCGCGCGGTATTGCTATGCAAGCGGCAAAGAGAGCGGGGCGATTTCGTTCGCCGTGCGCCCGGCGTGATCGTAGCGCGGCGTGTCGGCCTCCATCCGCGCCTGGCCTTCCGTGAGCCGACCCGCGATCTCCGCCATGTCCATGGTCAGAACAGTACCGTCGCGCACGACCTGCGCGCCGCCGACATAGACATCGCGCACCGCCCGGTCGGCGGCGCTGTAAAGCAGCGAGCGCCACGGGTCGCGCTCGGGGCGCATCATGGGGTGGTCGAGATCGGCGAGTACGAAATCCGCCTTGCAGCCTGTGGCGAGGCGGCCGATATCGTCGCGCAGCAGGGCCTTGGCGCCGCCCACGGTCGCGATCTCGAGGCCCTCGCCGCCGGTCACGCTTTGCATATAGCCAGCCGCGGCGCGGCCCATGATGAGAGCGGTGCGGATTTCCTCGATCATGTTGTGGGGGAAGGTATCGGTGCCGATTCCGACGGTGATGCCGGCCTTGAGATAGCCGCCGAGGCTTTGCAAGGAGTGGCCGTAGCGCGCGAACACGGTCGGGCAATGGGCGACATGGGTGCCCGTGTCGGCGATGATGGAGAGATCGCGCCGCGTCGGCCAATGCAGCCAGGAATGGTGATCGACGAAGATCGCGTGGCCAAGGCCCGAACCCGGGCCGAGGATGCCGATCTCGTGCGCCCATTGCACCGGGGTGCAGCCGTGGCGCTTGGTCATTTCGTTGAACTCGACCACGCTTTGCGAGGTATGCACCTGAAAGGGCATGTTCCGCTCGCGCGCCGCCGCGACCGCATCACGCAGCAATTCCTCCTCGCAGGTATCGATCTGCCCGGGCGAGACCATGCCGAACAGCCGGCCCGAGGGATGGCGTGCGGCCTCGTCGACGAGGCGCAAGGCCTCCTCGAAGCGCTTGCGGCCAGAAGATGCGTCCCATTTATAGGTCAGCGTGCGGCCGTCGTTCACCTCCCATTCGGCCGAGCGGAACATGGGCGCGATGCACCCCCTGAGGCCGCTTTGCGCCATGAGCGCGATCCAGCCTTCGTGGGGCGCCGAAAGATCTGCGACGGTCGTCACGCCCGACAGCAACAGCTCGCAATAGGTATAGGCAGCACCCGCCCGGCGCGCCGCGGCATCGGGGCGGAGCAGCGTCGCAAAATCGTAAAGCCCGCTACCGTAAAGATGCGGGTTGCCCAATTCCTCGCGCACGCCCTTGTAAAGCGGCTGATTGGTCGGATGGCAGTGGATATTCACCAAACCCGGCATGACCAGGCGGCGCTTGCCGTCGATCACGGTATCGGCGGGGCCAGTGAATCTTCCGCCGACATGGACGAGCGTATCGCCCCGGAAGGCGACATCGCCGCCCCGCCGATAGACCTGACGCTTGCCATCCCAGGCGATGATCCATTCGGCGTCGCGGATGACGGTGGTGGCCATGGCAAGCTCTCGCGTTGGAGGGGCGGCGGGCCTAGAATTGTAACCGCACCATAGAAACGCAAACATACCGGAAATCGGCAAGGAAATCGGCGCGCAATTCGAGGGGGCGAACATGAACATGAATAGGCGAGCACGCGGCACCTTGGCCATTGCCTCGATTCTCGCCCTCGGCCTCACGGGATTGGCGGTTTCGCCACCGACCCGCGCCCAAACCGCGACCGCGTCCTTGCCCGTCGCCGCGCCCGCTCCGCCGCCGCGCACGGTCAAGGACATCCTGGGCGCGCTCGCCAAACAGAGCGCCAATATCGAAAAGCTCGACGTCCACCGCGCGCTCGCCGACGGCGCCGTGCCGGAATCGGGTGATGCCACGCAACGCATCAAGGCGCTGCATGCACGGGGCCTCGCCGCGTTCCGCCTGGGCCGCACGGCACAGGCCCACGCCGATATGGGCACGGCGTACGAGCTTGCGCAAAGCGCACCCTATATCGACAAGGCCGGCCTGACCTGGGACCTGGCCCTCGTCGAACTGTTCGCGGGTAATTCGCGCCGAGGCGCGGAGTTGCGCAAATTGGCGATCGAGATCGCGCCTTACCCCGGCAGCAAGATCGTGTGGTCCGCCGCGCATGCCGGCTCGTTGGCGAGCGCCGGCGATCTCGAGGGCGCGGAGGCCGCCTTGGCACAAGCGGAGAGCCGGATGAAGGAAATCCGCGGCGGCGGTTCTCGGGCGGGGCGAAGCGAATTTCTGGCCTTTTGGGAGGGAGCCATCCGC